>DOUP01000065.1 GCA_003520545.1 Maritimibacter sp. | reverse complement strand
ATGCGCTGGGCGGGGGCTGCGAGTTGGCGATGATGTGCGACTTCATCATCGCGTCCGACACCGCCAAGTTCGGTCAGCCCGAGGTGAACCTCGGCGTCATGGCCGGGATGGGCGGCACGCAGCGTCTGACCCGGCTGGTCGGTCGCGCCAAGTCGATGGACATGAACCTTACCGGGCGTTTCATGGACGCGGAAGAAGCCGAACGCGCCGGGCTGGTGAGCCGCGTGGTGCCCTGCAAGAAGCTGATGGACGAAGCGACCTCGGCGGCCAAGAAGATCGCCGAGAAGTCGATGATTTCGGTCATGGCGATCAAGGAAGCGGTACACCGCGCCGATCAGCTTCCGCTGAGCGAGGCGGTGCTGTTCGAACGGCGTCTGTTCCACTCGATGTTCGCCACCGAGGATCAGAAAGAGGGCATGGCCGCTTTCGTCGAGAAGCGCGAGCCGCAGTTCCGCGACAGGTAAAGCTCAACTATTGCGTTTGGGCTTGTCAAAGCCGCCCTGCCGGGGCGGCTTTCCTTTTGCGCCACCCTTCGGCCCACTTGGTTTCGCACCGGGTTTGCGGAAGCTCTTTGACGCGTCGGATGCGCCCGGTTTGCCCTTGGGCTTTGGGGCCGCAGCCTTGGGTTTGTCGCCAGCAGGCTTGCCCGCATAGGGTTTGCCTTTTGGCTTACCGCCCTTGGGTCCGTCACCCTTGGGTTTGTCCCACTTGGGTTTGTCGCCGGACGGCTTGCCCTTGCCCTTCGGCTTGTAGGGCGTGGTCACGCCTTCGGCTTCCTGCGCGCGGCGCTTGTCGTCGAATTTGCGTTTGGCGGCGCCATGTTCACGGGGCTTGTCGTCGCGGCGATCATCGCGCTGGTCGTCACGCGGTTTGCCGCCGCCTTTGCGGTAGGGTTTGTCGGAGGGCGGACCGTCCCGGCGCGGGCCACGGTCGATGCGCGGCGCGGGGGCCAGATCGGGAGCTTTGTCCAGCGCGCGGACTTTGACGCCCTCGTCCAGTTCGCCACCGTCGCCCAGCGTGTCGAGGAACCCCTTCAGACTCGCCTCGGTCAGTTCCACGAAAGTTTCCTTGTCCTGAACCCGGATCGCGCCGATGGCGGATTTGTCGAGGTTCCCGGCCCGGCACAGGAGCGGCAGGAGCCAACGGGCCTCGGCCTTGTCGCCGCGCCCGACGGAGAGCGCGATCCATGCGCTGGGACCGAATGCTTTGCGTTCCTTGCGCTCGGGCTTGGTGTCGGGGGGCAGAAGCTCTTCCGGTGCACCCTGGCGCGATTGGAACAGGCGCAGGTATGCGGCGGCCACGGTTTCCGGGTCGTATTGCGCGAGGAGTTTCGCGGCAAAAGCGCGCTGGGCGTCGGTCGGTTCCTCGGCCCATGTCGGATCGGCTAGCAGGCGTTGCTCGTCGCGCTCGGCAATATCGTCGGAGTTGGGCGGCGTGGTCCACTCTGCGGTGATCTTGGCCCATTTGAGCAGGCGCTCGGCCTTCTTGGCGGCTTTCGGCGGCACGATCAGCGCGGAGACGCCTTTGCGCCCCGCACGCCCGGTCCGACCCGAGCGGTGCAGAAGGCTTTCCTGGTTGGTCGGAAGGTCGGCGTGGACCACGAGATCGAGGTTGGGCAGGTCGATACCCCGCGCGGCCACGTCGGTCGCGACACAGACGCGGGCGCGTCCGTCGCGCATGGCTTGCAGCGCGTGGGTGCGTTCGTTCTGGCTGAGTTCGCCCGACAGGCTGACGACCATGAGGCCGCGATTGGTCAGGCGTGCGGTCAGATGCGCCACGGCGGCACGGGTGTTGGCGAAGACGATGGCGTTTTCCGCGTCGTGGTAGCGCAGCAGGTTGAAGATCGCGTTCTCGGCGTCGCGGTCTGCGACCCGCAGCGCTTGGTAAGCAATGTCGGTGTGTTGCTTGGCGTTGCCCACGGTGTTGATGCGCTGGGCGTCGCGCTGGAACTCGGTGGCGAGCTTGGCGATCATCGGGGGCACTGTCGCGGAGAAAAGGAGCGTGCGGCGCTCTTCGGGCGCTTCGCCGAGCATGAATTCAAGGTCTTCGCGAAAGCCCAGATCGAGCATCTCGTCGGCTTCGTCCAAGACGATGGCGCGAAGCTCGGACATATCGAGCGACTCGCGCTGGATGTGGTCGCGCAGACGACCGGGGGTGCCGACCACGATATGCGCGCCACGGGCCAGCGCCCGGCGTTCGTCGCGCATGTCCATGCCGCCGACGCAGGAAGCCATACGTGCGCCGGTCTTGCCGTAAAGCCAGCCAAGCTCGCGTTTTACCTGGAGCGCCAGTTCGCGGGTCGGTGCGACGATGAGCGCGAGAGGTGCGGCGGCAGGCCCGAAGGCGTTCTCGCCATCGAGAAGCGTGGGCGCAATGGCGAGGCCGAAGCCCACGGTTTTGCCAGAGCCGGTCTGGGCCGAGACCAGAAGGTCTTGGTCCACCAGCGCAGGATCGCTAACGGCCTCCTGTACGGGGGTCAACGTCTCGTAGCCGCGCTCAACCAGCGCTTCGGAAATCAGGGGATGCATGAAGATAAGTCCGTAGGTCAGGGGCGTCTTCTGACGCCCGTGCGCGGGACAACCCCGCGCCGTTTGGCCCGTCCTTAACGGTCTCGAACCCTTTTGTATATGGGCAATACGCGCAAGATCGGCTTGATCCCGCAATAAAGGCTTCACAAGCCAGGTGATTCCGCCTATATGCCGCGCATCATGCGTGTGAGACCCGCTAAGGTCGGAATGAGCCGGTATTGAACCCGGTCGGGTCGATTTGATCGCGCAACGAAATTGAAACAACCCGACGAAGGGAACAAGACATGGCAAATTCGCCCCAGGCCAAAAAGCGCGCCCGTCATAACGAAGCCCGCTTCCAGATCAACAAAGCCCGCCGTTCGCGCATCCGCACGCACCTCCGCAAAGTCGAAGAAGCCATTGCGTCCGGTGACAAAACTGCTGCCCAGGCCGCTCTGAAAGAGTGCCAGCCGGAGCTGATGCGCGGCGTCACCAAAGGCGTTTTCCACAAGAACACCGCAGCGCGCAAAATGTCGCGCCTCTCGGCCCGCGTCAAAGCACTCGGCTAAGAGACAGCGATTCTCGAACGATGAGGCGCGGAGGGAGACCTTCGCGCCTTTCTCGTATCCGAAGGGTCAGGTTAACCTCACGTCCTGATGCAGATCGGTCACATTGCGCGGCCGCGCCGCCGGAGTCTCATTTCAACGTCCGGTCGCAGAAAATCCCTTGGATAAATCGGTTTTGTGAAACCGGCCCGGGATTCGTTTCACCGTTCTCAGAGTCAAGCGCGAAGATCAGTTGCCGACTCGGTGTTCTGCTTCCTATTTTGGCCTTGCGATTCACATCGCTGACTTGGGACAGAGCGGTCGACAGTGGGGTGGGGACCCCGGTGCAGATTGCTTTTAGGTAATATCGGTGGCTGACCGTTATGCGGTTTCGCCAACTTCTACATCCACGAACGTCTCGTTCGTGGGGATGTGGTGCGTTATGCGCCCTGTTTCTTGTCAGCTGTGAAGCATTGGTTTCCCGGAGTGCAAACCGGGAACTTGGGCCGATCTGCTTGGTCCACTGACTTGGGTGCGTTTGGCGCCCACATTGAAACGGGTACAAGAAGAAATGGCGGATAGTATGTGGGGTCAGGTGAGGCAAACGCTGGAGCAGTCGGTCGGGCAGAATAACTACCGGAACTGGATCGAACCTCTGGAATTTGCGGACCTCGACAGCGGTGTGGCGACCTTCCTTGTCCCGACCACGTTCATGGCGAATTGGGTCGAGCGGAATTTCAGCGATCAGATTTTGCGGCACATGGTGAATGCAGGCGCGAAAGTCTCGCGGCTGGAATTCGAAGTGCCCAAGGCTGGCGCCAAGACCCGCACCGCCACCAGTGCCGACAGCCAGGCCCCTGCGAACGGCAACGCTCGTCCCGCGGTTCAGGGGGTCAACGGCAAGCAAGACGACCTGCCCGGCGCGCCGCTCGACAAGCGGTTCACTTTCGACAGTTTTGTCGTCGGCAAACCGAACGAGCTGGCCCATGCCGCCGCCCGTCGTGTTGCCGAGGGTGGCCCGGTCACCTTCAACCCGCTCTTTCTCTATGGCGGCGTCGGGCTTGGTAAGACGCACCTGATGCACGCCATCGCCTGGGAGATACAGGAGCGAAACCCCGAGCTTCGGGTCGTTTACCTGTCGGCGGAACAGTTCATGTATCGTTTCGTGCAGGCCCTGCGCGACAAGGCGATGATGGACTTCAAACACCTGTTCCGTTCGGTCGATGTGCTGATGGTCGATGATGTGCAGTTCATCGCCGGCAAGGATTCGACGCAGGAAGAATTCTTCCACACCTTCAACGCACTGGTGGACCAGAACAAGCAGATCATCATTTCCGCCGACCGGGCGCCGGGCGAGATCAAGGATCTGGAAGAGCGGATCAAGAGCCGTCTTCAGTGTGGTCTGGTCGTCGACCTTCACCCGACCGATTACGAGCTTCGCCTTGGCGTGCTGCAATCCAAGGTGGCGGCGTACAAGGAAACCTATCCGGACCTGACCATTGCCGATGGCGTTCTGGAATTCCTTGCGCACCGGATCACCACCAACGTCCGGGTGCTCGAAGGCGCGCTGATGCGGCTCTTCGCCTTCGCCTCGCTCGTGGGCGGTGAGATCACGCTGGAGCGCACCCAAGAGTGCCTGACGGATGTGCTGCGCGCCTCGGACCGCAAGGTCACGGTGGAAGAAATTCAGCGCAAGGTGGCGGAGCATTACGGTATTCGCCTGTCCGATCTGATCGGTCCGAAGCGCCTTCGTGCCATCGCCCGTCCGCGCCAGGTGGCGATGAAGCTGTCCAAGGATCTGACCACGCGGTCCTACCCCGACATCGGTCGCCGGTTCGGCGGGCGGGATCACTCCACGGTCATGCACGCGGTGAAGCGGGTCGAGGAGCTGGTTGCAGCGGATCAGCAGGTCGCGGAAGACGTGGATCTGCTCCGCAAGGCGCTGGAACACTAAGCCGACCTTGACCCCCGGGTCATTCCCAAAGAAAGTGCCAAAAAACCTTGAGACGGACGGTGGACAGGTTATGGTCGCCGTCCCGATTGGTGTCAGGAGTGGGACATGAAGATTTCCGTTGAACGCGCCACGTTGCTGAAAGCCGTGGGACAAGCGCAGTCCGTTGTCGAGCGGCGCAACACCATCCCGATCCTGGCGAACGTGCTGATCGAAGCCGAAGGCGACACGGTGAGCTTCCGCGCCACCGATCTCGACATCGAAGTGGTGGACAAGGCTGCGGCCATGGTCGAGCGTGCCGGCGCGACGACGGTGAACGCGGTGACGCTGCACGAGATCGTGCGCAAGCTGCCGGACGGGGCCATGGTTCAGCTCACCGATGACGGCACTTCGGGGCGGCTGACGGTGGAAGCGGGGCGTTCGAATTTCTCGCTCGCGACGCTGCCGAAAGAAGACTTCCCGGTCATGGCGTCCTCCGAGTACACCGCGAACTTCTCGGCCAAGGCGCCCGTGCTGCGCCGGTTGTTCGACAAGTCGAAATTCGCGATTTCCACGGAAGAGACGCGCTACTACCTGAACGGCGTCTACATGCATGTGTCCGAGGCCGAGGGCGGCAAAGTGCTGCGCTGCGTGGCGACGGATGGGCACCGCCTGGCCCGGATTGACGCGGAGCTTCCCGCGGGCGCCGAAGACCTGCCGGGTGTGATCGTGCCGCGCAAGACCGTGGGCGAGTTGCGCAAGCTGCTGGAAGACGACGAGACCGTGGTCGCGGTTTCGGTCTCTGAGACCAAGGTGCGGTTCGCGACGCCGGATATCACGCTGACCTCCAAGGTCATCGACGGCACCTTCCCCGATTACACGCGGGTCATTCCGCAGGGCAACACGAAGAAGATGGAAGTGGACGCGAGCGAGTTTGCCCAGGCGGTGGATCGCGTGGCGACGGTGTCCTCCGAGCGGTCGCGCGCCGTGAAACTGTCGCTGTCCGAAGACAAGCTCACGCTCTCCGTCAACGCGCCGGATGCCGGGGCTGCGGAGGAAGAGCTGGTCGTGGCCTATGGGGATGAGCCGCTGGAGATCGGGTTCAATGCGAAATACCTCCTGGAGATCGCAAGCCAGGTGGACCGCGAGAACGCGGTGTTCATGTTCAACTCCTCGGGCGACCCGACGCTGATGCGCGAAGGCAACGATACCAGCGCCGTTTACGTCGTCATGCCGATGCGCGTGTGACTTCGGTCTGTTCCATTAACATTTATGCCTCCGGCGGAGGTATTTTCAAACCAGAGAAGAGGCGCGGATGACGGGCCTCTTTTTGCAATCCCTCACCCTGTCTCATTTTCGGTCGCATCGGCGGGCGTCGTTGGAGCTCGACGGGCGGCCCGTGGCGATTTTCGGCGCCAACGGGGCGGGGAAGACCAATATCCTGGAAGCCGTGAGCCTGATGTCCCCCGGTCGGGGACTTCGTGGCGCGGCGGCCGAGGATATGGCGCGCAAGCCCGAAGGGGTCGGATGGAAACTGACCGGTGTGCTGCAATCCCTGCACCAGGTGCATGAGGTCGAGACCTGGGCGGAACCGGGTGGATCGCGGCAGGTCACGATTGACGACAAGGCCGCGGCGCAGGTGGCGCTCGGCCGGATCGCACGGCTGACATGGCTGGTGCCCGTCATGGACCGGCTCTGGGTCGAGGGGGCCGACGGGCGGCGCAAGTTCCTGGACCGGATGGCGATGTCGTTTGAACCCAACCACGCGCAGGCCGTTCTGACCTATGAAAAGGCGATGCGGGAGCGCAACCGGCTCTTGAAAGACAACCAGCGCGACGCCCATTGGTATGGGGCGCTGGAGGCGCAGATGGCCAAGGCGGGCGGCGAGATACAGGAAAACCGTGCGCGCACGGTGGCCTTGATCGTCGGGGCGCAGATGCAGGCAGAGACCGCGTTTCCGGCGGCGGAGTTGCAGCTCCTTCATGCCGAGGGGGCCGAAACCGGGCCGGAGGGCGAAGCCGCCCTGGCCGAGGCTTACGCCGAGAGCCGCCCGCGTGACTTGATGGCGGGGCGCACGCTGGTCGGGCCGCACCGCGCCGATCTGGCGGCGGTTTACGCGGAGAAAGCCATGCCCGCGAGGGAGTGTTCGACGGGCGAGCAGAAGGCGCTTTTGGTGTCTTTGATCCTCGCGCATGGACGGGCTTTGGCCCAGGATTTCGGAGCGCCGCCCATATTGCTTCTCGATGAGGTCTCCGCGCACCTGGACGCGGGCCGCCGGGCAGCACTTTATGACGAGATCGTCGTGCTGGGGGCTCAGGCCTTCATGACCGGGACCGGGCCGGAGTTGTTCGCTGAACTGGGTGATCGGGCCATGCATATCGAAGTCCGTGACGAGGCCGGCGAAAGCCAGATTGAGGAGATCTTTCCATGAAGATGAATCGCGTTACGCTTATCACCCTTGCGGTCGAAGACCCCAAGCGCGCCCGTGCCTATTACGAGGGGTTGGGATGGGAGTTGGACTCGGACATGGGGAAGGCGGTTTTCTACAAGATGAAGGGTCTCATGCTGGGTTTCTTCACGCTCGACGGGCTGGCGGAAGAGACCGGAAAGCCCGTGGAAGAGTTGAAGACAGGGGCCATGACATTGGCGCAGAATTTTGGCTCTGAGCCGGAGGTCGAGACGATGTTCGCCAAGGCGGTCGAGGCGGGGGCCACACCCGTGCGCGAGCCGTTCAAGACCGATTGGGGCGGTTATTCGTCCTATGTCGCGGACCCGGATGGGCATTTGTGGGAGTTCGCGCACAACCCCTTCATGACACTCGATGAGGATGGGCTGGTCGCGTGACGCTAACGGTTGCTGACGCGGGACTCTATGCCTTCGCGCTTTTGGTTCTGTTCCTGACGCCCGGGCCGGTCTGGATGGCGCTCCTCGCGCGGGCCATGTCGGGTGGGTTTCACGCGGCCTGGCCATTGGCGCTGGGCGTGGCGATCGGCGATGCGCTCTGGCCGCTTCTCGCAATCCTTGGCATGTCCTGGGTGGCGACCGAGTTCGAGGGCGTCACGGTCGTGCTCAAGTTCGTGGCCAGCGCGTTTTTCCTGTGGCTCGGATGGACCATCATCCGTCATGCCGACAAACAGATCGCGGCGGACAGCCGGTTGACCCGACCGGGGATGTGGGCCGGGTTCATGGCGGGGGTGGTCGTGATCCTCGCCAATCCCAAGGCGATCCTGTTCTACATGGGGATGCTGCCGGGGTTCTTTGACCTGACGCGGCTGACATGGCCGGATATCGCCGTGATCGTGGCGCTCTCGATCGTGGTGCCGCTGTTCGGGAACATCTTGATGGCGGGTTTCATCGGCAAATTGCGCGGGCTCCTGACATCGCCCAGGTCACTCAGACGGTTGAACATTTCGGCGGGCGTTCTGCTCATTTTCGTTGCCGCGATCATCCCCTTCACCTGAGCTGCGCGCATGGCGGCGAAGGACCGCTGCCAAACCGCTAAATCTTGTGCCATTCGCGTGACATTCCCCCCAGAAAAAGATAGAACCGAGCCAACAATAAACAGGAAGGCTCGCATGAGCGACGACGCGCAGAACAATTCCGACTACGGTGCAGATTCCATCAAGGTTCTTAAGGGCTTGGAGGCTGTTCGCAAACGCCCCGGCATGTATATCGGGGACACTGACGATGGCTCCGGCCTGCACCACATGGTGTACGAGGTCGTGGACAACGGGATCGACGAGGCCCTGGCGGGGCACGCCGACTTCGTGAGCGTCACGCTGCACGCCGACAATTCGGTCTCGGTCCGCGACAACGGGCGCGGGATTCCCGTCGATATGCACCAGGAAGAAGGCGTGTCTGCCGCCGAGGTCATCATGACCCAGCTTCACGCGGGTGGTAAATTCGACAGCAACTCCTACAAGGTGTCGGGCGGTCTGCACGGTGTCGGTGTCTCCGTTGTGAATGCGCTGTCGGACTGGCTGGAATTGACCGTCTGGCGCCAGGGCAAGAAACACCAGGCCCGGTTCGTGCGCGGGGAAACCACGAAGCACCTGGAGGTCATCGGGGATGCCGAGGGTGAAACCGGAACCGAGGTGCGTTTTCTGGCCTCGACCGATACCTTCTCGAACCTCGACTACGTGTTCAAAACGCTTGAGACGCGCTTGCGCGAGCTCGCGTTCCTGAACTCCGGGGTAAAGATCATCCTGCGTGATGAACGGCCAGCGGAGGCTTTGGAAACGACGCTGCACTACGAAGGCGGCGTGAAGGAATTCGTCAAGTACCTCGACCGGCACAAGCAGGCGATGATCGAAGAGCCGATCTTCATTACCGGCGAGCGTGACGGCATCGGGATCGAAGTCGCGATGTGGTGGAACGACAGTTACAACGAAATGGTTCTGCCCTTCACCAACAACATCCCGCAGCGTGACGGCGGCAGTCACCTGGCGGGTTTTCGGGGTGCTCTGACGCGGACGATGAACCTTTACGCCAACTCGTCGGGTCTGGCCAAGAAGGAGAAGGTCAGTTTTACCGGCGACGATGCGCGCGAGGGTCTGACCTGTGTTCTGTCCGTAAAAGTACCGGACCCCAAGTTCAGCTCCCAGACCAAGGACAAGCTTGTCTCCTCCGAGGTGCGCCCCGCTGTCGAAGGCCTGATGAACGAGCGTCTGACAGATTGGTTCGACGAGCATCCGAACGAGGCGCGTCAGATCATCGGCAAGATCGTCGAAGCTGCGCTGGCGCGAGAGGCGGCGCGGAGAGCGCGGGAGCTGACCCGGAAGAAGGCCACGCATGATGTGGCAAGCCTGCCCGGCAAACTCGCCGATTGTCAGGAAAAAGACCCGGCGAAGCGCGAGCTTTTCATCGTGGAGGGTGATTCCGCTGGGGGGTCGGCCAAGCAGGGTCGTTCGCGCCAAAACCAGGCGGTGCTGCCGCTCCGGGGGAAGATCCTCAACGTGGAACGCGCGCGTTTTGACCGGATGCTGTCGTCCGAAACCGTTGGCACGTTGATCACGGCGCTTGGCACGGGTATCGGGCGCGACGAGTTTGATATCGAGAAGCTGCGCTACCACAAGATCATCATCATGACCGATGCCGACGTGGATGGTGCGCACATCCGAACCTTGCTCCTGACCTTCTTCTACCGGCAGATGCCGGAGATCATCGAAGGCGGGTATCTCTACATCGCGCAGCCGCCGCTCTACAAAGTGGCGCGGGGACGGTCCGAAGTGTATATCAAGGACGTTCCGGGTCTTGAGGATTACCTCATTAACCAAGGGATCGACGGGGCCGTTCTGCGGCTGAAATCAGGTGAAGAGATCGCCGGGCAGGATTTGGCCCGCGTGATCGAAGGGGCCCGCAGCTTCAAGCGCGTGCTGGACGCCTTCCCGACGCATTATCCGCGCAACATCCTTGAACAGGCCGCGCTGGCGGGGGCATTCGATCCGGGTGCGGTGGATTCTGACCTGCAAGCGGTCGCGAACCGCGTCGCCGAGCGGCTCGATATGGTCGCGGTCGAATACGAGCGTGGTTGGGAAGGACGTATCACCCAGGATCACGGTATCCGGCTGGCCCGTATCCTGCGGGGCGTCGAAGAGGTTCGCACGCTGGACGGCGCGGTGCTTCGCTCCGGCGAGGCGCGTCGGTTGTCCGAGGTCTCAAAGGAGACGCGGGCTTACCATCAGGATACCGCCAGTCTCGTGCGCAAAGAGCGTGAGCAGTTGATCTACGGACCGACCGATCTTCTGCAAGCGATCCTGGAAGAGGGCGAAAAGGGTCTGACCCTCCAACGCTACAAGGGTCTGGGCGAAATGAACCCCGATCAGCTTTGGGAAACCACGCTGGACCCCGAAGCGCGCACGCTCTTGCAGGTGAAAGTGGCCGATCTGGCGGATGCCGACGACCTCTTCACCAAGCTTATGGGCGATGTGGTGGAGCCGCGACGGGAATTCATCCAGCAGAACGCCCTGTCCGTGGAAAACCTCGACTTCTGAGGCGTTGCAGGATCGCGCATAACCCTGTGATTTAAGGGGGCGGACAAAGCGGGATTTCGCGAAGGGCGAGAGCACCTGGAGAACCTGGACGGTTTTGCGGTGCGCAGGACCTTCTTGCTGTGACTGATCCGGCACCACACCGCCGGTAATTCAAATCCCGTGCCATATTCGCTCAAGGAGCGTCTTGCAGGACAGATTCGGAGCGAATTTCACGCCTTTGGCACACCTTTCGCGCGACGCTGGCGTTTCTGGGCGGCGATGCGGAAGGGGGCGTTCGGGGCGCCGAAGCCGGTGTAGCCCGGCTCGCGTTGGAGGATTTCGAAGAACAAACCGCCCGCAAAAGCGCGGGAATAGGTCTGGAAAAACGCGCCCCGGTCGTCATGATCGTAGAGCAGGTTCAGCCTCTGCATCCGCTCAAGCAAGTCAGGGGCTATGTCAAATCTTGCCGCGAGGTCGTCATAGTAGTTCTGCGGCATCGGCAGCGGGTCGAACCCACGCGCGGCGAGCGCCTCGGCGGTCGCGAATATGTCGTCGGTGGCGAGCGCCACATGCTGCACCGAGGCGCCGAAGGTTTCCGACAGAAACCGGCCCGCCAGCGTGCGGTGGCTGTCCGCGCCGTTGAGGGTCAGACGCAGCGCGCCGTCGGCGCTTTCGACGACCTGTGACCGCACGAGCCCGTCCGGGTCGAACACGTCAACCATCGGGGATTTCTGCATGTCAAACAGCGCGGTGTAGAACAGGGACCAAGACAGCATGTCTTCGTAGCTCATGGTCTGGGCCAGGTGGTCGATCCGCGTGATCCCCGCGCCTGCCGGAGCCGCGTCCGCGTCAAACTCCACGTCCCAGACATCTCCCAGGCCGCTGGCGTCATCCATGAAATGAAGCACGGAGCCCGACAGTCCCCGGATCGCCGGAATGCCCAATTCGCCCGGGCCGATCGGCTGTGAAAACAACTCTATGCCAAGCGAGGTCGCGCGCGCCGTCACGGCGTTCGCATCCTCGACGGCCAGTCCGATGTCGCACACCGTTGTGCCGCGTGCGTTGAACGTCGTGGCCGCGTGCCCCTCCGTTTCTTCGTTTACGACGATGTGCACGTCGCCTTGCTGCCAAAGCGTCACGGCTTTGTTCAGATGGGTTCCGGATTTCTCGAACCCCAAGGTCAGGAGTAACGCCTCCAAGGACCGGGCGTCGGCACCGCGCGAGGCGAATTCGACAAAGGACACGCCATTCACTCCGACGCGGGCTGGCATCTCGGGCAGGTCGAGGGCCAGCCCCGGCTCGGCCCGCCGCACGTCGTCCATCAGCGCGATCAGGGAGCGATAGCCATCCTCGGCCACGCCGCGCGTCGAGCCGCCGCGAAACTGGTCATTGAAAATCTCAAGACTGACCGGGCCGGCATACCCCGCCGCCATCACGGCCTGCATGAAAGCCATCACGTCGAGGTCGCCTTCGCCGGGCATGTTCCGAAAGTGCCGCGACCAATACAGGAGATCCATGTCGATCCTGGGCGCATCTGCGAGCTGAACGAAGAATATCTTGTCGCCCGGAATGCGCCGGATCGTCTCGGGGTCGATCCCGCGCCCGAGCGTGTGGAAACTGTCAAGGATCAGGCCGATGTTGGGATGGTCTGCACGGCGCACGATCTCCCACGCATCGCGGTGATCGTTCACATGTGTGCCCCAGGCCAAAGCCTCGTAGCCGACCTTTATTCCACGCGCGGCCGCCCGGGTGCCCAACTCGGCAAAATCGTCCGCCGCGCGGTCAATTCCGCCCAATGCCTTGGGATGGCAGGACGAACAAAACAGGATAGTGTCTGTGCCAAGCTCGCCCATCAGGTCGAACTTGCGCTCGGCCCGGTCAAAGGTTTTGGAGCGGTAGGGTTCCGGCAGACCCTCGAAGTCGCGAAACGGCTGGAACAGCGTGATCTCCAGCCCATGATCGCGCACCATGCGGCCCACGTCGCGGGGCGAGCCGTCGAAGGCGATGAAGTCCTGCTCGAAAATCTCGATCCCGTCATAGCCCGCACCCGCAATCGCTTCGAGTTTCTCGGTGAGCGAGCCAGAGATCGAGACGGTGGCGATGGAGGTTTTCATGGCGTCAGCCTTGATAGCCCAGGAGGCGCGGAAGGAAGAGCACGAAATCGGGGACGAAGGTGATGACCAAGAGCGCCACCATGAGCGCGGCGATGAACGGCCAAACGTCCCTGATGATCCGCCCGATCGGTTCGTCCGTGATGTTCGCGGTGATGAACAGCAGGAGACCATAGGGCGGCGTAATCAGACCCAGCATCGCGTTGACCACCACGATCACACCGAAATGGACGAGGTCGATGCCCATCGCCTGCACGGCGGGGATCAGGATCGGCACCACGATCAGAAGGATCGCGCCGCCTTCCAGCACCATGCCGAGCAGCAGGAACAGGATGTTGATGACGATCAGGAACTGGAACCGCGTGAATTCATACTGCGCCAGCCAGTCCGAGATCGAAATCGGAAGCTGTTCGCGCGTGATGACGTAATTGAAGGTGATCGCCCCCGCGACGAGCACACCGACCGAGGCGGTCGACCGGGCTGAACCCACGAGAGCGGCGTAGAACGCCTTGAGGCTGACCGAGCGATAGAACAGGGCCGAGACCAGGAGCGCGTAAAGCGCGGCAACGGCGGCGGCTTCGGTCGGGGTCATGACGCCGGAATAGATGCCGCCCAGAAGAATGACCGGGAGCATAAGGGCAGGCAGTGCCTTCCACGTGATCCGGGGCAGTTCGCGCATCGGCACCACTTCGTCCACCGGGAAGCCGCGTTTGCGGGCGATGGCATAATTCATTACCCCCATTGCGAGGGCCATGAGTAGACCGGGCAGCATCCCCGCGGCGAACAGGAAGCCCACGGATTGGTCCGACACGATGGCGTAGAGCACCATGGGAATCGACGGCGGGATGATCGGTCCGACCGTGGCGGTCGCAGCCGTGATCGCGGCGGCGTAGCTCTTGGTGTATTTTCCGTCGCGGGTCATCAGGTTGATGATGATTTTCCCCATGCCCACTGCATCGGCCACGGCCGAGCCGGACATGCCCGAGAAAATCAGCGACGACACCACGTTCACATGGCCAAGGCCGCCGCGAAAGCGGCCGACAAGGGCTTGCGCAAACCGCAGAAGCCGGTCGGCCAGCGATCCGATGTTCATGATATCGGCGGCGAGGATGAAAAGCGGAATCGCGAGCAGGGTGTAGTTGTTGAACAGGCCTTGCAACATGGTCTCGGCGGCGATGGACGTGTCCGGCCCCGCGACGATGAGATAGACAAAGCTGCCCGCCATCATGGCAAGCCCCACCGATGCCCCGAACAGCGACAGCACAACGATAATGATCAGGCTCAGGATGAAGGGATCAATCATAGTCGTGGCTTTCTGCATTCTCGGACGTGTCATGCAGGCGCCCGGATCCGGTGAACCCTGCATAGGCAGTGATCAGACCCCGCGCCGCCACCGAGACTGCGAAGGGGATGTAGATGATAAAGACCCAGAAGAACGGGATGCGGATGTAGGCCGTGCGCTCGCGCATCATGAAGTCGATGTAGTCCCAGCAGGCGGGCAGCGTGTAGAGAAACACGCCCGCGAGCGTCAGGCCGGTGATCACATCCATCACCCGCCGCGCGCCGCGCGGGAGGGCGGAATAGAGCACATCGAGGCGAATGATGTCGGTTTCCCGCACCACGAAAGCGAAACCGAAAAGGATGCCCCAGAGCCACGCAATGGTCACCCATTCGACCGTCCAGCCAACCGGCAGATTGGTGAAGAACCGAAAGAAAATCTGGATCAAGAAGGTGACGAACATCGAAAACAGGAGGGCCGCGACGATGAATTCGGCGCCCTTCCCGAGTTTGATCCTTATCTCGTTGAATTTTTTCATTTCGCCCCCTGATTGGAATGAAGCAGGCAAGGGTCCCCTGCCTGCCTCGGATCGCTTGGGTGGGTCTTACTCCACGGCCTGGATCGCTTCGACCAGCCCTTCGGGCCACTCGTCGGAGTATTTGCTGTCGCGGTAGACGCCGAGCACGTGCTCCTGGAAGGCTGCGTTGTCAGGCATGTAGACCGTCACACCACTTTCTTCGATCTTGGTGCGCAGCTCTTTTTCAAGGTTGAGCGTGGAGGCGTCGAGGGCGGCTTCGAAGTTGTCCGCACACTCCTGCACCTTGGCTTGCTGCTCGTCGTTCATCGAGTTCCACTTATCGAGCGAGATCGTGAATTCGTTTGCCGCGATCAGGTGCGAGGTGGTGCCGATGTAGTTCAGCACTTCGTGGAACTTCATCGAATAGGTTGCCGGGAAGCCGTTGTCCTGACCGTCGATCGCCCCGGTTTGCAGAGCGGTGTACACCTCGGTGAAGGCCACCGGCACCGGGGTTGCGCCCATGGCGGACCCGACGAATTGCCAGCCTTCGCCACCCGGCATCCGCAGCTTGAGACCCTCCAGGTCGGCCGGGGTCATCAGCTCCTTGTCGCCTTTGTAGCCTAGGTGCCGCGCACCGATGTAGGGGTAGGCGAGGATTTTGACGCCAGCTTTCTCTTCGATCTCGGCTTCCAGATTGGCCAGAACGTCCGAATCGTAGACCGCGCGCATGTGCTCGTAGTCACGGAACAGGAACGGGGTGCCCAGAACGGACGTCGACGGCACCTGGTTGTAGAAATCGAAGATCGCCAGGTTGCCCATGTCGAGATTGCCGCGCTGCATGGCGGTCAGCTCGGTGCCCTGCTTGAACAGGGTGGCGCCGTGGTAGGCTTCGAAGTTGAAGCCGTCGCCAAGACACGCACCGAATTCGGTTTTCAGGATTTCCGAGCGGGGATCGTTTTCCGGCACGGTATCCGAGTAGGTGATATCGACCACGTCCTGTGCGGACGCAGCACCGGCGGCCATGATGGCCAGAGCGGAGATGGTTGTTGTGAGACGCATTGGTAGTCCTCCCTTGAGCGTTCAGTTTGGTTCATTGAGGGTCTCGAACGTCGCCCGCATCCGGGCGGCGTCGGGTTTGAGACCGGAGAAAAGTTCGAAGGCGCGCACCGCTTGGAACACAGCCATGCCCGATCCGTCGAGCACGCGGCAGCCCTTGGCGCGGGCGGCGGCGAGCAGTTCGGTTTCGCGTGGGAAATAGACGATGTCGGCGACCCAATGGCGCGCTTCGATCAGGTCGGCGGAGATCGCCATGCCGGGCAGCTTTGCCATGCCCATGGGTGTCGCATTGACGATGCCGTCTGCATCAGCAGCAGCGGTCGCAAGGTCCGATACGGCTTGACCATCCACGGCCTGTGCAAGGTCGGCGGCGGCGTCGGGGTTCTGGTCGTAGATGAAAACCCGGGCCACGCCCTCGTCACGAAGCGCATGAGCCACGGCACCACCAGCGCCGCCAGCACCCAGCAACAAGACAGCATTCCGTGCCGCCTCCGGCAGACCCTGGCGCAAGCTTTCGGCAAAACCCCAGAAGTCGGTGTTGTGACCGCGACGCTTGCCGTCCGAGAACACGACCGTGTTCACAGCGCCGACCTTTTGCGCCGCCGGCGACAGTTCATCGAGCAAGGCAATGACCTCGCGCTTGAACGGAAAGGTGACGTTGAGGCCAGCAAAACCATCCGCTTCGGCCCGGTCGAGAAGCTCGGCCAAGGAGGCTTCGGTGGACAGCGTGTCCAGGTCGATCAGGTCATAGGAGTACTCAAGCCCGAGCGCACCGCCTTCGGCGATGTGCATCGCGGGCGTGCGGGACAATTGGATACCCCGGCCAACCAAGCCAACACGCACGCGGCCGCCTGCCGTTCGCGGCGCATCGAGTGCAGGTGTTTGCACCGGGTCTTCGACCATATCTCGCAATCCTCCCTTGGTCGGGGCGAGTCGCCCGATCCGCGGTCAAAATGTAATTCGGATTTAAATTCGTCAACTACTTTTAACTTCCGGTTTAAAAATTTCCATGTTACCTCTTGGCTCATCCGGGAGGGAAATCATTGACCAAGGCATTGAAAGAAAAAAAGAAAACAAAGGTCAGCTGGAAACAGGACCCTGACCGTGTGAAGCGAGATATCGTCAATGCTGCGATAGAAGAGTTCGCGCGTTCCGGGCTTTCTGGCGCGAAGATCGACGACATCTCGGCCAAGACCGACACGTCCAAACGGATGATCTATTATTATTTTGGCGACAAGATCGGGCTCTATGAGCGTGCCTTGGAAGCGGCTTACCAGAAGGTCAGGGACGGTGAGAGAAAGCTCGATCTCGATGCGCTGGCGCCGCGCGACGCGCTGGAGGCGCTGGTCGCTTTCACCTTCGATCACCACCGCCGGAACCCGGATTTCATCCGCATGGTCATGATCGAAAACGTCCACCACGCGGACTATCTGCGCCAATCCGAAGTCATTCGCGATTTGAACGCCGGGGCCATCTCGCGTCTCGAAAACCTGATCGCGCGAGGCGAGGCCTCCGGCGATTTCCGACCCGGCGTCGATGCGACCGAGCTGCACTGGCAAATCTCGGCGTTGTCCGTGTTCAACGTGTCGAACAAGCCCACCTTTTCGGCGCTGTTCGGAAAATCCATCTACACGCGCGCCGGGCAATCCCGGTTGCGTGACCGTGCGGTCGCCATGGTGCTTGGCGACGTTTTGAAGAGGTGACTATGCTCAATCCACAAATCAACGATTTCATGGCCAGGTGGGACGCGGAATGGGCCACGCTGACCCCGCAGGCGACCCCGCAGGACCGCCGTGCGCATTTCGAGCTCGTGGCGGCCAACATGGCCCTGCCCAAGCCCGACGAGGTGGACGACAGCGTCGAACACTGGATCGACAGCGAGGCTGGCCGTCTTCGTGTGCGGGTCTACCGTCACACCTCGGGCGGCACGCAGGACTGCCTGATCTACATGCACGGTGGCGCCTTCATGCAGGGCAGCCCCGAAACCCACGCCGATATCACCAGTCGCATCGCCGCCTGGAACAGGCAGACCGTGGTGAGCGTGGATTACGCGCTCTGCCCCGAGCATATCTTCCCGGTGGCCTTCGAACAGGTCTGCGACGTGGCGACCTGGGTGCGCGAGAACGCCGAAATGCTGGGCATCGACCCGGCGCGCATCGCCATTGGCGGCGATAGCGCGGGCGGAAACCTTGCCGCGGCTGTCGCTCTCGCCATGAAGAACTTCGGCTTTCTGGGGCAGCTCTTGATCTACCCTTGCACCGAGTTCGATCTTACGCGGACCTCGATGATCGAGAACGCCGAGGCCCCGCTCTTGCAGACCAAGGGTATGCGAGCGGTGAACCGGATGCTGGTGGGCGGCGAAGAAAACGAACATCTGCTCTCCGAGGACACGCGCGTCGCGCCCTACCTCGCCGAGGACCACAGCGGCCTTGCCCCCGCGCTCGTCGCGGTGGCCGAGAACGACCCCCTGCGCGACAGCGGCGTGATCTATGCCGAAAAGCTCGAAGCGGCGGGCGTTCCGGTGGTGTTGGATATGGGCGACGGTCTGATCCATGGCTACCTTCGGTCGATGGAATACTGCGACGACGCACAAGCCAAGCTGCGCAAGATGGCCGATTGGCTCGCCGCCCTATGACCCGGCCCGTGACCCCGGCGCTGGAGTTTGCTTTCACCATCGAAGCCCAGATCGACGCGGCCCGCGCGGCAGGCCCTGCGCCGCATGGTGAACGGCTGCATATTCCGATCATCGGCGGGCGGGTTCATGGGCCGCGCCTCACGGGCCGTGTCCTGCCCGGCGGCTCGGACTGGCCCCTGATCGAGCCGGATGGCATCAGCCGGATCGAAGCCCGCTACACCATCGAAGCCGAGGATGGCACGTTGATATACGTGGTGAACAAGGGGCTCAGGGTGTCTTCAGACCAGGTGCGCGGCCGGTTGCGGGCGGGGGAATCGGTCGACCCGTCCGAGTTCTACATGCGCGCCGCGCCGGTGTTTGATGCGCCTACGGGTTCCCATCGCTGGCTGTCCGAAACCATGTTCGTCTGCTCCCTCGCGCCGCAGGGGCAAACCATCGTGATCGACGTTTACAGCGTGGATTGATGGTCCGATCGAATGCGGCCCCGCGGGTGCTGTCCGCGACCGTCTGGGAGAGGTTCGACACAAACAGCGAGAGGACCGGGGAGCTGATCGTGCCGGGCACCATCAGGTGATGCTGGACGCACTGATTGCTCGATACATGGAATGCGTCACGGCAGAACCGGCCGCAGAGCGCAGAGCGAAGACCAGTCCGGGCTTGCCCAAACGTGCACACTCGGTTTTAGTGTGCGCAAAATAAGGGATCGAGCAGGCCCCATGACATCGACGATGACCTCCCGGACCGGCGCATGACGCTTCGGGTTCTGATTTTCCGCTACGCAATCTTCGCGGCGATTGCGACCGTGGCGAACCTTGCCACCCAACGCGCGGTGCTGGCCTTCGGTGAAGGCGGCATGGTCTTTGCCGTTGCCGTCGCGGCCGGGACGCTTGTCGGTCTCGTCATCAAGTACATTCTGGACAAACGCTGGATCTTTTTCGATGTCAGCACCGGCGCCAAGGCGCACGGTCAGAAATTCACTCTTTATACCGCGATGGGTCTGGTCACGACCGCGATCTTCTGGGGCACGGAGACCCTGTTCTGGCTAGTCTGGCAGACCGACCTGATGCGCGAAGCGGGCGCTATCCTCGGCCTCGCCGTGGGCTATGTAGTGAAATACAATCTCGACCGGCGCTTTGTCTTTACCGACGACCGGCTTGAACAGGTGGAAGGGTAAGACATGGCAAAAGGTCTGGTGCTCGTACTGGGCGCGCGCAGCGATATCGGGATGGCGGTTGCGAAACGGTTCGCGGCAGAGGGGCACCCGGTGGCGCTGGCCGCACGGAACGCGGAGCGCCTGGAGGCGCCCGCACAAACCCTGCGGACCCAAAGCAGCTCCAGCGTGACGGTCCTCGAATACGACGCACTCAACGTGGCCGGGCTGCCGCTCTTCATAGACGCGCTTCCCGAGCTTCCCGAAGTCGTGGTGAGCGCGGTCGGGTTGATGGGCGACCAGGCCACGAACGAGGTTGACCTGAACGCCGCCGCCCGTGTCATACGGTCGAACTTCGAGGGACCCGCACTGGCGCTTGCCGCTTTTGCCAATGCGTTTGAGAGACGCGGCTCCGGCACGCTGGTTGGCATCAGCTCTGTCGCGGGCGACCGGGGGCGTGCGACAAATTATGTCTACGGCTCGGCCAAGGCCGGGTTCACGACCTTTCTTTCTGGCCTGCGCAATCGTTTGACGGGCAAGGGCATTCACGTGGTCACCGTGAAACCCGGCTTCGTCTATACCAAGATGACGGAGGGCATGGATCTGCCCGCCGCTCTGACCGCCAAGCCCGAAGCGGTGGCGGAGGCGATCTTCGCCGCCTGTAAAACGGGCAAGAACGTGGTCTACGTGAAGCCCGTCTGGCGGCTGGTCATGGCCATCATCCGCGCGATTCCGGAAGGCGTGTTCAAGAAACTGTCTCTCTGATACGTCGCGCGGTTTTCGCGGTCCGCACAAAATCCAAGCATGGGGCTTTGTCGCGGCACAGCGGCGAAGCATCCCGTCATTTTTGCTGCGCTGCGGATAAAATTTACCATTTGATAAAATTTTAAACCCGTGCAAGCGTGGCCCCAACGATAAAGACAGGGAGACAGCCATGACCCATTCCCCGACGACACCGGGTGTGGTCGCCAGCCGATTGGACGCCGCGACGCTGGCCGACAATTTTTCCGACCTTCACCCCCCGCTCGACGCGCATGAAGCGCATGTCGCGTCGGATCGGTGTTACTTCTGCTACGACGCGCCTTGTATGGAGGCGTGTCCGACCTCGATCGACATTCCGCTCTTCATTCGCCAGATCATGACCGGCACGCCCGAAGCGGCGGCCAAGACCATTCTGGATCAGAACATTCTGGGCGGTATGTGTGCCCGTGTGTGCCCCACGGAAAACCTTTGCGAAGAGGTTTGCGTGCGTGAAACGGCGGAAGGTGAGCCGGTTCAGATCGGACGGCTTCAACGTTTTGCCACCGACACGCTCATGTGGAAAAACGAGCACCCCTTCACACGTGCCGAACCCACCGGCAAACGGGTCGCGGTCGTGGGCGCAGGGCCCGCCGGCCTTGCCTGTGCGCACCGTCTGGCGATGAAAGGCCATGACGTCGTGATCCATGACGCGCGCAAAAAAGCGGGCGGTTTGAACGAGTTCGGCATCGCCTCCTACAAGAGCGTCGAAGACTTCGCGGCGCGCGAAGTTGAATGGCTCATGGGCATCGGCGGGATCGAAATGAAACTCGATTCGGCGCTGGGCACCACCGTGCACCTCGACGGTCTGGCCGAAGAGTTCGATGCGGTATTCCTCGGGATCGGTCTTGGGGACACGAACAAACTCGGGATCGAGGGTGAAGAGCTCGACGGCGTGTCGGATGCGGTCGATTTCATCGAAACCCTGCGCCAGACAGAGGACCTGTCGACCCTGCCCATCGGGCGGCGCGTGGTAGTGATCGGCGGCGGCATGACCGCCGTGGATGCCGCCGTGCAGTCGAAGCTTCTGGGGGCCGAGGAGGTGAACCTCGTCTATCGTCGCGGTCAGACGCAGATGCCCGCGTCCAAGTACGAACAGGACCTCGCCGCCTCCAAGGGTGTGAAGATCATCCCCCATGCCGCCCCGCAAAAGATCATCGGGGACGGCTCGGTCGAGGCGGTCGAATTCGCCTATACCGACGCCTCCGCCAAACCGACGGGTGAGACCTTTACGCTTGTCGCCGACCAGGTCTTCAAAGCTATCGGCCAGGCGCTGGGCGATACCCACGGGCTTGAGATGGAAGGGCGCAAAGTCTCGGTCACCGAGACCGGGCGCACCAACCGTCCGGGCGTCTGGGCCGGGGGCGACTGTGCCTCGGGGGGCGACGATCTCACCGTGACCGCCGTGGCCGAGGGCCGCGACGCCGCCGAAGATATTCACGCGACATTGATGGGCTGAGGCCACGCGCCCGCCCGTCAGAGCCAAGGAGAGCTTAGCCATGGCAGACCTCACGACAGACTTCATCGGGATCAAATCCCCCAACCCCTTCTGGCTGGCTTCGGCCCCGCCCACCGACAAGGAATACAACGTCCGCCGCGCCTTCGAGGCCGGTTGGGGCGGCGTTGTCTGGAAAACGCTGGGCGAGGACGGTCCGCCGGTCGTCAACGTGTCAGGCCCGCGCTACGGCGCGATCTACGGCGCGGATCGGCGGCTTTTGGGGTTGAACAACATCGAGCTTATCACCGACCGCCCGCTGCAAACCAACCTCGACGAGATCAAGCGGGTCAAGGCCGACTACCCCGACCGGGCCGTGGTCGTGTCGCTCATGGTGCCGCTGGAGGAAGACGCCTGGCGCAAGATCCTTGATAGGGTTGGCGAAACCGGCGCGGATGGCGTCGAGCTGAACTTCGGCTGCCCGCACGGCATGGCAGAACGGGGCATGGGGTCCGCCGTCGGCCAAGTGCCGGAATACGTCGGTCAGATCGCGGAATGGGTGAAAAAGCACTCCGACCTGCCCTGTATCGTCAAGCTGACGCCGAACATCACCGACATCACCAAGCCCGCGCAGGCCGCGAAGGAAGGTGGGGCGGATGCCGTGTCGATGATCAACACGATCAACTCGATCACCTCCGTGAACCTCGATGAGATGTGCCCGGAACCCATGATCGACGGCAAGGGCACACACGGCGGCTATTGCGGCCCGGCGGTGAAACCCATCGCCATGAACATGATCGCCGAGGTGGCCCGAAACGAACACACCGCCGGCATCCCGATTTCCGCTATCGGCGGCATCTCGACGTGGCGCGATGCGGCGGAGTTCATGGCGCTGGGCGCGGGGAACGCGCAGGTCTGTACCGCTGCCATGACCTATGGCTTCAAGATCGTGCAGGAGATGATCTCCGGCATGAGCCAGTGGATGGACGAGAAGGGTTATGAGAAGACCTCGGACTTCATCGGCATGGCCACGCCCAAGGTCACCGATTGGCAGCATCTGAACCTCGACTACGTGACCAAGGCCGAGATCAATCAAGACCTTTGCATTTCCTGTGGACGCTGCTTCGCGGCTTGCGAGGACACGTCGCACCAGGCCATCGCGATGAGCGACGACCGGGTCTTTACGGTGAAGGATGACGAATGCGTTGCCTGCAACCTCTGCGTCAATGTCTGCCCGGTGGACGATTGCATCACCATGCGCACCCTGAAGCCCGGCGAGGTCGACGAGCGCACCGGGATGACGATTCCCGCCGAGGACGACAAGCGCACGTGGCTTGAGCATCCGAACAACCCGGACGGTGATCCGCTGGCGTGCATTTCGCGCGGACAGTGATTTGACAGTCGAAGGGGCTGTGCTAGCCTCGATTTAACCGGATGGTCAAAACATTCGGACATGCTCCGGCCTCAGAGAAACAAGAGGTTGGAGATACCTGACAGGGAAGTGGACGCGCGTCACAATGCGGAAATCACGCGTCCGAACGCATCATTCGGACGCCCCCTTCAGGGGCCGTGCCGCTTTCCTGCCGCTTATTTTCTGGGCAAACCGCCTGACCCTCAGGCAAAGTAGCCCCTGCGACGAGATGACAGGAGAAAATCATGGCAGCTTCCTCCAATGCACCGGGTGAAAACCTGCGTATCAACGGCGACCGGCTCTGGGACAGTCTCATGGAGATGGCCAAGATCGGACCGGGCGTCGCGGGTGGCAACAACCGTCAGACGCTGACCGATGCGGATGCCGAAGGCCGCGCGCTGTTCCAGAAATGGTGTGAGGATGCAGGCTGCTCCATGGGCGTCGATACCATGGGGAACATGTTCGCCACGCGCCCCGGCGAAGACCCCGATGCGCTCCCCGTTTACATGGGCTCGCACCTCGATACCCAGCCGACGGGCGGCAAATACGACGGCGTTCTGGGTGTGCTCGGCGCGCTGGAGGCCGTGCGCTCCATGAATGATCTCGGGATCAAGACGAAACATCCCATCGTCATTGCCAACTGGACCAACGAGGAGGGCACGCGTTTCGCCCCGGCCATGCTGTCGTCCGGCGTGTTCGCGGGTATCCATACGCAGGATTGGGCCTATGACCGGGAAGACGCCGAGGGCAAGAAATTCGGGGATGAGTTGAAGCGTATCGGCTGGGTTGGCGACGAAGAGGTCGGCGCGCGCAAGATGCACGCCATGTTCGAACTGCACATCGAACAGGGTCCGATTCTCGAAGCCGAAGGCAAGGACATCGGTGTCGTCACCCATGGTCAGGGTCTGTCGTGGACCCAGGTCACCGTGACGGGGAAAGAGGCCCACACGGGGTCCACCCCGATGCCCATGCGCAAGAACGCAGGGTTAGGCATGGCGCGTATCCTTGAGTTGGTGAACGAAATCGCACTCAGCCACGCGCCCCATGCGGTCGGCGCGGCAGGGCATATCGAGGTTCACCCGAACTCCCGTAACGTGATCCCCGGCAAGGCGATCTTTACCGTCGATTTCCGCCACCCCGAGTTGGACGTCATCACGGACATGGAGAAACGCCTGGATGCGGGTGCGAAGAAGATCGCGGAGGACATGGGGCTGGAGGTCGAGCTGGAAAAAGTCGGCGGCTTCGACCCGGTGGCTTTCGACGAAAGCTGCGTCACCGCCGTGCGCAACGCCGCCGAACGGTTGGGCTACAGCCACCGCGACCTGATTTCCGGCGCGGGCCACGATGCCTGCTGGATCAACCAGGTCGCGCCGACCTCGATGATCATGTGCCCCTGCGTCGATGGCCTCAGCCACAACGAGGCCGAGGACATTTCGAAAGAATGGGCCACCGCTGGTGCCGATGTCATGTTCCATGCGGCGCTGGAAACAGCGGAGATCGTGTCTTGATCCAAGGCCTTGCGATACAAACTCCGGGTTCGACTCGGGGTGGAGGTCCCGGGTCAAGCCCGGGACGGGGTGGCCCCATGACGCCCGCCCCGGACCTGATCCGGCGCCTCATCCCGTTCGGGGAGACGCCGTGATGCCCACCCCCGCCGACATGCAAGAGATTGCCCATATCAAGACCAAGCTCGACGCCGAGATCACGGGGTATGACCCGGCGACGGCGGATGCCGGATTCGCCGATCTGAACGCGGCGCGGTTCGCGGACTTCAAGGCGGCGCTGATCGAGCCGGAATTGCTGGAGGTGAACCTGCCCGGCGGGATCACCGACCACGCCTGGGCCGTGACCACCCGCAAGGGGCCTTACCGGGTCTTTTGGCTCCCATGGTCGGACGTTTTCTCGCTCGCCGTCGAGAGCAAGTTCGGCCCCTGCGATATATCGGTTCATGGCGATGCCATCGGTTGTTATTCGAGTGTGTGAGATGTGGATGACCCGGCATATCGTTTTGGCCCTCGCGCTGAGCGTCGCGGCCCCAGCGACGGCGCAGACCGTAATCAAGTTGCCGCGCCATTACGTCATTGCCGAAGACCCTATCCCGCAAGCCGTGCTCGACGCGGTGCCTGCAGACACCAAACGTGGCCATATCTTCACCTTCCGCGATCCGGCGGATGGACCGGGCGGCCCATGCGACGACTACCTGAAAGGAACAGAAATTCAGCCCGTGGTGACGGCCGAGATGCGGACCGCGGGTTTTACCGATCAGCCCTATTGCATCATATGATCGGGGCCGAGTGAAATACGCAGAAATCGGGCAGAGACCCGGATGCGTCAAATAGACTGACAGGAGAGAGACATGCCAACCAAAGTCATCAAAGACGGCACCATCGTCACCGCCGACCTGACCTACAAGGCAGACGTTCTGATCGAAGGCGGCAAGATCATCGAGATCGGCCAAGGCCTCTCGGGCGACGAGGTGCTGGACGCCACCGGCTGTTATGTCATGCCGGGCGGGATCGACCCGCATACCCACCTGGAGATGCCCTTCATGGGCACCTATTCCTCCGACGACTTTGAAAGCGGCACGCGTGCGGCGCTTGCCGGTGGCACCACGATGGTGG
>DOUP01000138.1 GCA_003520545.1 Maritimibacter sp. | reverse complement strand
AGGCATGAAAGTTTGGCGATGTCCCCGGTCACGCGCGCGCAGCCGGGGCTTTTGTCGATCACGCTGCAGAATTGATCCGCAGCGCCTCGCGCCAACCCGGATAGAGCGCATCGGCGTCAGACTTGAAGCTCTCGAAGGCGCGGGCGAACTCCTTGTGGTCCTTTGCGAACTCGATCGGATCGGCGCCTTCCTTCCAGCACTGCTCGGCCTGACGCAGCGAGGTCGCACCTGCCGCCGCCCCGTCGATGTGACCGAACGAGCCGCCGCCTGCCGTCAACACGAGGTTGGAGTGGCCGAGGTTGGCGAAGAATCCGGGCATCCGCAGCGCGTTCATGCCACCCGAGATGATCGGGGTGGTCGGGTTCATGCCGTGCCACTCCTGGTGGTAGTAAGGACCGTCCGCCGCGTCCTCGGTGATCATGTAGGCAATCGCGCGGTCGGCGTTTTCGCCTTCCATCTTGCCGAAGCCCATGGTGCCGACGTGGATGCCCGAAGCCCCCTGAAGGCGCGCCATTTTCGACAGGACGAAGGCCGTGTAGCCGCGTTGGGTCTGCGGCGAGGTCACGGCGCCGTGGCCTGCGCGGTGGTAGTGCAGATACTGGTTCGGGAAGTTGCGGCGGGCCGTGGTGATCGCGGCGGGACCGGCCACATACCCATCGACGAGGAAGGCGACGTGATCGGCGTTCTCTCCGAAGGTTTCCAGGATGAACTCGCCGCGCGCCAGCATCTCGTAGTGGTCATCGGCGGTGATATTTNNCGATCGTTTCTTTCAACGGCGCGAACACCTGGTTGCCCTGTGGTTCATCGTTCTTGATGAAATCGCCCCCGAGCCAGAAGTCATAGCAGGCGTCGGCAAAGGGTTGCGGACGCAGGCCGAGCTTGGGCTTGATGATGGTGCCGACGATGAAGCCGCCGTTTTCATGCGGACGGCCAAGCACGCGCCACATGTCGGAGATCGTGGTGGAGGGGCCGTCGAACAGGCGCAGGTAGGCGGGCGGCACATAGAAGTCATGCATCTTGGCGTATTCCACATCCCCCATGCCCTGGTTGTTGCCGATGGTCAGCGTCAGGAACGAAGCGATCATCGCGCGCCCGTCTGTCATGTTGCGGTCGAACAGATCGACCGGGTAGGCGATTTTCATCAGCTCCTTCGCCGCGTCGATCTCGTAGACCAACGCGTCCACGCCGCGGGTGAAATCGTCGGTTGTCGAGACCTCCACGTTCGTGCCCGTCGAGCTTTCGGCGGCAAAGTGTGCCGCCGTGGCGAGGTAGTCGCCAAAGCCCTCTTTCGGCTTCATGTGGTAGGCGACGAGGACGTGGTTTCCGCCTGCGATTAGTTCTTCTTCCCGAAGGTCTAGGCGGGCATAGCGATTTGACTGGTCCATGTGATTTCTCCCTGAAAGATGCGCGTCCAGCGCGGGTTATTCGGCCGCTTGAGCGGCGGCGACCTGCGGGTCGAGCGCGCCCGCGGCGTAGCGCTGGGCCATGTCGTCCAGCGAAATGGGTTTGATCTTGTGGGCCTGTCCCGCGGTGCCAAACCGTTCGAAACGGTCGCGGCACAGGTGTTCGAGCTCCTTCATGGCCGGGATCAGGAACTTGCGCGGGTCGAATTCGGCCGGGTTTTCCTGGGCGACTTTGCGGAACTGCCCGGTCATCGCCATGCGACAGTCGGTGTCGATATTGACCTTGCGCACGCCCATCTTGATACCGCGTTCGATCTCTTCGACCGGGACGCCGTAGGTCTGGGGCATGTCGCCACCGTTGGCGTTGATAAGGTCTTGCAACTCTTGCGGCACCGAGCTTGAGCCGTGCATCACAAGGTGCACCGAGGGCAACTTTTCGTTGATCGCGCGGATGGTCTCCATCGACAGGATGTCGCCATCCGGCTTGCGCGAGAACTTGTAGGCGCCGTGCGAGGTGCCGCAGGCAATGGCCAGGGCATCGCATTTGGTGCGCAGGACGAAATCCACGGCCTGGTCCGGGTCGGTCAGGAGTTGATCTTCGGTAAGCTTGCCGGCCGCGCCCGACCCGTCCTCTTCGCCCGCTTCGCCGGTTTCCAGGGACCCCAGCACGCCAAGCTCTCCCTCGACCGAAGCCCCCACTGCATGGGCCGCTCTTGTGACGCGTGCAGTGATATCGACGTTATAGTCGTAGGACGCGGGCGTCTTCATGTCCTCTTCCAGCGAGCCATCCATCATCACGGACGTGAAGCCGTGGCGAATGGCCGACAGGCAGGTCGCGTCGTTGTTGCCATGGTCTTGATGCAGGACGATCGGGTTGTCGGGATACATCTCGGCCAGGGCCTCGACCATGTGGCGCAGCATGATGTCGCCCGCATAGGACCGCGCGCCGCGCGAGGCTTGCAGGATCACGGGCGCGCCGGTCGCCTTGGCGGCGTTCATGATCGCCAGACCCTGTTCCATGTTGTTGATGTTGAAGGCCGGCACGCCGTAGCCGTGTTCGGCGGCGTGATCGAGCAATTGTCGAAGGGTAATAAGCGCCATGTGGTCCTCCCTCAGGCTGCGCGTGCGGCGGTTTCAAGCGCCGCGATGCCGGGGAGCGTTTTGCCCTCCAGCCATTCCAGAAATGCACCACCAGCGGTGGAAACATAGGTGAAGTCCTGGGTCACCCCGGCGCCGTTCAACGCCGCCACGGTGTCGCCGCCGCCCGCCACAGCCGTGGCAAGACCTGCGCGCGAGAGCGCGGCTGCGGTCCGGGCCAAGCCGGTCGTGGCGCGGTCGAAGGGCGGGATTTCAAAGGCCCCGAGCGGTCCGTTCCAGAGGATCGTGCGCGCTTGGGCCAGTTCGGCCTGAAATTGGGCCAGCGTGGCCGGGCCAGCGTCGAGGATCATTGCGTCCGGGGGGCAGGCGTCCACCGAAACAACCTCACTTGCCGCGCCCGCCGCGAAATCGCGTGCGACGACCACATCGGAAGGCAGCAGAATGCGGCATTTGTGCTTATGAGCGATCCGCGTGATGTCGCGCACCGTGGACGCGAGGTCCGGCTCGTGCAGGCTCTTGCCCATCGGTTTGCGCATGGCATGAAGGAAGGTATTGGCCATGCC
>DOUP01000222.1 GCA_003520545.1 Maritimibacter sp. | reverse complement strand
GGCGTTTTGCTCGGGTCAGGACCTTGGCCAGACGACAGGTGGCGCGTCGGCGCTCGACCTTGAGCGTGTGCTTCGAGATGAATACGAACCCATCGTGCGCAACATCGTCGGAGCGCCGGTGCCGGTGATCGCGGCGGTGAACGGCCCGGCGGCAGGGGCCGGGGCCAACATCGCGCTGGCAGCGGACGTGGTGATCGCTGCGAAATCTGCCTATTTTCTTCAGGCTTTCTCAAAAATCGGCCTCATTCCGGACGCGGGTGGCACCTATGTGCTTCCGCGCAAAGTCGGTTTCGCGCGGGCCATGGGCGCGGCCTTGTTTGCCGACAAGATCTCCGCTGAACAGGCCGCGGACTGGGGGATGATCTGGGAAGCGGTCGACGACGTCGATTTCGAGAACCACTGGAAGACCAAGGCGGCACGTCTCGCGGAGGGTCCGACACTTGCCTATTCGCAGATCAAGGAAACCATTCGCGCCTCCCTGGGGAATAGTCTCGATGAGCAGCTCGACTTGGAAGCGAAGGCGCAAGGCATCTGCGGCACGTCCTACGACGCAAAAGAGGGTATCCTGGCGTTTCTTGAAAAGCGCGCCCCGAAATACGAAGGCCGCTGAGGCGGTTTGGACGGAGACATGAAAAAGGGCCACCCGATTGGGTGGCCCTTCTGTTGTCTGGAGACTGTCTCAGCGGTTCTCCACGTCCACGTAATCGCGGAGTGTTTCGCCGAGGTAGAGCTGACGCGGGCGACCGATTTTCTGCTTCGGATCGTTCAGCATCTCTTTCCACTGCGAAATCCAGCCCACGGTGCGCGACAACGCGAAGATCGGGGTGAACATCGAGGTCGGGAAGCCCATCGCTTCGAGGATGATGCCGGAATAGAAATCCACGTTCGGGAAAAGCTTCTTCTCGGTAAAATAGGGGTCTTCCAAAGCGGCTTTTTCAAGCTCTTTGGCGACCTGGAGCGTCGGGTTGTTTTCGACACCGAGCAGGTCCAGAACCTCGTCGGCCGACTGCTTCATCACCTTTGCACGCGGGTCGAAGTTCTTGTAGACGCGGTGACCGAACCCCATGAGCCGGAACGGATCGTCCTTGTCTTTCGCCCGGGCGATGTATTCCGGGATCCGGTCAACGGTGCCAATCTCTTTCAGCATTTCCAGGCAGGCCTGGTTCGCGCCGCCGTGGGCCGGACCCCATAGGCAGGCGATCCCGGCGGCGATACAGGCAAACGGATTGGCACCGGAGGACCCGGCGAGGCGCACGGTCGAGGTCGAAGCGTTTTGCTCGTGATCGGCGTGGAGTGTGAAGATACGGTCCATCGCGCGGCTCAGGATCGGGTTCACCTCGAAATTCTCGGCCGGCACCGAGAAGCACATGTTGAGGAAGTTCGACGCGTAGTCGAGATCGTTGCGCGGATACACGAAGGGCTGGCCAATCGTGTATTTGTAGGCCATCGCCGCAATCGTCGGCATCTTCGCGATCATTCGGATCGACGCGACTTCGCGCTGCCATGGATCGGCGATATCGGTCGAGTCGTGGTAGAAGGCGGACATGGCGCCCACAACCCCGACCATTATCGCCATCGGGTGCGCGTCGCGGCGGAAGCCCGAGTAGAACTTGGTCATCTGCTCGTGCACCATGGTGTGGCGCGTCACGCGGTATTCGAAATCCTCGGCCTCGGCCGCCGTCGGCAAGTTGCCATAGAGCAGGAGGTAGCACACTTCGAGGAAATGAGATTTCTCGGCCAGTTGATCAATCGGATATCCACGGTGAAGAAGCTCGCCTTTCTCGCCATCAATGAAGGTGATGGTGGAATCGCACGCCGCCGTCGATGTGAAGCCCGGGTCGAAGGTGAAGACATCGCCCTGGGCGTAGAGCTTGGAAATGTCGATGACATCCGGCCCCGCTGTCGGGGAATACATCGGAAGCTCAAGCTCCTTGTCACCAAAACTCAGCTTCGCCGTACTCGTCTGGTTGGTCATTCCCTGTTTCCCTTCGTTACTTGAGGCCAAACGGCCCGAATTCGATTACGTGCTGGCCTCGGACAACCGGGCGATCGTTTCGTCCTGCCCAAGAACCAGCATCATGTCAAAGACGCTCGGCGTCGCGGTGCGTCCTGCCAGAGCGGCGCGCAACGGTGCGGCGAGTTTTCCGAATTTCAACCCGTGCGCCTCGGCGGTCGCGTTCAAGATACGCTCTAATTCTTCGCGGTTCCAGCTACCAGTTTGCAACTGCGGCGTCAATTCTGACAGTATACCACGGGATACATCATCGAGGTTCGCGGCGGCTTTCTCGTCTGGCTCTATGGGGCGTTCGGTCAACACAAAGTGGGCCTTATCAATCAGTTGAGGGAGCGTCTTTGCGCCTTGCCGAATGAACGGCAGGGCTGCCTTGAACCCGTCGATCTGACGTTCGGTCATTTCCGGCCTATCGGTGACCGCGATGAAATCCTGCACCTGCGAAAAGAGCGCGTCATCGTCCATCATCTGGATGTGTTGACCGGATACGTGGTCGAGTTTCTTGAAGTCGAGACGCGCCGCACCCTTGCCGATGCCGCCCAGGTCGAACCATTGCTTGGCTTGCTCGTCGGTGAATACTTCGTCGTCGCCATGGCTCCAGCCAAGACGCGCGAGGTAATTGCGCATCGCGGGGGCCGAGTAACCAAGGGCGCGATACTCTTCGACACCGGCCGCGCCGTGCCGTTTGGAGAGCTTTTTACCGTCAGGTCCGTGAATGAGGGGGATATGGGCGAACACCGGCACGTCCCAGCCCATCGCATCGTAAACGAGCTTTTGGCGGGCCGCGTTGTTGAGGTGGTCGTCGCCCCGGATCACGTGGGTTACGCCCATGTCGTGGTCGTCCACGACCACCGCCAGCATGTAGGTGGGCGAGCCGTCCGAGCGCAGGACGATCATGTCGTCGAGCTGGTCGTTCTTGAACGTCACATTCCCTTGCACGGCGTCCTCGATCACGGTCGCGCCATCACGCGGGGCCTTTACGCGAATGACAAAAGGCGCGTCCGGGTGGTCGGCCGGGTCCGCGTCTCGCCAAGGCGATTGAAACAGCGTCGATTTACCATCGGCCCGCGCGGCTTCGCGAAAGGCCTCGATCTCTTCTTGCGTCGAGAAGCATTTGTAAGCCGCGCCTTTGGCGAGCATCTCTTCGGCCACGGCGCGGTGACGGTCGGCCCGCTCATACTGGCTGACCGCCTCGCCGTCGTAGTCCAGCCCGAGCCAGTCCATTGCCTCGAAGATGGCCTTGGTCGCGTCCGGGG
>DOUP01000136.1 GCA_003520545.1 Maritimibacter sp. | reverse complement strand
TTACGAAATGCGCTACGTGCTGAACGAGGGCCGTCGTGTGCTGGCCAGTCAACCCGTCGAGGTGGTCGATGCCGAGGTCACCGTCACCGCGCCTGCGGAGATCACGACGGGCGCCAAGTTCGATTTTTCCTGGACCGGCACGATCAACGGAAGCGACTTCCTGACCATCGTTCCGATGGGTTCGGAGGATCGCCAGATCGACAACCATATCCGCGCGAAGGACGACAGCGAGGGCCGGTTGACCGCGCCCGGGACGCCCGGTCTTTACGAAATGCGCTACGTGTTGAACGAGGGCCGTCGTGTGCTGGCCAGCCAACCCGTCGAGGTGGTCGGTGCTGAGGTCGGGATCAGCGGGCCGGGCACGGTGCGCGCGGGGGAGGCGGTGGAGGTCGTGTGGTCCTCGTCGATCAACGGGCGGGACTTCGTCACCATCGTGCCGGCCGGTGCCGATGAGGGCACCATCGACACCCATATTCGCGCCAAGGACAATACCGAGGGCCGGTTGACTGCGCCCGAGGGCACCGGGCTTTATGAAATCCGCTACGTGCTGGAAGAGGGGCGCACGACCCTGGCCAGTGCGCCGCTTGAAGTGGTGGCGGCGGATGCGCCACTGGATGACGGGGCGGGTCTGTCGGTGCCAGCCAGCGCTGCACCGGGCGCGACGATCACGGTAAGCTGGGCCGATAGTGCCGTGGACCCCGAGACGGATCAGCGCATCACGGTTGCGGGTCGGGACCAAACCGATTTCAGTTGGATAACGGCGCGTAAGATCGGGGCCGAACCGCAAATGGAACTGACTATGCCCGACGAGGCGGGCCTCTACGAGGTGCGGTTTCTCGACCTGTCGAACCAGTCCGTGATGGGCCGTTCGGTGGTGGAGGTGAAATGATGCGGGCTCTTGCCATGGGCGTGCTTCTGGGCTTCGGATTGGTCTGCGCCACAGGGTCGGCGCAGGCCGAGATCGACGGCCACGGACCGGATGCCTGGCGCGTGGTCGATGTGGCCGCGGACGACGTGTTGAACATGCGCATGGGTCCGGGCACCGAATATCTTGTCATTGATCAGTTGGCCCCGGATGCGCGGGGGCTTGAGCAGATCACCTGTGTGCCGCTTCTGATTCCGTCCGTGTATCACAAGCTGTCCGAGGCACAGCGCGCCGATCTTCCGCAGCGATGGTGCCTGATGCGCAGCGCCGATCTGAGCCGGGCCGGGTGGGTTTCGGCACGGTTTTTGATGGAGGACACGCCGTTGGACGTGCGGGGGACCAGCGGCGCGTTCGGACCGGACGTGGTGGAGACCACGGGCGATGACATGATAGATGCGGCGGTACAGGTCGTGCGCGATCTCTATGCCGCCTTCGACAGGCCATCGGGCGCCCCGTTCGCACCGGGTCAGGCGAAAAGCTATTTCTTCGCTGACATCGTCCCGGCGCTTTCCGGGCATGGCGCGGATCTTCTGTATGACGCGCAGGATTTCGAGGGGCGGATCACCCGGATCGGGCCGGATCAGGCCCAGCCGATGCTGCGGGGCATGATTACCGTGACCGTCGATTTCATCAACTTCGGCCAGCCCCGACAAACCGTTTTCCGCCTGCGTGCCGATACCGCGCAGGCTGGCGCGCCGGTGCGGATCTTCTCCGTGGAGCTCGATGGCTGGAGCTTTCCGCGATAGATCCGCGCGCCGCCTGCCGAAAGCCGGGGGTGGATCGAGCGCTATCTGCGGGTGCTGGACAATACCCGGTGCTTGCGTAACGCTCTCGCCATGACGCGATGGCCGCCGACCAAAGATGATATCGAACGGCCCGCCTACAGGTCGTTGGCCCACGGCATCGCCGAGGCGATCCGGGCTGGCACGTTGCGGGCGGGCGAGCGGTTGCCGACACATCGGGAACTGGCCTGGCAGTTGGACCTCTCGGTCCAGACCGTCAGCCGCGCCTACGAAGAACTGATCCGCGCGGATCTTGTGTCCGGGGAGGTCGGGCGCGGCACCTTCGTCCTGCGCCAGCCGCAGAGTTTCGATGACATGCCGTGGAGCGCGGGGCAGGCGCGGCGGGCCGATCTGTCGCTGATGACGCCCGTGGTTCTGCCCATGATGCACGAGGCCTGGCAGGCGTCGCTGCACCGGCTGGGCGACCGGCTTCCCGATCTCGTTGCATCGGCCCTGCGTCCCGAGGAAATTCGCAACCGTTACGTCGGTCTTGCCGCCGATTGGCTGGCGCGCTGCGGGATTGTCGTGGGTGGACGGCCGGTAACGGTGACGAACGGGGTGACACCTGCCGTGTTCAGCGCGCTTGCGGTCGTCACCAAGCCCGGCGACCTGATCGCGGTGGACCCGTATACCAGCCACACCATCGGCCCGGTGGCCCAGCACCTTCACCTGGGTCTCGCACCGGTCGCGGGAGACGAGCGGGGCATGGTGCCCGAGGCGCTCATGGAGGCGGTCCGCGAGGCGCAGGGGCAGATCACGGCGGTTTACCTTTTGCCGGGGGGCGCGGGACCGCAGGCCCGTGTTCTGGACCGGGACCGGCGCATGGCCCTGGCGGACGCGGCGCAGAGCCTCGGCATCTCCATAATTGAATGCGATCCGCTCGGCCCGCTCCATGCCCGCCGACCGCCCCCCATCGCAAGCTACGCGCCGGAGCGGACGTTCTACATCACCGGGCTGTCGAAGGTGCTGTCGCCGGGGTTGCGTGTCGGGTTCCTGCTGGCACCGGAACCGGCGTTCGAAGTCACGGTCAACCGACACACCTCGATTGCGTGGATGGCGACGCCGTTGGTTGCCGAGGTCGCGGCGGACTGGGTGGGTTCGGGCACGGCCGAGGCGCTGCTGGTCGCGCAGCGAACGGAAATCGCCGCCCGCAACCGGATTGCGCGGCAGCTTTTGCCCGAGACCGGCAGGGGCACGCCGCATGGGTTGCACCGCTGGCTTGGCCTGCCCGATGGGGTAGGGGAGGCGGATTTCGTGGCGCGGTTGGCCGATCACGATATCGCCGTGACGCCGGGCGCGCAGTTCGCCGTGGGCGCGCAAGGTGGCGCGATCCGGATCTGTCTGGGCGCGGTGGGTCGGGGCCGGTTGGAGCGGGCGCTGGCCAAGATCACGAAACTCCTTCCGCAAGATGATATCGGACCTCCGGTCGACCCAGTAAACACAGGCCCAGATTGTCATGGTTTAATATAGTCATTGACTTGGTTTTTTTGTGCCTCAACCATTTGCATGAGGCGCGACGGAATAGTCCCGCGTCCTGAAACCAGCCCCTATTCGAGCATTTCCACGGATTGGGCGAAAACTCAGGGAGCACAACATGTCTAACACGAAACTGATCGCCACGGGGGCGCTTGCCCTCCTGCTTGGCACCACGGCCGCCAGCGCGGACACCTGGCGCTATGCCTTCGAGGAAGCGCTGGAAGAGGTGCAGGGCAAGTTTGCCCAGAAATTCAAGGAAGAGGTCGAGGCGAATTCCGATCACTCGGTCCAGCTGTTTCCCTTCGGCACGCTGGGTGAATCCGACAGCATCCTGGAACAGACCCAATCGGGCATTCTCCAGTTCGTCGATCAATCGCCGGGCTTTACCGGGGCGCTCATTCCCGAGGCGCAGGTATTCTTTGGCCCCTACCTGCTGCCGCAGGACAACGAGAAGCTCGCCACCTTCTTTGAAGAGTCGAAAGCCATCAACGAGATGTTCCCGTCGCTCTACGCCGAGCAGGGGCTGGAGCTTCTGACCATGTTCCCCGAGGGCGAAGTCATGATGACGACGACCGAACCGGTCGAGGGGCCGCCCGATCTGAACGAGGTGAAGTTCCGGGTCATGACGAACCCGCTTCTGGTCGAGAACTACAAGGCCTTCGGCGCGACGCCGACGCCGCTTCCGTGGGGTGAGGTTTATGGCGCGCTGCAAACCGGCATCATCCAGGGGCAGGAGAACCCGGCCTTCTTCATCGAGTCGACCAAGATGTACGAGGTGACGGATTACATCACCCGTGCGGGTCATAACAATTTCACCACCGCCGTGATGGCCAACAAGGATTTCTATGACGGGTTGTCGGACGAGGACAAAGCGGTCGTGGACAATGCCATCGACGCGGCCTTCGAGTACATCATCGACTACCAGAAGGGTCTGACCGAGGAGAGCCTTGCCAAGATCAAGGAAGCCAAGCCGGACATGACCATTACCGAGCTGACCGACGAACAGCGTCAGCCGTTCATGGAGACGGCTTCCTCGGTGGAAGCCAAGTTCCTTGAGATTGGTGGCGATCAGGCCGAAGCGATCCTGAACCAGTTCAAGGCCGACCTCGAAGCCGTTGGTGCCGAGTGATCGGGTCAGAGCGGGGCGCGCACGCGCTCCGCGCCACATGATCACGGGCGGGCGGCCCTTCGGGAGTCGCCCGCAGCCATCAGTTTTCAGACAGACATCAGGACTTTCGGATGAGCCAGGACGATAAACGCCGCCCGGACATAGACCCCGACATTCTGGCCAGTGCCAGGACACCGGCGGTCGATGACGATATTGACGATTCCGCCTATGTATCGGGACTTCCGGGCATATTGGGCATCATCGACGTGGGCGTGGCACGGATCGAATCGGTGTTGCTTGCCGTCGGGGTGCTGGCCATGGCGGTCAACACGATGGCCAATGTCTTTGGCCGTTTCGTGGTGGGACAGAGCCTGTTTTTCTCCGAAGAGGTGAACCGCGCGCTCATCATCCTGATCACCTTCGCGGGCATCTCCTATGCCGCGCGGCATGGGCGGCACATCCGCATGTCGGCGTTGTTCGACGCCATCGCGCCGCCGATGCGCAAGGTGCTGATGATCGTGATCGCGCTGGTGACGGCGGCGGCGATGTTCCTGCTCACGTGGTATTCTTTCGACTACGTCATCGCGCAGGCCGGGCGCGGGCGGTTGCTCCCCGCACTCCAGGTGCCGGTGTGGTGGATCATCGTCTGGGCGCCGCTCGGGTTTTTCCTGACCGGGCTTCAGTACCTGTTGACCGCGATCAAGAACATTCTGGACAAGGATATCTGGCTCTCGACCTCGACGCTCGAAGGCTACGACAACACTGGCGAAGAGGAGGTCTGAGCCATGGCCATTGCAATTTTCTCGGTCATGATCGTGCTGCTTCTGCTGGGGTTTCCCATGATGGTGCCCCTGATCGCGGGGTCGCTGATCGGTTTCGTGGGGCTTTTCGGAGGGCTGGGGCAGTTGGACACGATGGTCCAGCAGATCCTGGGCGGCATCCAGCCCGCCAGCCTGATCGCGGTGCCGATGTTCATCTTCGCCGCCGACATCATGACGCGGGGCCAATCGGCCAACCGGCTGATCGACCTGGTCATGACCTTCGTCGGTCATCTCAAGGGCGGGCTGGCGGTGTCCACGGCCACGGCCTGCACCCTGTTCGGTGCCGTGTCGGGATCGACGCAGGCCACGGTGGTGGCGGTCGGCGGGCCGCTGCGTCCGCGGATGCTCAAGGCGGGCTACAAGGACAACTTCGTGCTCGCGCTGATCGTCAACTCGTCGGACATCGCCTTCCTGATCCCGCCATCTATCGGCATGATCATCTACGGCGTGGTGTCGGGCACCTCGATTTCCGAACTGTTCATCGCGGGCATCGGGCCGGGGCTTCTGATCCTCGTCATGTTCTCGGTCTACTCCTACATCTACGCCATCCGGCACAAGGTCCCGACCGAACCCAAATCGACCTGGGGTGAGCGGGGCAAGGCGATCCGGCGCGCGCTCTGGCCGCTGGGGTTTCCTGTCATCATCGTTGGCGGCATCTACGGCGGCATTTTCTCTCCGACCGAGGCGGCGGCGGCCTGTGTGTTCTATGCGCTTTTGCTTGAAATGGTCGTGTTCCGGGAGATGTCGTTCAAGCAGCTCTATTCCACGGCGAAATCGACGGGTCTGATCACCGCCGTCGTCTTTATCCTCGTCGGGGCAGGGGCCGCGTTTTCCTATGTCCTCAGCTTCGCGGAGATCCCGCAGGAGGTGCTGGGCGCCATCGGCATCGACGAGATGGGTCAATACGGGGTGCTCTTCGTCATCTCGATTGCCTTCTTCGTGGGCTGCATGTTCGTCGATCCAATCGTCGTCATCCTGATCTTCGTTCCGATCTTTGCCCCCGTGGTGCAGGCGGTCGGTCTCGATCCGGTGCTGGTGGGGACGATCATCACCCTGCAAGTGGCCATCGGCAGTGCTACGCCGCCCTTCGGGTGTGACATCTTCACGGCCATCGCGGTGTTCAAGCGGCCTTACGCAGAGGTCATCAAGGGCACGCCGCCCTTCATATTCATGCTGCTGACCGTGGCCGTGCTCTTGATCTTTTTCCCGCAAATCGCGCTGTTCCTGCGTGATCTGGCGTTTGGCAAGTAAGGAGGCAGGGAATGTTCAAGAAGATCCTGATCGCCTATGACGGCTCGACGGGTGCGGACGGCGCGTTGGAGAAGGCCGCCGACCTTGCCAAGCTGACCGGGGCGGAACTGAACGTGCTCACGGTCTATCGCCACCATTCGATTCTCGAAGCCTCCTTGTCGATGGTGCGGGGGTCTGACGATGGGCCGCAAAACCTTGACGATGCGATGAAGGCGGCATCCCGCGAAGCGGCAGAATTCGCCAAGAAACGGGCGCAGGAGCTGGGCGCGCCGAAGGTGCATGCCTTCATCAAGGGCGGGCAATCGGCGCGCACGATCAACAATTTCGCCACGACCCATGGCTGCGACCTGATCGTCATCGGCTCACGCGGGCTGGGCGCGAGCGAGGGCTACATGCTGGGTTCGGTGAGCCACAAGGTGACGTCGATCACGTCAATCCCCGTGCTCGTGGTCTGAAACCTCACGGGGTGAAACACGACGCGCTCGGAGGACAGGGGAAAAGCGCCCGTGGGGGGCGCTTTTCCAGTTTGGGTGCGGTCCTCAGAAAGTCGCGGCGACGGACAGTTTGAAGGTCCGGCCCGGTGCTGCGCGGGTTGCCAGGTGGGGCGTGTAGTCGAGGTCGAAGAGGTTCTCGACGCCCAAGCGGAACTCGGCGCCATTCAATGCGCCGTCCTGTGGCCGGTAGGTGGCGCGCAGGTTGTGGACGAGGCTCGCCGGTGTCGGGGTGGGGGAACGGTTCATTTCCAGATCGGCGACCGCTTCCCACGAGATGTCATATTCTTCGCCGAACCGTTTGCCCACAGTGACACGCGCCTGATCGGCCGGAACGCCGGACCAATCCGCCGAGGCACCCGTTGCGTCCACGCCGGTCCCCCGCTGGAAGTTGGCGTTGATGTCCGTGTAGAACCCGCTGGCCGTCGAGTAGGAGCCTTCAAGCTCAAACCCACGCAACGAGACATCGGTAATCGGGGTCATCGTCGCCGTGGTATAGGAGGTGACGTCCCAAACGCTCGTTTGGTAGGCGCTCGCCTTCAGGCTCAACTGGTCGCCACTGGCGAGAACCGACGCGCGGTCGAAACTTGCGCCGATCTCGAAGCTGCGCGCCTTTTCGGACTGGGTCATGTAGGCGGGGTTCGTCAGGTCATCCATGATCGGCAGGTTCTCGGTGTAGGCCGCGCTTGCGAAGATCGCGAAGCCGGAGCTGCCGAATTCGTAGCGCGCCGTGACGCCGCCCATCAGGGCGTCGTTGTCGTAATAAGTATAGGCCGGGCCGCCGACCCGCTGACGTTCGTACCGTATCGCGGGGGTTACGGTCAGTCCGCCCCATGTCATGTCGTCGACAGCGAAGACGGCGAGGCGCCGATCCGTGCCGCCGGGGGCCGAGGAGGCATCGAGTCGTTCCTTGTAGATACCTTCGACGCCGACGCGGAGGTCGTGCTGGACGATACCCGTGGCAAAGAGCGCCCGGTTTTTCACGGTCAGCTTGGTCGTCTCATAGCGATGGTCGGCGTTGACCAGCGGTTGCAGGAAGGCGAAGCCCGGTGTGCCTTCGAGCGGTGACGACCCGGCGACATAGGTGCTGGCGATCTGCTGGTCGGCATAGCTGAGGTTGGCGGTGATATTCACCAGGTCCGTCGTTTGGCTGTCAAAGGAATAGCGCAGGGTTGCCGTGCGCGAGCGCACCGCGCGGTCGACGTTGCCGAAGGCGCCGGAGGTCAGGCCGAAGCTGTCATAGGGGACATCCTCTTCGTTCGAGGTGGTGTCGGAATATGTCGCGCGCAATTCATGCTGATTGGCGTCCCCGAAGGTGTAGAGCGCACCGACATGGTAGCTGGGCAGGGCCGAGGCTTGCGCATTGATCGGTTTGCCGGACCCATCGACGAGGATATCCTGCATCCGGTAGGTGTAGTTGCCGATCACGCCGAAAGTCTCGGTCGGTTGCCATGCGACGATGGTCGAGCTGGCCAGCTGATCGCCATTGGTGCCGTATTGGATCGTTTGGCGCAGGTCGAAGCCGGTGTCACCTCCCGTGATGTCGATGGCGTCCTTGGTTTCGGCCTGGATCAACCCGCCGATGATGCCGGAGCCGTATTCGAAGGTTCCGGCGATACCGCGGATCACGTTGACCTCCTTGTAAAGCTCGGGATCGGTATAGAGCTGTGTGCCGATCCGGTAGAGTTCCTCGGAGCCGACGCTCGCGCCGTCGGTCTGAACCGCGACCTTCTGATCGGTGCCATAGGTGCCGTTCGCCCCGAAGCCCCGGATGTTTATTCCGGAGCCTTGAGCGGTGTTGCCGTTGATCAGCCGGACACCCGGGACGGTGTCGACAAGTTCGGCGATGGTATCGGCCTGCCGGTCCTCGATCTCTTCCT
>DOUP01000163.1 GCA_003520545.1 Maritimibacter sp. | reverse complement strand
GGACCTGCGGGATGTCTTTCGAACCCATGTAGACGCGACGGCCCGGCTTCGAAACCCGCTTCAATTCGCGGATAACGGGCGCACCGTCATAGTATTTCAGGCTGATTTCGAGGGTGGCGTGGCCACGCTCGTCAGTGCCTTTTTCGTAGCCGCTGTAGCCTTCGTCAGCCAGCACATCCAGAACCCAGCCGCGCAGTTTCGAAGCGGGGGTCGACACGGTCGACTTGCCACGCATCTGGCCGTTACGGATACGGGTCAGCATATCACCGATAGGATCGTTCATCTCTGTCTCTCCTTACCAGCTCGATTTCACCAGGCCGGGGACTTGGCCATTCGAGCCAAGGTCCCGCAGCGCGATCCGGCTGACCTTCAGCTTGCGGTAATACGCATGCGGACGGCCAGTCAGCTGGCAACGATTGTGAAGACGGGTTGCCGAGCTGTTACGGGGCAGCTTGGCGAGCTTCAGGGAGGCGCGGAAACGCTCTTCCATCGGCTTCGACTCGTCGTTGATGATTTCTTTGAGCGCGGCACGCTTTTCAGCGTACTTTTCCACCAGCTTCTGACGCTTGGCTTCACGCGCGATCATGGATTTTTTAGCCATTACTCGGTCTCCAAGGATCAGCTGTTGAAGGGCATGTTGAAGTGCTTCAACAGGCTCTTGGCTTCGTCGTCGGTCTTCGCGGTGGTCGCGATCACGATATCCATCCCCCAAACCTCATCGACCTTGTCGAATTCGATTTCCGGGAACACGATGTGCTCTTTCAGGCCCATGGCGTAGTTGCCACGACCATCGAAGCTTTTGCCCGAAACGCCGCGGAAGTCGCGGACGCGGGGCATCGCGATGGTGATCAGGCGATCGAGGAATTCGTACATCCGGTCGCCACGCAGGGTGACTTTCGCCCCCATCGGCATGTCTTCACGGACGCGGAAACCCGCGATCGATTTCTTCGCGGTGGTCACCAGGGCTTTTTGACCGGCGATCGCGGTGAGATCTTCCTGGGCCGACTTGGCTTTCTTGGAGTCTTTCACCGCTTCTGCGCCACAGCCGATGTTCAGAACGATCTTGTCGAGACGCGGGATCTCCATGTCGTTCTTGTAACCGAACTCTTCCTTGAGAGCGGGTTTGATCGTCTCGCGGTAAACAGAGCGCAGGCGCGGGGTGTAGGTTGCGTTATCCAGCATCAGATCACGTCCCCCGTGGTCTTGGCGAAGCGGACTTTCTTGTCGCCGTCCATGCGGAAGCCGACGCGGGTCGCTTTGCCGTTCTTGTCGAGAAGAGCGAGGTTCGACAGGTCGATCGGAAGCGCTTTCGGCAAACGACCGCCCTGAGCCGACTGGCTCGCACGGGTGTGACGGATGGCCATGTTCACGCCTTCCACCACGGCTTTGCCGGTTTTCGGCGACACGGAGGTGATTTCACCCTCTTTGCCCTTGTCCTTGCCGGCAAGCACGACGACCTTGTCGCCTTTTTTCAATTTCGCAGCCATTTAGAGCACCTCCGGAGCAAGCGAGATGATCTTCATGAAGTTCTTCGCGCGCAGCTCACGAACCACCGGCCCGAAGATGCGGGTGCCGATCGGCTCGTTGTTGTTGTTGAGGATCACAGCACAGTTCCGGTCGAACCGGATCGCGGTGCCGTCTTCGCGACGGACTTCTTTGGCGGTGCGCACGACGACGGCCTTGCGGACGTCACCTTTCTTCACGCGGCCGCGCGGGATGGCTTCCTTCACGGAGACGACGATGATGTCACCTACCGAAGCGTATTTACGCTTGGAACCACCCAGGACCTTGATGCACTGAACTCGGCGAGCGCCGGAGTTGTCAGCAACATCCAGATTGGTCTGCATCTGGATCATAGGGTTTCTCCTGACCTTTGGGGCTAGCCTCTGGCATCACCGCCCCATGGTTTCGATCGAACTGAGCTGTCAGCCGCCTCAGGCGGTGATGACTTCCCAGCGCTTGGTTTTCGACTTCGGCGCGCATTCCTGAATGCGGACCTTGTCGCCGACGTTGAACGTGTTGTTCTCGTCGTGGGCGCGGTACTTCTTCGAAGACCGAACCGTTTTCTTGAGAAGCGGGTGCTTGAAGCGGCGCTCGACCAGGACCGTCACGGTTTGAGCGTTCTGGTTCGAGGTCACGGTGCCTTGCAGGATACGTTTGGGCATCAGTCAGGCTCCTTAAGCGTCGCCAGCAGCAGCGGCTGCTTTTTCGTTCAGAATAGTTTTCACACGGGCCACGTCGCGCTTAACCTGGCGCATACGGGCAGTGTTCTCGATTTGGCCGGTGGCCTGCTGGAAGCGCAGGTTGAAGGCCTCTTTCTTGAGGTCGGAGAGCTGTTCGTTCAGCTGATCCGCGCTCTTGTCGCGAAGTTCCTGGGCGTTCATCGCCTTTTTCCTTTCAACATCACCAGGCGGCCCCCCGAGTCTCGGTTCGTGCAGGCACGATTGGGGTCACCGCGAATCTGGTGGAGTTCGTGATGAGGGGGCCACATACGCCGACCGGGCTTTCAAAGCAAGCCCCTTGGCCGGTCTGACCGCCAGAAACCACGTAGGACCGGCGGTTTCCCGTTTTTCGGCGCCCTAATGCTCCGTCGCGCCCTCTGCGCCCCATGGATAACGGGTGTCGAGGTAGGCATCCACACGGGCCGGAATGTCATTGAACCCGGCCGCAGTCAGGGCATCCTGTGCTGTCTGCGGGTCGGACGCCGGGCCTTCGTCCTTGGCGAGATAGGCCTCCAACACGGTGGCCACATCCTCCAGCCCGATCTCGACGAAATAGGGAAGGCTGGCCTTCGTTTCAGACAGGCCGAACCCCGCGATCCCATTCCGCAATCCGTTGGAAGAGACGTAGATGTGGAGCGGCACCAGATGAAGCGTCAGGCGCTCGGCCTCGATAAGACCACCGTCGCCGTGCTTTTGCTGCTTGCGGAAGGCGTCGTTATAGACCGCTTCATGCAGCGCTTCATCCGTGGGCCGGGGAATGCCCGTATGTTTCGCGGTGCCGTCCGTCAGCGGGTCGTTATCGTCCAGGGGACCGGCGCCGACCATAGCCCCCGAACGCCAGCGCAGCACCTCGCCCAGGACAAACAGCGTAACGGCGGTGACGAGCAACACGGGAACACCGGAGGCGCCCAACCCGGAGGTCACGGCGGTGAAGAGCAGATAGGCGAAGACAAAGAAGCTCGCCAATGAGGCCAAAAGGCCCGCGCCGCGCAGGACGTGTGGCACGTTCATGTCATTTCCCCTCCCCAAACTCAAAGCAATCGTCAAAATCTGTTCCTTTCTGGATAGGAGGGCGCGTCCACGCATGCAAGGTTTCTGCACGCGCCGATCATTTCAGCGCGTCGTCCAAGATGGCGGGAAGCTTAGCCAGACCGGCGGAGTTCATCCGTGCCTGGATCGCGCGGCAGGTCGATGCGTAGATTTTCTTCTCAGCCGCGTTCATGCCTTTGAAATCGCCTCGGTCGAGCGCGTCGAGGTACTCTTCAAGCATATTCGCAAGCCGCGGCAGGCCGATGTGACGAAAGCATTCAACCGTGCGGCGCGCCCGTCCCTGCCCCATCTGGTCGATGGCGTCGCACAGACCATGGCTTTCGACCAGGTCGCGAAACAGGAGCGGGTAATAGCATTTCTGCTCCTTGATCGAGAGCTTGGTCTCGCGCTTCGCCTTCGCGCGTTCGAACACGCGCTGGTGGTAGGGTCGGGTGCGAGCGTCCACCAACAGAACCACCGGATAGGACAGGACGAAGATCAGGCCAAGGCCGATCATCAGATGCGCCGGCGCCGTCTCCCAAACCAGGTCGAAGCCGATCTCGGCGCCAAGCCCGATGGAGACAACGGCAGAAATCAACGCCCCGATCAGGGCGGCGAAGGACAATGCGCTTAGGATTTTGGTCATGGTGCCGGCCGATTTTTCTTGTTTTCTTGCCATTTTTTAGACATCGCCTGCGGCAACTTTTGGACAGCAATGGATCGATTTTGGACGGTCGGCGCTTCACCGCCACTCGCGCCGCCGCCCATGCTGGGCTAAGAGAGGCAGACATACCAAGGAGCGTCCCGATGGCCGATACAAAAAACCTGTTCGTCACCCCCCTCTATCGTGCCGCGCTGTCGGATTTCGGCGAAGGGATCGACGCGGATGAGCTGGAGGCGTCCTGCTATTCCATCGCCGAAGATGACGAGGCGGGCCAGGATTGGTGCGAGGAGAACGGCTATCCCGGCTACACCTCCTACGCTTCGCTTACCGACCTGCCATGGCGTTTCCCGATTTTTGCCGATCTGGTGAAGTCGCTCGACAAACATGTCGCGGCCTTTGTTGAGGATCTGGAGTTTGATCTGGGCGGCAAGAAGTTGAAACTCGACAGTCTGTGGATCAACATCCTGCCCCCCGGCGGCACCCACTCCAGCCACATCCACCCGCATTCGGTGATTTCCGGCACCACCTATGTGGCGATGCCGGGTGGCGCCAGCGCGATCAAATACGAAGACCCGCGATCGGCCCGGATGATGGCCACCCCCCCGCGCCTGAAAACCGCGCGCCGCGAAAATCAGCCGTTCATTTACGAGGCCCCAAAAATCGGTGACGTCCTGTTGTGGGAAAGCTGGTTGCGCCACGAAGTGCCGCTGAACATGGCCGAAGAAGACCGCATTTCGGTCAGCTTTAATTACAGCTGGGGCAAACCCTGATCCATTTCTAGAGTGCAGATACAAAAGGGCGCAGATCGGCATATCGACCTGCGCCCTTTTTTGGTCTCGTGGGGTGGCTTATTGCGGCGTATCCAACCGGTTGAACCAATCAATATCCTCGATCGTGATGATGCCCGAGATGATGATCCCCGCGACAATCGCCCAGACAAGGGTGCCCCAAATGGTCACGATCAGAAAGGTGCGCCCAAGTTTGAAATTGGCAGGCGCGCCCGCGTGGGTGCCGGGGACAATCTCGCCCTCATCCCCCTGCGTGCGCAGGCGGATCGGCAGGGTGACAAACATGGTCACAAACCAGATCACCACATAAAGGACAAGGGCTGCGGTGATGGTCATCAGACCTGTTCCAGCTCTACCAGGGTGCCGTTGAAATCCTTGGGGTGCAGGAACAAAACCGGCTTGCCATGCGCGCCAATCTTTGGCTCGCCTGTGCCCAGAACCCGCGCGCCAGAGGCCTTTAACTTGTCGCGTGCGGCGATGATGTCATCGACCTCATAACAGATGTGATGAATGCCGCCCGCTGGGTTTTTCTCAAGGAACCCCGCGATCGGGGACCCTTCGCCAAGCGGATACAGCAATTCGATTTTGGTATTCGGAAGCTCGA
>DOUP01000106.1 GCA_003520545.1 Maritimibacter sp. | reverse complement strand
CTGCCAAAGCGCGGTCCCGCTTCCCAGCCGCTCACCCTGGAACCAGCCGTTCAACATCGGGCCGCCGGTCACGACGATAGAGGGAATATCCGTGGACGCCGCCCCCATGATCAGGCTCGGCGTGGTCTTGTCGCAGCCGACAAGCAGCACCGCGCCATCAATCGGCTGCCCGCGCATCTGCTCTTCGACCGCAAGGGCCGCGAGGTTGCGATACATCATCGCCGACGGGCGGAACGTGTTCTCGGAGGCCGAGAACACCGGCACCTCCAACGGCACGCCGCCTGCCTCCCAGATCCCCGCCTTGACCTTCTCGGCCAGCTCCCGCAGGTGCCCGTTACAGGGCGTCAGCTCGGACCACGTGTTCATGATCCCGATGATCGGGCGCCCGTCGAACAGATCGTCGGGATAGCCTTGGTTCTTCAACCACCCACGGTGATAGATATTGTCGCGCGAGGTGCCGCCATACCATTCCTGGCTACGCAGCTTCCGGGGCCAGTCTGCTTTCTTGAACGTCATCTTACCCCCTCACAACGCGCGCACGGTTTGACGCGCGGGCACGGCTGGCCCGCCGGGGCGCACCAGCGGATTTCGCAGCGGCAGCCCGAAGCCCGGCGCTTCGATCTCGAACACGTCCCCATCGGCGCAAGAAAGCCCCTCGGCGAAGGACAGCGTGGCGGTGCCGAACATGTGGACATGCACATCGCCTGCCTCCCGAAACAGCCCGTATTTGAAATGGTGGTGTTCGAGGTTCCCGATACTGTGCGACATGTTCGCCTCGCCCGAGAGAAACGGTTTCTCGAACAGCACATCATCGCCCCGCCGCACCCGCGACACGCCTTGAATGTCGTCGGGCAGATCGCCCACCAGCATTTCCGGCCCGATGGATGCGGGGCGCAGCTTGGAATGCGCGAGATAGAGGTAGTTCTGCTTTTCCATCACATGGTCCGAGAACTCGTTGGCCAGCGCGAACCCAAGCCGGAACGGCGTCCCATCCGGGCCGATCACGTAAATCCCGGCAATCTCGGGTTCTTCGCCCCCGTCATCCGCGAACTCCGGCGACATCAGCGCCTCTCCCGGTGCNNCGGGCTTACCCGCCTCAACGCCCAGCCGGAACATCTTCATCGAATCCGTTTCATCCTCGGCCTTGGCGCCTGCGTGCATCGAGGCGCGGGTGGCGGCGGACCCCAGGTGCGTCAGCCCCGTGCCGGTGAGATACAGATGGGCCGGATCGGGGTGCTGGATCGGCGGCAACAACCGCCTCTCCGCATAAAGCCGCTCGATATCCACGGCCCCGTTCAGCCCAAGCCGCGCCACCGCATCGCGCAGCCCCTCGCCGCTCTTGGCACAGGCCATGGCAAGCTCGTAAATCGTCCGGTCCGTGCGCACCTCGAAGGCTTCGGTCCCGTCCCTTGCGACGACCTGCACCTGCCCGTCCGTCTTGCGATATTGTGACAGCAGCATTCTTCAGCCTTTCTTCTTGTTGAGGACGTCGAAGACCACGGCGGCCAACAGAACCAGCCCCTTGATGACCTGTTGCCAGTCGATCCCGATGCCCAGAATCGACATCCCGTTGTTCATCACGCCCATGATGAAGGCGCCGATCACGGCCCCGACCACGGTGCCCACGCCGCCCGACATCGACGCCCCGCCGATAAAGACGGCGGCGATCACATCGAGCTCGAAGGCAAGCCCCGCCTTGGGCGTGGCCGTGTTCAGCCGCGCGGCAAAGACCAGCCCGGCAAGCGCCGCGAGCATCCCCATGTTCGCGAAAGTGATGAAGGTCAGCCGCTGCGAGTTGATGCCCGACAGCGACGCCGCCTTCTCGTTGCCGCCGATGGCGTAGATGCGGCGGCCAAAGGTCGTGCGACTGGTCACGAAGGAATAGACCGCGATCAGAAGCGCCATGACGATGAAAACGTTGGGCAGCCCCCGGAAATCCGCCATCAGCCAGGACATGTAGACGAGGGCCACGAAGATCAGCGCGTGTTTCACCGCGAAGAAGGCAAAAGGTTCGTCCACGAGACCGCGCGCCAGTTGCTGCATCCGCTGCCGTATGGCAAGCGCGAGGATCAGGGCGGCCACGACCACGCCGACCAGAAGCGAAAACAGGTTCAACTCTTCACCGCCGAACAGGTCCGGCACGAAACCCGACGAGATCAGGCGAAATTCCGCGGGAAACGGGCCGACCGACTGACCGGCGAGCAGCCAGAGCGTCAGCCCCTTGAAGACAAGCATCCCGGCCAGCGTCACGATGAAAGACGGAATCCGGAAATAGGCGACCCAGAACCCCTGCGCCATGCCGATGAGCGCACCGGCGACCAGACAGACGGCAGCGGCCAGAAGGTATGGCACCTCCCAGTTCACGATCATCACGGCGGCCAGCGCCCCGATGAAACCCAGAACCGAGCCCACCGACAGGTCGATATGCCCGCAGACGATCACCATCAGCATCCCGATCGCCATGATGACGATGTAGGAGTTCTGAAGGACCAGGTTGGTCAGGTTCACGGGCTTGAGCAGGATGCCCCCCGTCGCGATCTGGAAGAACGCCATGATCGCGATGAGTGCAAACAGGATGCCATATTCCCGCAGGTGTTTCTTGAGGAAAGACAGGCTCGCCCCGCTCCTCGCGCCCTGGCCGTCGTGAGAGGTCGTTTCGCTCATGCCGCTTCCCCGGTTTTGATGATGGTGGACATGATCCGCTCCTGCGAAGCCTCGGAGGTCGGCATTTCGCCCACGAAACGCCCTTCGTTCATCACGTAGATCCGATCGGTGATGCCCAGAAGCTCGGGCATTTCCGACGAGATCACGATGATCGACTTTCCGGCGGCCGCGAGGTCACGGATCACGGTGTAAATCTCGAATTTCGCCCCAACGTCGATGCCGCGCGTCGGCTCGTCGAGGATCA
>DOUP01000107.1 GCA_003520545.1 Maritimibacter sp. | reverse complement strand
CCGCCTGCGCATAATCGCCGGGACGGATGCCGGGGGTGAGCGTGGCCGCCGCCGCCCGCAACGCGGGCTTCGATCCCGGCATCGGATCGGTGATTGCGAAAACCCGCGACATGACCCGTTCGACGTTCCCGTCCACGACCGTTTCGACCCGGTCAAAGGCAATCGCGGCAATCGCCGCCGCCGTGTAAGGTCCAATCCCCGGCAAGGCTTTCAAACCGTCCAAAGTGTCCGGGAAAGCGCCATCCAATTCGGAGGACACGACCCGCGCGCATTTCAAAAGGTTCCTCGCCCGGGCATAGTATCCAAGCCCGGCCCATTCCCCCATGACACGCGAATCCTCAGCTGCGGCAAGGTCGTGGACCGTCGGCCAGAGCGACTGGAACCGGGTAAAATACGCCCGCACGGCCGCGACGGTCGTCTGCTGCAACATGACTTCGGACATCCAGACCGCGTAAGGGTCCGGCAAGACACCTGCAGCCCGGTCCGCTGGCCCCACGCGCCACGGCATTTCACGCGCGTCGCGGTCGTACCAGTCGAGCAATTCATCGGCCATCAATTGCCTGTCACGCATGTGTTAGCCCTTGTAACTCGGTTGCCCATGGCGTGGCTCCGTCCCGCCCGTTAGTATCCGGCTCGACATGGAGAGGCCAGTGGACGACACCAAGACCAAAACGCCCCGCCGCATGCGCGGCTTCGAGCGGACCAGCACGCTGGTCGGCTCCCGCGTGCGCAAGGCCGGGGAATCCCGTGGATTTGCGGTCTCCCGCGTCATCACCCATTGGGACGAAATCGTAGGCGAGGCAACCGCATCCATCTGTCGACCGGTGGAAGTGTCCTACGGCCGCGACGGATTCGGCGCCACGCTCACCGTACTCACCACCGGATCGAATGCGCCCATGCTGGAGATGCAGAAGGAAAAAATCCGTGCCAAGGTGAACGCCGTCTATGGCTACGCCGCCATTTCCCGTATCCGCCTGACGCAGACAGCCCCGACCGGGTTCGCAGAGGGCCAGGCGCAGTTTCAACCGCGCAAGGCTCTGGCGGAAGAGGCGACACCCGACCCCGAAATCCTTGAACGCGCCGCCCAAACCTCGGACGGTGTGCAGAACGACGACCTTCGCCGCGCTCTGGAAATGCTCGCGACGAACGTCTACTCCCGAACGACACCGAAGACATGAGGCAGATCTGATGAACAAACTTCTCCCCATCGCCCTTGGCACCGCGATCGTCCTTGGCGGCGGCGCGTGGCTCGCCACCAACCAAACCACGTCGACCACCGTGATCTCGCCGATCACCCCGGCCGTCGCACAGGACGCGGATGTCGAACTCGCCCCTGACATGACCCTGGGCGAGGAGGACGCGCCGGTCACCCTGATCGAATACGCCTCTTTCACCTGCCCTCACTGCGCGGACTTCCACGACCGTGTATGGGACGATCTGAAAGCGGATTATATCGACACCGGCAAGGTCAAGTTCGTGCACCGCGAAGTGTATTTCGACCGCTATGGCCTCTGGGCTGGTCTTGTCGCGCGGTGCGCCGGTGACATGCGCTATTTCGGCGTGGTCGACATGCTTTACGAAGGTCAAAAGGACTGGATCGGTGACGGTCAGGAAGCCACGATCCTCGGCAATCTCACGACCCTTGGCAAAAAGGCCGGGCTGTCGGAAGACCAGATCACCCAGTGCGTGAACGACGAAGGCATGGCCCAAAGCATGGTCGCCGCTTACCAAAAGTATGCCGGCGAAGACGAGATCCAGGGCACACCGACGCTGGTCATCAACGGCGAAAAGTATTCGAACATGACCTACGACGACCTCAAGGGCGTGCTCGACGGTCTGATCGAAGACTAAGACCCAATCGGTTCCTCGAAGGGCCCGGCGCGACATAGCGTCGGGCCATTTGCTTGGGGACCGCTCTTTTGTTGGAGCCACTGGTACCGCCTACGAACAAACAGGGGAAAACCAATTTTCTAGTTTTCTAGTCACCTGGAACCATAATTCGTGTCATTTTCTGACAGATATTAGGAGATGATGCGATTGCGGGGCGTTTGGCGGACGAGGTGGTTCTGAGCGACGAGGAGCGGGCCTTTCTGGAGGCACAGGTTCGAAGGCACAAGGCAGCACGATCGCTTTCGGACCGATGCCGTATGATCCTGCTCTATGCGGAAGGGCCGGACGTGCATCTGATGATGGACAACTACGCCACGCACAAGACGCCTAGAATCAAGGCCTGGCTGGCCCGCCGACCACACTGGCACATCCACTTCACCCCGACATCAGCCAACTGGATCAACCAAGTGGAACGTTGGTTCGCGGAGCTGACCCGTAAGCAGTTGCAAGGCGGCGTGCATCGCTCCACCGCCGAATTGGAGGCCGACATCGTGGCCTTTATCGAGGCGCATCAAGAAAATCCCAAGCCCTGCAAATGGATCAAGTCCGCCGACGAAATCCTCGCATCCGTCAAACGGTTCTGCCTGCGAACGCAGCAGACTCTATCCGTCGAACTTTAGATTCAGGTGACCAGTTTTCTAGTTTTCTAGT
>DOUP01000095.1 GCA_003520545.1 Maritimibacter sp. | reverse complement strand
CAGCGTGCGCGGCCGCCCAAACCCTCGCCCAGGCCTTGGCGGCACATCTTGATGTGCTGTGCCTCGGCATCGACCGAACCCAACCGGGCTTTTACTACGCGGGAGCGACCGCTGTGGTCACGCAAGATACGCTGACCCAAGCCCGCGACGATGCGCTGGAGCTCGAAAATTATGCCCGCAAGGCGCTCAAAGGCTCGGCCTTCAACTGGTCGGCAACCGGGCTCTCCGCGCAAATGGTGGCTCTCAATAACCTTGTCGCCCATCGCACGCGGTTCTCCGACCTCGTTGTCTTGCCGCAGCCCTATGGTGAGCGGGCGAGCGGGGATCTCGAAGCGATCACGGAAGCCGCCATGTTCGAAGGCGATGTCCCGGTGATCATCCAACCACGCGAGCGCACGTTCCCGAACGATATCAAACGCGTGATGATCGCCTGGAACGNNTATCGAAAAGGCCGATACGGTGAACATCGCCATCATCGACCCGCCGCAGCACAGCCCGGAACGCTCCGATCCCGGCGGACAGTTGAGCCAGATGCTCGCCCGCTATGGTGTGCGCCCAGAAGTGTCCGTTCTGTCCAAAACGATGCCACGCGTCTCGGACGTTCTGAACCGGCACGCCAGCGATACCGACGCCGACCTGCTGGTCATGGGGGCCTACAGCCACTCGCGCTTCCGCGAATCAATCTTGGGCGGCGCTACTCGTAACATGCTGGAATATGCCGAGCGCCCGCTTCTGCTCGCGCACTGAATGGTCTCCCTCCAGACTTTTGGCAGGGGGCTGAGCGCCCCGCTTTCTTTGTCAAACGCGGTCGCTATCGGTTCAACGTCCGACCGCGCCGCAGCCACGGAATGCGAAAGGCCGGTGCGTGCACCGGCCTTTGTCGTTGGTCCTTTGGGGACGGATCAGGCGATCATCCCGCCGTCGTAATCGTCGCCGGTCTCGGAAATCAGCGCATCCAGATCGGGCACGATCACATGACGCTTGCCTTCCAACCGGATCGTGCCGGTCTTGCGCAAGGCCGAAATCTGCCGGCTCACCGTTTCCAGCGTCAGGCCAAGATAATCCGCCATCGCTTCGCGCGTCAGCGGCAGATCGAAGGTCATCCCATCCGCCGGCAGCTTGCGGCGCAAGGACGAATCGCGGCGGGCGATGATCAGGACGAGCGAGGCGATCTTTTCCCGCGCGGTCTTGCGGCCAAGGACCAACATCCATTCCCGCGCGCTGTCCAATTCGTCCAAAGTCATTTCCAGGAGACGCTGACCGATATGCGGAGTCTGCGTCATCATTTCCTCGAAGGGACGACGGCGGAAACAGCACAACGTCACGTCGGACACGGCGACCACGTCAAACGGCGCGCGCTCCCGGCCCGGGCGTCCGATGAAATCCGAGGGCAACAGAAGGCCGACCATCTGCGTGCGCCCGTCCTCCATCGCCTGGCTGAGCGTCGCGATCCCGGTCACGACCGAAGCCACGAACTCCATGTGGTCGCCCGACCACAGGATCGGCTGCCCTGCCTCATATGTCCGGTAATACTTGATGTTCTCCAGCGTCTCCAACTCGTCCGGTTCGCAACGGGAGCAAACCGCACGGTGCCGGATCGGACACTGGCTACAATCTTTCACGTCGATGTGAAGGCCATTCATGAGAACCCGGCACCTTTTTGATCCTGGTCAATGTCGCGCGTCGATAACGCTTTAGATGGTAGTGGAATGGACAATCAGACGCAACTTCGCAAACTCGGGCTTTTCGATGCACGAGTGCCCCGCTACACCAGCTATCCAACCGCACCGCATTTCGCGGGCGGCGTGGGATCTGACCAGGTAAGTAATTGGATTCACGAGATTCCTTCGGGGTCCGAGATTTCGTTGTATATCCATGTGCCGTTCTGCCGACGGCTGTGCTGGTTCTGCGCCTGCCGCACGCAGGGGACCAGCACAGCCGGGCCGGTCCGGGCATATGTTGATTCGTTAATGCAAGAATTGACGACACTGAAATCCCAGCTGGCCGACAACGTCACGATCAGCCATCTCCACTGGGGCGGCGGGACGCCGACGCTGCTGGAGCCGGACATGATGCACGATCTGGCCGGCGCGATCTTTGACGTGGCCCCGCTTGGCGACCACGCGCAGTTCTCGGTCGAGATCGACCCGAACGAGATTGACGACGCCCGCATGGATGCACTGGCCGAGGTCGGTCTGAACCGCGCGTCGCTCGGCGTTCAGGATTTCGATCCGCTGATCCAGGAGGTCATCGGACGCCCGCAGTCTTTCGAAGTGACCAAGGCCGCCGTCGATGGGCTTCGCGCCCGCGGGGTCCAGTCGCTGAACGTCGATCTGCTTTACGGTCTGCCGCACCAGACCACCGCGCGTATCACGGATTCGGTGAACAAGGTGGTATCCCTGAACCCCGACCGCATCGCGCTGTTCGGCTATGCGCATGTGCCCTGGATGGCCCGGCGCCAGAACCTGATCCCGACCGAGGCACTTCCGACACCCGAGGAGCGGCTCGACCTCTTCAACACGGCCCGCGACCTGTTCGTAGCCGATGGGTTTGCGGAGATCGGGATCGACCACTTCGCACGTCCCGAAGACGGTCTGGAAATCGCCCACCAGGCGGGCACGATGCGGCGCAATTTCCAGGGCTATACCGAGGACATCTCCCCCGTCCTGATCGGAATCGGCGCCTCGTCGATCTCGCGCTATCCGCAAGGCTACGCGCAGAACGAGCCCTCGACGTCCAAGTATCAAGAGCGCGTCCGCAAGGGCGAAGTACCGATCGCCAAGGGGCACACCTTCTCGGAGGACGATCGCCTCCGGGGCCGGATCATCGAACACCTGCTGTGCGACTTCCGCGTCGATCTCCCGGCCACGGCCAAGGAATTCGGTCGCCCCGCTGAGGATGCGCTGTCGCTTGTGAACGGTTTGGGGAAAGCCTTGCCCGACACCTTCGACATCGAAGATGGTGTTATGACCATCAGGCCCGAAGCCCACCCGCTGGCGCGTATCATCGCGCGCAATTTCGACGCCTACGAGATGAACGCCGAGGGCCACAGCCAGGCCGTCTGATCCGCATCACCCAACCGCTTGAGCCGGAGCCGCCTCCAGACTAACGTCGAGGTCCCGGCGCTAGGCCGGGACGGGGAGGATCCATGAGTTTCATCGAAAAAGCCCGCGACGTGATCGGCGCGAAGAATGTGCTGACCGGCCCTGACGCCGCGCCTTATGGCAGCGACTGGACCGGCAAATACACGGCCGAACCACTCTGCGTTCTGCGTCCGGCCAACACCGCCGAGGTCTCATCCCTCCTCGCGCTCGCCCACGAGACCGAAACGACCGTCGTGCCCGTTTCCGGCAACAGCGGCCTTTCGGGGGGCACCCATGCTCCTTTGGCCGCGATGCTGTCGCTGGAGCGCCTGAACACGATCCGGGACGTTAACGCCGCGGCCCGCACCGCCACCGTGGAAGCGGGCGTGATCCTGCAAACGCTGCGCGAACGGGTTGCCGAAGACGGCCTCACCTTCCCCGTCACCTTCGGTGCGCAGGGCACGGCGCGGATCGGCGGCATCTTGTCCACCAACGCGGGCGGCTCCAACGTCCTGCGCTACGGCAACACGCGCGCGCAAGTGCTGGGCGTGGAAGTGGTGTTGGCCGATGGCCGGATCATGGACCTGATGACCGCATTGCACAAAGACAATACGGGTTACGACCTCAAGGATCTCGTGATCGGCGCCGAAGGTACGCTCGGTATCATCACCGCCGCGGTGGTCAAACTCGCCGCAATGCCCGCCGCCTTCCACACCGCGATGATCGCCCCCACCTCGCTGGAGGCTGCCACGCGGGTGCTCAACCAGCTCCAGGCGGCAACCGGCGGCGCGGTGGAAGCGTTCGAATACATGCCACGCGACTATATCGAGGCGCACATCGCCAAGCTCGGCGGGCGCGAACCGTTCGAAACCCCGCAAGACGTGAACGTCATGGTCGAAGTCGCAGGCGCACCCGATTTGTCCGAGGTGTTCGAGGAAGTGCTTGGCGCAGCGCTGGAGCGCGGCGACGTGCTGGACGCCACCGTCGCACAATCAGACAGCCAGCGTCAGGACATGTGGGCCCGCCGCGAAGCCGCCGCCGAGATCGCATTTGGTCGCAGTCCCTTCGTCATGACAGACATCGCGCTGCCCCTGGACAAACTCGGGGCGTTTTTCACCGACATCCGAACCGTCCTCGCCGATCTCGACCCGGAGGCGCAGGACACCTCCGTCGCGCACCTGGGGGATGGGAATATTCACTACGTCGTCTATCCGAGCCGGGAGGACGCCGCGCTGAACGACCTTATCCTGACCGCCGTCGAAGACACCGTGAACACCTTCGGCGGCAGTTTCTCGGCGGAACACGGTGTCGGCCTGTCGAAACTGCCCTCCATGGCGCGGCAGAAAGACCCCGTTGCGCTCGACGTGATGCGGGCGATCAAGGCAGCGCTCGATCCCAAGGGAATTTTGAACCCCGGCAAGGTGATCCCGAACTAGGGTCAATGGGTCCTGACCTTGGATTTCGAATTGGCTTGCGCCAATCCGACCGGGGCGAGCGGCGCTGCCAGCGTTATGTTTTTCGCAGAAAACATGACGAACCGCGCTCCCCGGGATATTTTGGACCGGAAAACCGGACAGATCAGCGCCAGTCGAAGAAACCGTCGCCCGCTTGAACAAGGAGTCTGTCCGCCATCGCGCGGCCCATGTCGGCCCCGTCCTCGACGGCACCCGACATTTCGTCGGCCAATGCTTCGGAGCCATCGGTGCGCAGGATTTCCCCGCGCAGACGCATCGTGCCGCCGTCGATCTCCGCCAATCCGGCAATCGGGGTCTGACAGGAGCCATCGAGCTGCGCCAGGAAAGCACGCTCGGCCGCGAGACGTTTCGCGGTCTCGGTGTTGTGAATCGCTTCCAGCATCGCCGCCGTATCGTTATCAGTGGCGCGGCGTTCGATGCCGATGGCGCCCTGGGCGACAGCGGGCAGCATGTCTTCCGGCGCGGCGGGCGAATGCGGCACCTCTTCCAGCATCCCAAGCCGCGTCAGGCCGGCCATTGCAAGGAACGTGGCCTCGGCCACGCCGTCGCGCAGCTTGGTCAACCGGGTCTGCACGTTGCCGCGAAACTCCACGACCGTGAGATCAGGGCGACGATTGAGCAATTGCGAGCGCCGGCGCAGGGACGAGGTCCCCACAACCGCCCCTTCGGGCAGGTCACGGATCGACCCGCCGCCCAGCGAAACGAACGCATCGCGGGTATCCTCGCGCGGCAGGTAACAGTCGAGCGTCAGACCCGGCGGTTGCTCTGTCGGCATGTCCTTCATCGAATGCACCGCAAT
>DOUP01000080.1 GCA_003520545.1 Maritimibacter sp. | reverse complement strand
ACGGCGCCGGATGCACAGGTCGAACAGGCGGAAACGGCCTTGAACGTCGCGGCGGCCCAACTGGACAGCGCCCATGCGACCGAAGAGATGCGGCAAAGCGAGTTGCGCGCCGCGAAGGCCGTGTTGATCGAGCCGGGGCAGAAGAGCGACCCGGGTGCGATCGATTGCTGTATTGAGATCACGGCGCCGGTGTCCGGCACGGTCTTGTCGATCACGTCCAGCTCGGCGCGTCCCGTAACCGCCGGAACGACGCTCCTGTCCATTGGGCCGACGGACGACCTGGAGATCGTGGTGGAGCTTTTGTCCACGGATGCGGTGCGATTGGACGCAGGCGCGCCAGCCCATATCGAACGCTGGGGCGGGGACCGCTCTCTCGTGGCGGAGGTGCGGGAAATCGAGCCGGCGGCCTTCACCAAGACCTCGGCACTGGGAATCGAAGAGCAACGGGTGCGGGTGATTCTGGAATTCGCGGACGGCGAAGAGGTGCCGCCGCTCGGGCATAATTTCAGGGTTTACGCACGGATCGTGGAATGGTCGTCCGAGGACACGCTCCAGGTGCCGATTTCGGCGCTGTTTCGCGAGGGCGCGGATTGGGCGGTTTTCGTGGTGCGCGAGGGCGCAGCCGTGCTGACGCCGGTCGAGATAGGGCGACGCAATTCGGACGTGGCGCAGGTGACCGGCGGCGTGGATGCGGGTGACGTGGTCATCACACATCCATCGGACCGGGTGGCCGATGGCGTGTTGGTCCAGGCACGTGAAGTGGCCGACCCGGGTTAGGGCCTGTGCCGAAATGGGCACGCGCCGGGGAGGCGTCATGATCGCCAACAGGCCCTGCACTGATCCTCTTGTGCAGGCCGCGCCGGGCGTGGCATTGGACAATTCATGACCGATCTTGCCACGACCCGCGACATCCTCGCCCGCCTCATCGCCTATCCCACCGTTTCGACCGATCCCAACCGGGCGCTGATCGACTGGGTGGCGGCGTATCTGACCGAACATGGCGCGCGGGTGGAGGTTCTCGCCTCCGAGGAGGAGGAGAAGGCGAACCTGTTCGCCACTTTCGGCCCGGAGGGCGACGGGGGGATCGTTTTGTCGGGGCATTCCGATGTGGTGCCCGTGGCCGACCAGGACTGGAGCTCGGACCCCTTCGAGATGCGCGAGGAGGATGGGCTGCTCTACGGGCGTGGCACCTGCGACATGAAGGGGTTCATTGCCTGTTGCATGGCGCTGGCGCCGATGTTGGGCCAAGCCGCACTCAAACGGCCCGTGCATTTCGCGTTTACCCATGACGAGGAAGTCGGGTGTCTCGGGGCGGCCGAGTTGGTCAAGGCGATCTCGCAGATCGGCGTCACGCCTGCCATCGCGATCATCGGCGAGCCGACGGAGATGCGGATCATTGAAGGGCACAAGGGTTGCTGCGAATACACCACCCGGTTTCACGGGCTAGAGGGGCACGGCTCGGCGCCCGAGCGCGGGGTGAATGCGGCGGAATACGCGGTGCGCTTCGTCGGCAAGCTGATGGACCTGCGCGAAGAGCTTAAGGCGCGGGCGCCGGATCTTGGTTTCGAACCGCCCTGGACCACGATCAACGTGGGCGGCATCCACGGCGGGGTCGCGCATAACGTGATCGTCGGGAAGGCAGAGGTCGAATGGGAGTTCAGGCCGGTGCAGCAAGGCGACTTTGATTTCGTGAAAACCACGATGGCGGCCTATGCGGACGAGGTGCTCTTGCCCGCGATGCAAGCGGTGCATCCGGATGCGACCATCGAGACCGAAGTGATCGGCGAGGTGCCCGGATTGGAGCCGATGGAGCACAACGCCGCGCGTGACCTGATGGCGGAATTGACCGGGGCCAATACGGCCGGGCTTGTCGCTTTCGGGACAGAAGCCGGGCTGTTCCAGGGACTGGGTATGAGCGTCGTGATCTGCGGTCCGGGGTCCATCGAACAGGCACACAAGCCCGACGAATTCGTTGCGGTCGATCAGCTCGAGACCTGCCTCGACATGCTTAATTCACTCGTTGCGCGGGTGACGTTGGGTGAGTCTGGCCGCCAGGTTTGACTTGTTGATAAAAAACCCGTGTATCGGCGTCTTTTCTGCCCAAGCCTTACGCAGCAGGGCTTTGCAGTGTGTCGTATTCGGGCGAAATTGCTTCGTGATTGAGCATTGTCACATTTCCGCGTGAAAAGCAGGTTGAAATCTTTCGTCCAATCGTGTTGGCTTCCCTAATAAGCGGCAAACGCACAAAAAAACCAACAGGGATATTGGGGGGTCTATTGACCAACGCTGACACCAACGACGGGTTCGTCGTGTTTGATCGTGTTCAGAAATCCTATGACGGCGAGATCCTCGTCGTTAAGGATCTGAACTTGTCCATCGGCAAGGGTGAGTTTCTGACGATGCTCGGCCCCTCGGGGTCCGGAAAGACCACATGCCTGATGATGCTCGCCGGTTTTGAGACCGCCACGCATGGGGATATCTTGCTCGGCGGTCAGCCGATCAACAATATTCCACCGCACAAGCGCGGGATTGGCATGGTTTTCCAGAACTACGCGCTGTTTCCACACATGACGGTGGGGGAGAACCTTTCTTTCCCTCTGGAAGTCCGCAAGTTGAACAAGTCCGACCGCGAAGCGAAAGTGAAGCGCGCGCTGGACATGGTTCAGATGGGCGATTTCATCAACCGCCGTCCGGCACAGATGTCGGGCGGTCAGCAGCAGCGGATCGCGCTGGCCCGGGCATTGGTGTTCGAACCGGAGCTGGTTCTGATGGACGAACCGCTCGGCGCGCTCGACAAGCAGCTGCGCGAGCACATGCAGTTCGAGATCACGCGACTGGCCCACAACTTGGGGATTACCACGGTTTACGTGACCCACGACCAAACGGAGGCGCTGACCATGTCGGACCGCGTCGCCGTGTTCGACGACGGCCGCATTCAGCAGCTCGATCCGCCGGATGTTCTCTACGAAGAGCCGAAAAACAGCTTCGTGGCGCAGTTCATCGGTGAGAACAATACGCTGCAAGGGGTCGTCAAGGAGGTCAAAGGCGAAACCTGCATCATCGAACTGGACGACGGCGAGATAATCGACGCCAAGCCGGTTAACGTTTCGGAAGTCGGACAGCGCACGCAAGTGTCGATCCGTCCCGAGCGTGTCGAATATAACAAAGAGCGACTCCAGGAAGGCGCCCATACGCTCAAGGCAGAAGTGCTTGAGTTCATCTACATGGGCGACATCTTCCGCACACGATTGAAAGTCGCCGGGAACGAGGACTTCATCATCAAGACGCGGAACGCACCGGATCAGGAAAAGCTGAAGCCGGGGCAGATGATCGAGATCGGCTGGATGCCGGAAGATTGTCGCGCGCTTGATGCTTGAGACCGAACGTCGTGCCACGCCTTTTGGCGTGCGCACGTGAAACGGGGGCGGGTTCGCCCGTCTCGACCCCCTAAACCAACAGGGCAACTGGGAGAATATTACATGAAACTGAAGACCATTCTTATGGGTACGGCCGTTGCCGGCTTTGGCTCCGTTGCCACCGCGCAGGAGATGGCCAACGATATGACGCTCGTCTCTTGGGGCGGCGCCTACCAGTCGAGCCAGCAAAAGGCTTATGCCGAACCTTACATGGAAATGAACCCGGACGTCTCGATCACTTGGGATGAAAGCTCGCCCGAAGCCGTGGCGAAGCTGCGTGCGATGAACGAAGCCGGCAACGTCACCTGGGACCTCGTGGACGTTGTGGCCGCTGACGCCATTCGCCTCTGCGACGAAGGTCTCGCCATGGAGATCGACGCGGACGAGATCCTCGCCGAAGGCGATGACGGCTCCTCTGCCGAAGACGATTTCGGCGACCTGCTCGTCTCGGATTGCTTCATCCCGCAGATCGTTTACTCCATTACGGCGGCCTACCGTCCCGACCGTCTGCCCGAAGGTGCCCCGGCACCCGATTCGATCTGTGCGCTCTTCGACACAGAGACCTATCCGGGCAAGCGTGCGCTGGAACAGCGCCCGATCAACAACGTGGAGTGGGCTCTGCTCTGTGACGGTGTTGCGAAAGACGACATCTACGATGTGCTCGAAACCGAAGAAGGCCAGGACCGCGCCTTTGCCAAGCTCGACACCATCAAGGACGATGTTATCTGGTGGTCCGCTGCCGCCGAGCCGCCGCAGCTTCTGGCCGATGGCGAGATCGTGATGGGTTCGTCCTACAACGGTCGCTGGTTCTCCGCGATCGAAGAGCAGGACCAGCCGTTCGAAATGCTCTGGGACGCCCAGGTGTTCGACCTTGATGGTTGGATCATTCCCGCCGGTCTGCCGGATGATCGTCTGGCCCGTGTTCTGGACTTCGTGAATTTCGCGACCGACACGCAGCGCCTTGCCGATCAGGCGGCCTACATCTCCTACGGTCCGGCACGTCAATCGTCCGCGCCGCTGGTTGGTGATCACGCCGAGCTGGGTATTCCGATGGGGCCGCACATGCCGACCGCTCCGGAAAACAGCAAGAACGTGTTCGTCTATAACTACAGCTGGTGGGCTGACTACCGCGACGACCTGGACTCGAAGTTCCAGGCGTGGCTCGCCCAGTAATCTGACCTGACATGACCAGGGGAGGGGCCAGGTGGGCCCCTCCCATCCCAACCAAACAGGATAGCGACCATGAGCGACGCGACTCAAGATGGCCCAGTGCTGGCAGCGGACGGGCGGCCCCTGAAGGCCTCCCTCAGAAGTGCGCTGAGACGGCAAAAGATGCGGGCTTTGCTACTGATTGCGCCGCTTTTGATTTTTGTCCTGATAACGTTTATCGCCCCGATCGCGGACATGCTGTTCCGCTCGGTGGAGAACGGCATCGTCTCGGACACCTTGCCACGCACGGTCGTGGCCTTGGACGACTGGGACTATGGAAGCGGAGAAGTACCGGACGAACCGGTCTTCGAAGCTCTGTTCGTAGATATGTACGATGCCTCCGAGCGTAAAATTCACACGCGACTCGGGTCGCGGCTGAATTACGAGGTAACCGGGGTGTCGTCGCTGTTCCGCCAGGCCGGTCGCGAAATGGAGGACATCGGCGAGATCTATGAAGACCAGTTCGATGCCCTGGATGAAAACTGGACCCAGGGCGAGTTCTGGGCGCAGTTCATGGGCGACCCGGATTGGTACTCCGAGGCCGCAGGTGCGGAAGACCCCGGCCCGACATTCGTGATGAAAGAGGGCATGGACGAGCTTCTGCCCTTGACCGCTGAAGCCTACCAGATGTTCGCGACCTTCGCGCAGGAGGAAGACGAGGACAACGTCGCGACCGAGGATCCCTGGGCGCTGGTTCATGCGCGGCTTTACCAGGACCTGACGGCAGGGGCCGGCGAAGGTTACGACGGGTTCGGTGCCGAAGAGCTTGCCGCAGCCCGCGAGGCTGTCGGTGACTTCGAAAGCACCACCTACAAGGAGGCCTTCCTCAACGTCGACGAGGATTGGGCCGATCTCGAAATCTGGGGTACGATCAAGGCGTATTCGCCGAATTACACGCCGGGCTACTTCCTGAAGGCCGTGGACGCGCAGTTGACGCCCCACGGAGTCGAGGCGCAGCCGGACGACCAGGCCGTTTATGTCAAGCTCTTCGGGCGCACCGTCTGGATGTCGCTGACCATTACCTTCATGACGATCCTGCTGGGCTACCCGGTGGCGTTCCTTCTGGCGCAGCTTCCGATGCGGCAGTCGAGCATGTTGATGATCCTGGTGCTGCTGCCGTTCTGGACGTCGCTTCTGGTGCGGACCTCGGCATGGAAAGTGCTGCTCCAACAACAAGGGGTTATCAACGATCTCCTTGTCTGGGCAGGCATTATCAACGATGCGGGGCGCTTGGTCATGATCAACAACCAGTTGGGCACGATCATCGCGATGACGCATATCTTGCTGCCGTTCATGATCTTGCCGCTCTATTCCGTCATGGCCACGATTCCGCCCACCTACGTGCGGGCGGCCAAGAGCCTCGGGGCGACCAATGTGACGGCCTTTCGACGGGTCTATTTTCCGCAGTCGGTGCCGGGCATCGGCGCGGGTTCGATCCTCGTGTTCATCTTGGCCATCGGCTACTACATCACCCCCGCTCTCGTGGGTGGTACCGACGGTATCTTCATCTCCAACCGGATTGCCTATCACATCTCGTCGAGCCTGAACTGGGGTCTCGCCGCTGCACTGGGCTCCATCCTCCTCGCCGCCGTTCTGATCCTGTATTGGGCTTATGACCGGATCGTGGGCATCGACAACGTGAAGCTGGGGTAATCGACCATGACTGACGCAACAGCAGACGCCTCGCTTGAGGAGCCGATCTTCGACAGGGGCGCGCCGCCGATCTGGAGCTTCACCGTTCCGATGACCGCTTTGTTCGGAGCCTTCTTCGGGTTCCTCGTGGGCAACGCGAACGGGGCACCGATCCCCGGCGTTCTGGGCGGGGCCGTATACGGCGCAATCGTCGCCATTGTCGCGATGACCATGCTCCATGACAGCCGGACGGCGTTTCGCTGGGGGCTGATCGTCCTGACCGCGATTGCCGGGTTCATCTTCGGCTCATGGGGCGCGGCCCTGGCGGGGGGCATCATCGGCGCCGTGGTGAGCTGGTGGGTCTACTGGATCGGGCGCGGGGACTACCGGGCCGGCGTTCCGATCTATTCGACAACTGGCCAGACGCTTTGGCACAACACCTACCTGTTCATCTGCGGGTTGATCTTCTTCTTCCTGATCGCCCCGATCATCACGATCATCCCGCTGTCGTTCAATGCGCAGAACTACTTCACCTTCACACCGGAGATGCTGTCGCTGTCGCCCGAAGGTTATAGCGTCAAGCATTACAACGACTTCTTCACCAATTCCGATTGGCAGAGCGCCATGTGGAACTCGCTCAAGATCGCGCCGATGGCGACGATCCTGGCCGTCGGGTTCGGGACGCTGGCCGCGATCGGTCTGAGCCAGCCGCATGTGCCGTTCCGTCGTGCGATCATGGCCGTTCTCATCAGCCCGATGATCGTTCCGCTGATCATTTCGGCGGCGGGTATGTATTTCTTCTACTCCCGCGTGAACTTGCAGGGCACGTATCTCGGTGTGGTTCTGGCGCACGCGGCTTTGGGTATTCCCTTTGTCATCATCACCGTGACCGCGACGCTCGTCGGCTTTGACCGGTCTTTGACCCGTGCTGCCGCCAACCTTGGCGCGGATCCCGTGACGACCTTTGCGCGGATCCAGATGCCGTTGATCCTGCCCGGCGTGATTTCGGGCGGTCTGTTCGCCTTCATCACCTCGTTCGACGAGGTCGTGGTGGTGCTCTTCGTGGGGTCGGCCCAACAGAAAACGCTGCCATGGCAGATGTTCATCGGGCTCCGAGAACAGATCTCGCCGACCATCCTTGCCGTTGCGACCATCCTTGTGGCGATCTCCATCGCGCTTCTGACCACGGTCGAGCTTCTGCGGCGCCGGTCCGAGCGTCTGCGCGGGCTCACCCCCGGCTGACGCGCCCGATGACGAAAATGTCACCCGCCCGTGTGGCGGGTGATTTTGAGCCTTTATTCACCAAATCGACCTATGTGTGAAACCAAGTGTCGGGGGGTCCTTGAAGCCCCCCGCGCGCGCGATTAGGATTCCGTGAACGGGGGGCCGTCCGGCCCCGAGACCGCAGGCCCCATCCGGGGCACGAACTGACAGAGGCAGGCGCGACAATGAAAGATCCCATAGATACCTACATGAACACCCTCGTCCCCATGGTGGTCGAACAGACCAGCCGTGGCGAACGCGCCTACGACATCTTCTCGCGTCTGCTCAAAGAGCGGATCATCTTCCTCAATGGCCCGGTGCATGACGGCATGTCGTCGCTGATC
>DOUP01000042.1 GCA_003520545.1 Maritimibacter sp. | reverse complement strand
GCGGGCCGAAGGCGATATTGAACCGATCTGATCGCGGTGGCTAGCTGCGGGCCGGGACGATAGCGGTATGCTTGGAGGCGGGCAGCGGTGACCGCGTCAGTCTGACGATCACTCGCCCGCCAGCGCCAGTTGCGGCGGCTTGACCTCTTGGGGCTTGAGCGGCCCACCGACCGCGAGATGGTCCCGACGAACCGCGCCCTTGAACCGGGCCTTGTTCACCGCGTGTTCGAGATGGGCCAGGTCTTTGTCGAGTCGACGGCCGAGCGCGTCGTCGAGCCAGTCGAACAATACGTGACGCAGCGCCCGGTCGTGACGGTATTCGGTGACGTAGACGACGCGCTTGTCGACCATGTCGATCATCTTGACCGCGCGGATGCCTTTTTCGATTTTTTCCGACCCGCGCACTTCGCGTACGTAGGAATACAGCACATAGGTGCCGGCCATCAGCTCTTCGATCTGGATGTGCTCTTCGTATTTCGGTTCAGGCGGGGACCAGCGGATGACACGCACGCGGGAGCGTTCCCGGTCGACCCAGTCGACGGACAATACGTCGGCATCGTGCAGCGATTCGCGGCGGCCCGGTGTCGGCACGAGCCCGTGCCACAGGATATCGCTTTCCAGAAGCGAGGTTGCGCGGGCCGTGATCCGCGCGCGGCGGGATTTGAAAAGGCGATCCGACCATTTGCCGTAGAACAGGAAATGGACAAAGAGCCCGGTGGTCGTCAGGCCCGCGAAGGCCCGGAAACCGCCCTCGGTGATGGTCATCAGCGAAAACGCCGATCCCGGGAACAGGCGACCCAGAACGGCCGCGCCGAACAGCGTGAAACCAATGGGGGCGAAGGTGTGGCGCAGGTTCGGAATGGCGAGGCCGACACCCAGGAGGAAAGCCCCCACGAAGACCATGAGCCCGAGGCCGACGGCGGTTTCCATCACGCCGGGGGGGAAGACGTGGAACTTGCCCCACACCTCGACGACCCCCGCACCGAACAACAGTGCGAAGGCCACCGCGATCCGACGGCGGTCCCTATGCAAACGTCTCATGAGGCGAATGAACATCATCGACCTTAACCTTTCGCTCTGACTCCCGACTATGCGCCCGGAAACGGGCGGGAGTTTGGCGAACTTGGCCATTTTCGTGGAAATGACGCGTTGATTGTCTGGCAAGCGGAAACAAGAGCCTGATTTCAGGCTGGTAATTGCCCAAACGGAAACAGTTTTTGGACCAGGCAGTTAGATGTGACTGGCGGGAAGACCGAGCGGCGCCTGGCGTATCCCGAGTCGCTGGGGAATTGTCGACATCTCCCATCAACCTCTTGTCGTTTCCCGGGGGCACTGCCACTATGACTGGAAATCTCCGACCCGCATTTGCTTGAAACCCCGCAAGAGGGACACCACTTAAAACGGGCGAACAGGAGGCTGACAGGTTGCCGATCCCGGGACCCGAGGCCTGCCGAAAACAAGGACGAAACATGACCGAGCATACTCAGAAAAATCACCCGGTGCTGCCGCTGCGCGACATCGTGGTCTTCCCCCACATGATCGTGCCGCTCTTCGTGGGCCGCGAGAAAAGCGTGCGCGCCCTGGAAGAGGTGATGGCCGACGACAAGCAGATCCTGCTGTCGAGCCAGATCGACCCGGCGGAAGACGACCCAACCGAAGAGGGCATTTACCGCGTGGGCGTGTTGGCCAACGTGCTGCAACTGCTCAAGCTGCCCGACGGCACCGTCAAGGTGCTGGTCGAAGGCCAGGCGCGGGTGCGGATCGAAGAGTTTCTTGAGAACCCCGACTTCTTCGAAGCGGCTTCCGTGACGCTCGAAGAGTCCATTGGCGACGAAGCCACCGCCGAAGCGCTCGTGCGCTCGGTCGGCGAAGAGTTCGAGCGCTATGCCAAGGTGAAGAAAAACATTCCGGAAGAAGCGCTTGCCGCCGTTTCGGAAGCCCATGATCCGGCCAAGCTTTCGGACCTCGTGGCCGGGCATCTCGGCGTGGAAGTGGAGCAGAAACAGGAGCTTCTGGAAACCCTTCCCATCGACGAGCGGTTGGAGAAGGTTTACGGCCTGATGCAGGGAGAAATGTCCGTCCTCCAGGTCGAGAAAAAGATCAAGACCCGCGTCAAGAGCCAGATGGAGCGCACCCAGCGCGAGTACTATCTGAATGAGCAGATGAAGGCCATTCAGAAGGAACTGGGCGAAGACGGCGAAGGTCAGGACGAAATCCAGGAACTTGAGAACCGCATCGCGGAGACCAAGCTGTCCAAGGAGGCCAAGGAAAAGGCCGAGGCCGAGCTGAAAAAGCTCAAGAACATGTCACCCATGTCCGCCGAGGCGACCGTGGTGCGCAATTACCTCGACTGGATGCTGTCCATTCCGTGGGGCGTGAAGTCGCGCGTGAAGAAGAACCTCGACAACGCCCAGAAGGTGCTCGACGAGGATCATTACGGGCTGGAGAAGGTCAAGGAACGCATCGTCGAATACCTTGCGGTTCAACAACGCTCGAAGAAGCTCAAGGGCCCGATCATGTGCCTCGTCGGCCCTCCGGGTGTCGGTAAGACCTCGCTCGGGAAATCCGTGGCGAAGGCGACGGGGCGCGAGTTCATCCGCATCAGCCTTGGCGGCGTGCGTGATGAAAGCGAAATTCGCGGCCACCGCCGGACCTATATCGGCTCTATGCCCGGCAAGATCATCCAGGCCCTGAAAAAGGCCAAGACGACCAACCCGCTGATCCTGCTCGATGAAATCGACAAGATGGGGCAGGATTTCCGNNGTGATGTTCCTGACCACGGCGAACTCCTACAACATGCCGGGGCCGCTTCTGGACCGGATGGAGATCATTTCGCTCGCGGGTTACACCGAGGACGAAAAGCGCGAGATCGCGAAGCAGCATCTGGTCGACAAGCAGGTGAAGAACCACGGGTTGCGCAAAGGCGAATTCGTCCTGACAGACGAGGCCCTGACCGACATGATCCGCTATTACACTCGCGAAGCCGGTGTGCGGAACCTGGAGCGTGAGATCGCCAAGGTCGCGCGGAAGGCCGTGACCCGGATCGTGCGCAAGACCGATGAGACCGTGACAGTCACGCCGGAGACGCTCGAAGACTACCTCGGGGTCCGTAAGCACCGTTATGGTCTGGCTGAGAAGGAAGATCAGATCGGTGTCGTCACGGGGCTGGCCTGGACCAGCGTGGGCGGCGATCTGCTCCATATCGAGGCGCTGCGTCTGCCCGGCAAGGGTCGGATGAAGACCACCGGCAAGCTCGGCGATGTGATGAAAGAATCGATCGACGCGGCAAGCTCGTTCGTGCGCTCCATCGCGCCCGAGATCGGGGTGAAGCCGCCGCAGTTCGAGAAGTGGGACATCCACGTCCACGTGCCCGATGGGGCCACGCCGAAAGACGGGCCGTCCGCCGGTCTGGCGATGGTCACATCCATCGTGTCGGTGCTGACCCGGATTCCGGTGCGCAAGGATATTGCCATGACGGGCGAAGTCAGCCTGCGGGGCAATGCCATGCCGATCGGTGGTCTGAAGGAGAAACTTCTGGCGGCCCTGCGCGGTGGTATCAAAACGGTGCTGATCCCGGAGGAGAACGTCAAAGACCTCGCGGATATTCCGGACAACGTGAAAGAGGGGCTGGAGATCATTCCGGTGACCAACGTGCGTGATGTCCTGAAGATCGCCCTGGTGGAACAGCCGGACCCCATCGAATGGGACGAGGCTGCCGAAGAGGCTGCCGCGGCGGCGATGAAGAAAGAAGGCGAGGCGGCGCAGATCGCGCATTAAGCCTGCCTGTCATTTGAGCGAACCGGGGCCGGACGCAGCATATCGCGTCCGGCCCCCATATTTTGTGGGCGGCGGCGACAATGCCCCCTTTTTTCGTTAACCGTTTAGATATATCGTCGTGTTAGGCGTAAAACCCGGATACTCCGGGGCGTCTTGTTTTTATCAACCGGCCACAGAAGCCGGACCATTCACAGGCACAAACACATGGCGACGAAAAAGAAATCGACGCGCGCGTCTTCGGCGCGCTCCACCTCCAAACGCGCGACCCCGGCGAAGAAGGCCAAAGAGGTCGAACCGGTGGATGACGAAGTGATCGACGAGGTAACCGTGGACGAGGTCGAGGCGCTGGTGGCGCCGGCGGGTGAGACGACGGTGGCGGTAGAAAGCCCCGCGGAAGCGACCAAGCCCCCCGCACCGGTGCAGGGCGTTACCCGCGCCGTCGCGGAGGACACCGAGGATGATGCGACCGCGCTGGTCAACGGCGAACTGGTCGAGAAATTTGTCAAGAAAGACCTGATCGACCGCGTGATTGCGCGCTCCGGCGTGAAGCCGCGCTTTGCCCGCCAGGTCACCGAAGCGCTTCTGATCGAACTTGGAGCGATGCTGGAAGAACGGGAAATGCTGCAACTTCAACCGCTTGGAAATCTCAAGGTCCAGCGGCGCAAGGACGTGGGTGATGGCGAAGTCATCATCACCAAGCTCAAGCGGAAAAAGGATGGGCCGGAGGGCGACGACCCTCTTGCAGCCGCGGCGGAGTGACGCTAAATAGCCCGGCAACGGGTGATTAGCTCAGTGGTAGAGCGCTTCGTTCACATCGAAGATGTCAGGAGTTCAAATCTCTTATCACCCACCATTACCCCTTCGGGGATGAGCAAAGCGCGGGCCAAGGTCCGCGCTTTTCGCGTTCGGGGGCAGCGTTGAGTCCTGCGAAATTGAGCGTGTGTTGGGGGTTGCCAGCCGGCGACCTTCCGGCTAAATCCCCGCCTCACGGGTGGTTAGCTCAGTTGGTAGAGCGTCTCGTTTACACCGAGGATGTCGGGGGTTCGAGCCCCTCACCACCCACCATTTTTCCATACCGGGTTTCTGGCTTCATAGGGTCCGCGACGCGCGGGTCGGGTATGACCATGTGTGCATGTCCTTGCCGGCCCGGAAACCGGACGAATGGCGGACGCGATCAGCCTGCGGGCGATGGGCCTTGGCCCGAAAAATCGCCATTTTCACAGCCGAACCGGGCAGGCTGCAAAGGCCGCGACCTGGGATGAAAAAATTCCCCTATTTTGGTCAAAACCCGGCTTGACGTGCCGGGGCCGGGGGCCTAGAAGCACCGAACGCAGCGGGCGGTTGTAGCTCAGTTGGTTAGAGTGCCGGCCTGTCACGCCGGAGGTCGCGGGTTCGAGCCCCGTCAACCGCGCCACTGCTGCGAAAGCGCCCTTAGGGGTGCTTTTTTATTGCCCGGTTCCCCGTTGCGAAGAATTCCTGCGCTTTACGCATTTTGCGCGTTGACGGGGGGCTTCGGGTTTCCTAATCAGGCGCCCACGCGGTTGTAGCTCAGTTGGTTAGA
>DOUP01000273.1 GCA_003520545.1 Maritimibacter sp. | reverse complement strand
GCGCCGCGGCGCGGAGGTCGTCGACGTTGGAGGTGAAGGTGGTGTTGGCGAACTCGCCTTCGGAATGGCCAAGCCCCGTGAAATCGAACCTCAGGACCGCGATGCCTTTGTCCGTCAGCCGCCGTGCAATACGTTTGGCCGGGAGGATGTCCTTGGAGCAGGTGAAACAATGCGCGAAAAGCGCCGTGGCGCGGTGCTTGCCTGCCGGCAGGTCCAGCCTCGCGTCCAAGGTGCTGCCGTCATGGCCTTTGAAGGTCAGTTTCTCGGTGCTCATGTGGGGTCCTCTTGCGGCCTCGTTCGTGTCTCTTCACCATGCCTTATCTCTCTCGGGATGCAATTGGGCGGCGTGTCGCTGACATCACACGATCCTGTGTTCCCCCGGCTGCATCCATGGCGCAAGACCGAGACATGAGGATTTGGGTCGGGCGAATAACGCTGGTGGTGACCGGCGCAATGGTCATGCACTTCCGTCAGGGTGACAGCGCACGGCTCCCGCTTCTCGGGTCCGACCACCGGGGCGTCTGGGCTGACTTCACCCTTCCGCAATAGCGATCCACCGGTCTCCCCGCGCATGAAAAAAGGGCGATCCCGGAGGATCGCCCAAAGTATTCGGGGGGCACGCGCGCACGGCCCTGTGGGACCACCGTGGCGAAGTGTTGCGCCCTCCTGACCAGTTCTATCGAACAAGTTCTTTATCGCCCGGCAATTGGGTGGTGACGCGGAGAGATGGCGGCGGAAACGGTTTGTTTCGGTCTTGGTTTCGACACAGATATGCAGGGAAACCTAGCCTTGAGGCGAAAAAAGCCAATGAATCCGGGAATGGTCCTTGGGCTTTGACACAATTCACCTCATCTTCACCATTCGAAATCCCGGCGTCGATGATCCGAACGGGCGTGTCGTTCAGGCCCCGATCCCACGGAGTGCCATTGTTCCCAATTGTCCATCGTGTCCCCCTCGGACCGTTTGCGCCCTGGTCACCTGGCCTGTGCGCAGCGCGCGCATCATGCGGGCAACCTGATTCACACTTGTCTCTGCTGGATACGCCATCATACTGGTCGGTGCTGTCCCGCCGTGTTCAGTGTTAACAATTTTGGACCCAGACGCGCGCCTGACACGTTGTCATTTACACCCCTTGAACGATTGGACCGGAAAGGAGCCCTTCCGTGGACGCTCGATTGATCGCCGCCATCATCATTCTGCCCTTCGCATTTGCCTTCATCTATGCGGGTATCCACGAATACCTGCGCTACAAGTCCGAAGGTCGTGCGAACTACGGGCTGGTCTATGACGAGGAAAGCGGAACAACCCATGTCACCGGGATTGGTGACGACGCGGAAGGGTACGACCCAGAGGATTTCGATCCCAACGACTACAACGACCCGGATATTCAGTCCGGGGAGGACGGCGACAAGGCATAGGCCCCTGTCGGTCGTCGCGATCTCCCGGTGCTGGAAACAAGAAGGGCGCCCCCGCAGGGACGCCCTCGCAACTTGATCCGCGCAGGGATTAGCAGCTGTAGTAAAGCTGGTATTCTACCGGGTGCGGGGTGTGCTCGTAGGCGTAAACCTCGTCCCACTTGAGCTCCATGTAACCCTCGATCTGGTCTTTGGTGAACACGTCACCGGCCAGAAGGAAGTCGTGGTCGGCTGCAAGGCTGTCCAGCGCTTCACGCAGGCTTGCGCAAACGGTCGGGATACCGGCCAGCTCTTCCGGCGGAAGATCGTAGAGGTTCTTGTCGGACGAAGGGCCCGGATCAATCTTGTTCTTGATGCCGTCGAGACCCGCCATGAGCAGGGCCGCGAAGCAAAGATACGGGTTCGCCGACGGATCGGGGAAGCGGGCTTCCACACGCTTGGCCTTCGGGCTTTCCGTCCACGGAATACGCACGCAGCCAGAGCGGTTCCGGGCCGAGTAGGCGCGCAGAACCGGAGCCTCAAAACCCGGGATCAGACGCTTGTAGGAGTTCGTCGACGGGTTGGTGAAAGCGTTCAGGGTCTTGGCGTGCTTCAGGATGCCGCCGATGAACCAAAGCGCTTCGTCCGACAGGTCGGCGTATTTGTCGCCAGCGAAGAGCGGCTTGCCGTCCTTCCAGATCGACATGTTCACGTGCATCCCCGTGCCGTTGTCGCCGGCAATCGGCTTCGGCATGAAGGTCGCGGTCTTGCCGTAGGCCTGGGCGACGTTGTGGATCACGTACTTGTATTTCTGAAGCTCGTCCGCCTGCTTGGTGAGCGTGTCGAAGATCAGGCCCAGCTCGTGCTGACAGGAGGCAACCTCGTGGTGGTGCTTGTCGGTTTTCATGCCGAGCTGCGCCATGGTCGAGAGCATCTCGCCACGAATGTCCTGTGCATCGTCGATCGGGTTGACCGGGAAATAGCCGCCCTTGACGCCCGGACGGTGGCCGGTGTTGCCCATTTCGTACTGGGTGTCGGTGTTCCAGGACGCGTCGATGGCGTCCACTTCGAAGGCCACCTTGTTCATGGTGTTGGAAAAGCGCACATCGTCGAACAGGAAAAACTCGGCTTCCGGCCCCATGTAGGCGGTATCACCGATGCCCGACGACTTGAGGTAGGCTTCGGCCTTTTCCGCGGTGCCGCGGGGGTCGCGGCCATAGGCTTCGCCGGTGTCCGGCTCGACGATCGAGCAGTGCAGGCAGAGCGTTTTTTCCGCGTAGAACGGGTCGATGTAAGCGGAGGAGGGATCGGGCATGAGTTTCATGTCCGAGGCTTCGATGGATTTCCAGCCGGCGATGGAGGAACCGTCGAACATGAAGCCTTCTTCCATGAAGTCTTCGTCGACGAGGCCAGCCACGATGGTCACGTGCTGAAGCTTGCCGCGCGGGTCGGTGAAACGAATGTCGACATAGGCGACATCTTCGTCCTTCAGTGTCTTGAGAACGTCTGCGGTGCTCATAGTTCTATTCTTTCCCCTATGGTTGAAAGTCAGTGGAATGTCGGTGGGTTAAACGGCGTCGTGACCGGTCTCGCCCGTACGGATGCGGATCGTCTGCTCGATGGGAGAGACGAAAATCTTGCCGTCGCCGATCTTGTCCGTCTTGGCGGCGCCGACGATGGCTTCGATGGCGGCGTCGACCTGGTCGGTCGGCAGAACCACCTCGATTTTCACCTTGGGCAAAAAGTCGACAACGTATTCCGCACCACGGTACAGTTCGGTGTGACCTTTCTGACGCCCGAAACCTTTGACCTCGATGACGGAGAGGCCTTGCACGCCGATTTCTTGCAGCGCTTCTTTCACTTCATCGAGCTTGAACGGCTTGATGATGGCTTCGATCTTTTTCATGGGCTCCCCTCCGAAAATCAGGTTCGACGCCCACTGACCACTTCTAAACGGGGGCGACAATTGGATAGGGTTGGGGTAACCCAAGGCGCGTTCGGATTCCAGCGCTTATGCACAAAATTTGTGCGCCTAGCCGTCGTTTTGGTCGATTTGCAAACTATATGGGCGAAAACATGTTGGAACTGCTCACTGCCGCTCAAATGCGCGCCGTTGAAAAGGCGGCGATTGCCGAGGGAACAGTCTCCGGCCTGGTGTTGATGGAACGCGCCGGGCAGGGCGTCGTCGCCGCTGTTCAGCGCCGCTGGCCCGAGCTCGCCAAGACCAGGGGCCGGGCGCTCGTCCTCGCCGGTCCCGGCAACAACGGCGGTGACGGGTTCGTCGTTGCACGGCTCTTGAAAGAGCAGGGATGGGCCGTCGATCTCTTCCTCTATGGCGACACCGCGACACTGCCGCCCGATGCGAAGACGAATGCCGAGCGTTGGGCGGATCTCGGCGCAACCGGCGATCTCGGCGCGGCGCTGACCGAAGGTCTCGACACCGCAGATCATGACCTCATCATCGACGCGGTTTTCGGCACGGGGCTCTCGCGTCCCGTCACGCTGCCCCTTGAGGCCCTTGTGAAGCCTTCCAAGGCGCAGGTGGTCGCCGTCGACATACCGACCGGCCTCTGCGCCGATTCCGGGCGGCGCATCGGCGACGGTGCCTTGGTCCGGGCCGACCTGACGGTGACCTTCCACGCCCGAAAGCTCGGTCACGTCCTCGCGGAGGGGCCGGGTGCCTGCGGGGCGCTCGCGGTGCATGACATCGGGTTGCGCGCAAGCACGCCGGGTGAAAAAGCGCCCGCCATCGCGGCAGTGCCCGATCTCACGACCTTGCAAAAGCAAACCGGCCATAAGTACGGCTATGGCCACGCCTTGATCCTCTCCGGTCCCGAGGGGCGCACCGGGGCTGCCCGTCTTGCGGCCCGCGCGGCGCTTCGGATCGGGGCGGGGTTGGTCACGCTTGGAGCGCCACGCGGGGCGCTGGCGGAAAACGCGGCGCAGCTTACCGCGATCATGCTGACCGAAGTGGACGATGCCTCCATGCTCACCCGCGTGCTGGAGGATGACCGCCTCAACGCCCTTGCGCTCGGCCCCGGTCTCGGGCTGGGCCGCGCGCGCGAACTGACCCTCGCTGCGCTCATGGCGCACCGGGCCACGACCCTCGACGCCGACGCGTTGACCGCCTTCGCCGAGGCCCCCGACCGGCTCTTCGCGGCGCTTCACCCGGATTGCGTGCTGACGCCCCACGGGGGCGAATTCGCGCGGCTTTTTCCGGACCTCGCCGACAAGCTCGCGGCCCCGGCCAACAGCGGCCCCGCCTATTCCAAACTGGACGCCACCCGCGACGCCGCCGCGCGCGCGGGCTGTACTGTGCTCTTGAAAGGCGTCGACACCACCATCGCGACCCACACCGGCGAGGCACGGGTCCACTGCGCCGCCTATGACCGTGCCGCCCCCTGGCTTGCCACCGCTGGTGCAGGCGACGTGCTCACCGGCCTCATCGCCGGCCTTATGGCGCGGGGCCTCGCTCCCCTGGATGCCGCGGCCCAGGCCACATGGCTGCACACCGAAGCGGCCCGCCGGTTCGGTCCCGGGCTGATTGCCGAGGATCTCCCGGAACAGATCCCGGCGGTCCTCGCCAACCTGCCCCAAAGCATTCCGCCAAAGACCTGAACCAGAGCTTTTGGCGAAA
>DOUP01000191.1 GCA_003520545.1 Maritimibacter sp. | reverse complement strand
CCACCGGCCAGTCGCGGTTCGAGAAGAACTCTTCCCAGAGCACTTTGCCGATCATCAGCGTTTGCGAGCCGCCCAGAAGCGCGGGGATCACGAATTCGCCCATCACCGGGATAAAGACGAGGAACGACCCTGCGATGATCCCGTTGCGCGAGAGGGGGAACGTGACCAGCCAGAACGCCTGCAACCGCGTGCAGCCGAGGTCTTCGGCCGCTTCCAGGAGCGAGCCGTCGAGCTTTTCCAGCGCGGCATAAAGCGGCAGCACCATGAAGGGCAGATAGGTGTAGACGATGCCGATATAGACGGCGATGTTCGTGTTCAGGATGATCAGCGGATCGTCGATGATCCCCAGCGCCATCAGAAGCTGGTTGAGCAGGCCTTCATTGGCGAGGATGGCCTTCCAGCTGTAGACCCGGATCAGGAAAGACGACCAGAACGGTAGAATGACGAGCATCATCAACGTTGGCCGCCATTCCCGCGGGGCCCGCGCCATGCCGTAGGCCAGCGGGTAGGCCACGAGCAACGTCATCAGGGTCGAGAAGATCGCGATGCGCAGCGACGAGAGATAGGCCTTCCAATACAGGTCATCGGTGGTCAGGAAAGTGAAGTTCTCAAAGTCGAGCGCCGCGAAGAACGCCTTGAGCCCCGCCCAGCCTTCGGCAAAGTCGAGCGTCGGGGTGTAGGGCGGGATCGCAAGGGCGGCGTCCGACAGGCTGATCTTCACCACGATCAGGAAGGGCACCAGGAACAGCGCCATGAGCCACGAATAGGGCAGGAGGATCAGCGCGAGCCGCTTCATTCTGTCAGCACCACGCCAGCGCTGGAACGAAACGACAGCCACACCTTGTCGTCCCAGGTGAAATCCCGGCGCGAGATGCGCGACGAGTTCGTCATCGCCGCCTTGATCATCTGCCCGCCCGGCAGTTCGACGTGATAGGTCGACAGGTTGCCGAGATAGCCGATGTCGATGATCGTGCCTTCCAGCGCGTTGGCGCGGTCTTCGGGGCGCTCTTGCGAGACGAGGATCTTCTCCGGCCGGATCGCGTAGGTCACCTTGGTGCCGGTCGCGATGTCGCGCGCGCATTCGGTCACATGGATCGGCTCCACGCCGTCCTGGTAGGCGATCTCGAACACGCCGTCTCCCTTGGCCGTCGCGGTGCCTTGGATCAGGTTCACGTCCCCGATGAAGTCGGCCACGTAAACGCTCGCGGGCGCTTCGTAGATGTTGGCGGGCGTGTCGACTTGTTCGATGCGCCCGTTGTCCATCACGGCAACGCGGGAGGCGACGGTCATCGCCTCCTCCTGGTCATGGGTCACGATCACGAAGGTGGTGCCGGTCTTCTCCTGGATATCCATCAGCTCGAACTGGGTTTCCTCGCGCAGCTTCTTGTCGAGCGCGCCGAGAGGTTCGTCGAGCAGGAGGAGTTTCGGGGCCTTGGCGAGCGACCGGGCCAGCGCCACGCGCTGCCGTTGCCCGCCGGAAATCATGTGCGGCTTGCGTTTGGCGAACTTTTCCAGCCGGGTGAGACGGAGCATCTCCTCGACGCGGTCCGGGATATCGTCCTTGGGCATGTTGGAGCGTTTCAGGCCGAAGGCGATGTTGTCGTAGACCGAGAGGTGCGGGAAAAGCGCGTAACTCTGAAACATCATGTTCACCGCGCGCTTGTTCGGGGGCACGTCGGCCATGTTGCGGCCGCCGATTTCGATGGTGCCTTCGGTTGGCGTTTCGAACCCGGCCAGCATCCGCATCAGGGTGGTCTTGCCGCAGCCGGACGGTCCGAGCAGGGCGAAGAATTCGCGTTCGTAGATGTCGATGGTCAGGTCGTCGATCGCGGTGAAGTCACCGAAACGTTTGGTGACGCCCCGGAACCGGATCAGCGGTGTCGCCTCCGGGTCGTTCCACGGCTCGAAGATATCCTGTGGTTTGGGCTGCGCCATCTGTCCCCCGCATGTCCCGGATGTAAAAAAGGCCCCCCGCGCCTGAGCGCGAGGGGCCGAGTTCAGGCTCAGGTGCCCGACTTGATCTTGGTCCAGAGACGGGTCACGTCACGTTGCACCTTTTGCGGGTAAGGTGTTGTGACGAAGAGGTTTTCAAGCGTTTCTTCGTCCGGGTAGACCGAGGTGTCGTCGAGGATTTCCTGGTCAACGAACTCCCGTGCGGCGCCATTGCCGCTGGGATACCAGACGTAGTTCACGGCGGCCGCAGCATTCTGCGCATCCATGATGAAGTTCAGGAAGGTGTGCGCGCCTTCGGGGTTCGGGGCATCGACGGGAATGGCCATCATGTCGAACCACATCTGCGCCCCTTCTTTTGGCGCGGAGTAGGCGATCTCGTTGCCGTTGTCGGCTTCGTCCGCCCGGTCGCGTGCCTGAAGGATGTCGCCGGACCAGCCGACGGCCACGCAGATGTCACCATTGGCAAGCGCGTCGATGTATTCCGAGGAGTGGAATTTCTGAATGTAGGGGCGCACCGGCATGAAGACCTCTTCAGCCTTCGCGATGATCTCCGGGTCGTGGCTGTCCGGGTTCTCGCCGATGTAGTTCAGTGCCGCCGGTATCATTTCGGCGGGTGCGTCGAGGAAGTGCACGCCGCAACCCGCGAGTTTTTCCATGTTTTCCGGTTTGAAGACCAGGTCCCAGCTGTTGATCGGGGCGTCTTCGCCGAGAATCTCGGTCACCTTGCCGACGTTCACGCCGAGGCCCGTGGTGCCCCACATGTAGTTGATCGCGTGTTCGTTGCCCGGGTCATAAGTCGCGGTGCGTTCTTCGATCCTGTCCCACATGTTCTCAAGGTTCGGAAGCTGGTCCTTGTCGAGTTTCTGGAACGCACCCGCGGTGATCTGGCGTTGCAGGAAGGTGCCGGACGGCACGACGACGTCATAGCCGGAACCACCGGCGAGCATTTTGGTTTCAAGCACTTCGTTGGAATCGAAAACATCGTAGACGAGGTCGAGCCCCGTCTCTTCTTCGAACTTCGTCAGGAGCTCTTCGTCGATGTAGTCGGACCAGTTGTAGACCCGTACTTCCTCAGCCTGTGCCATCCCTGCAGTCAAAGCGATGGCGGCGGTCATGGTGACCCAAGTCGTTTTCATGGATATCTCCCTTGTTGGCCCATTTTGTATCGGAGGCCGATTTCAAGCTTTTTGATCAAATCTGTCGCTTGGCCCTTGCCGGGTCAACCCCGATCCGGTTTGATCATCGGAAACGAGATTATCGGCTCTTTGGTCAAGTGCAACGAATAAGCTGATTGAATAGCGAGGATTTGGTGTGAACGCCGAGGACGGGAAACTGCCCAACCACGAACGCGCGTACCGGGAGTTGCGCGACATGATCCTGCACGGCGAATTGGCGCCCGGTCAGCCGGTGACCATCCAGGGGCTGGTCGATACGATGGGTCTGGGCATGACCCCGGTGCG
>DOUP01000282.1 GCA_003520545.1 Maritimibacter sp. | reverse complement strand
CCCAGATGTGGAACCTGCTCGCAGGCTACGCGGGCCTCGTTTCAGTCGGTCAACAGGCCTTCATCGGGGTCGCGGGCTACATGCTTTTCGTTCTGGCGCAGAACTTCGGGATCAACCCCTTTCTCGCCGTGATCCTGTCGCTCATCGCGCCCGCGGTGCTGGCGGTGCCAACGTATTTCCTGCTCAAGCGGCTGGACGGTCCCTATTTCGCCATCGGCACGTGGGTGGTGGCGGAAGCGGTGCGGCTGACAACCTCGAACATAGACTACCTGAATGCTGGCGCCGGGCTGACCCTGCGGGTCATGACGCAATATACCCAGCACGAGCGCGAGGTCGCTTTTGTCATCCTTTGCGCGATCCTCCTGATCGTCACCATCGGCGGCAGCTATTGGCTCCTGCGGTCGCGGCACGGACTTGCCCTGACCGCGATGCGCGACAACCCGGTCGCGGCGGCGAGCCAGGGGGTGAACGTGGGCAGGCTCCGGTTCTACATCTTCGTTGCGGCCGCCGTGGGCACCGGGTTTGCCGGGGCGATCTACTACATGGCGCAGCTTCGCATCACGCCGTCCGCCGGTTTCGATCCTTTCTGGGCCTCCATGGCGATCTTCATCGTCATGGTCGGCGGGATCGGGTCCATCGAAGGGGTCATCATCGGGGCGCTGATCTATTTCTTCGCGGATCGACTGTTCGGTGAATATGGCTCGGCCTACCTGATCGTGCTTGGTCTACTGACGCTGATCATCGCGCTTTACGCGCGGGGCGGCGTCTGGGGTCTGCTCCAGAAACTCGGCGAGCATCCGTGGTTCCCGGTGCGGCGCAAACTGATCGTGGAGGAGGGACCATGAAGGCCGCTATTTTCGACGCGCTCGGCAAGCCGCTTCGGGTCGGGGAGGTGGATCAGCCGGAGGCGGGCAGGGGGCAGGTTCTGCTCGAAGTCTGTCGCTGCGGGATTTGCGGATCGGACCTGCACATGACCGAGGACGCGACCTTCGGGCTTCAGGGTGGCGAAGTGATCGGGCACGAGTTTTCCGGCGAGGTCATCGACGTGGGCGCGGGTGTTACCCATCTGAAACCCGGCGATCACGTCTCTGCCGCCCCCTTGCGCGGCTGCGGCACCTGCGCGGCGTGCAAGCGGGGCGAGCCTGCGTGGTGCGCCCGTTTCGAGCTGATCGGTGGCGGATATGCCGAATACGCGGCGCTGGACGAGCTGCAATGCCGAAAGCTCCCATGGGGTATTTCCGCCGTGGACGGAGCGCTTGCCGAACCCTTGGCCGTGGCGTTGCATGGTATCCTGCGCGCGCGCATGGAGCCGGGCGCGCGGGTGCTGATCGTCGGAGCGGGGGCCATCGGCCTTGCGGTGGCGTTCTGGGCGCGGCGCATGGGCGCGGCCAAGGTGGTGGTGGCGGATCTGCACGATCATCAGCGTGACCGCGCGATGGACCTCGGGGCGACCGATTTCGTCCTGTCCGGCGAAGACATGGCCGCGCGGGTGAACGAGGCCTGCGGCGGCCAGCCCCCCGAGATCGTCTTTGAATGTGTCGGCAAGCCGGGGTTGATCGACCATTGTGTCGATCTTGTTGCGTCGCGCGGCAAGGTGCTGGTGCTCGGTCTGTGCACGGCGCCCGATCACATGGACAGCTTCCGCGCCATTTCCAAGGAAGTCGATATCGTCATGTCGGTCTTTTTCACCATGCCGGAGTTCGACATGGCGATCCGGGCGCTCGATGGTGGCGTCTATGCGCCCCAGAACCTGATTTCCGATAACGTGCCGCTTCTGACGATGCCGGAGGCGTTCGAGGCGCTGCGGGTTCGCACGACCCAGTGCAAAGTGCTGGTCGATCCGAAGGCGGGGGTGTGAGCGCGGCCCTTTGAAAGAGCCGGAGCCATTGGTTTCGCCGTCATAGGTCATGACGGTCATGAAGACCAACTTCGATCCGGCCGCTGGCCCCGCGCGTCTGCTTTCCGCGCCCGTTTCGTTTTTCTTCGACGGGTTCAGACGCGCTCCAGCGCGATTGCAATGCCCTGACCCACGCCGATGCACATTGTGGAAAGGCTTTTCTCTCCGGGCTTCAGGTCATGGATCGCGGTGCCGGTGATCCGGGCGCCGGACATGCCAAGCGGATGACCCAGCGCGATGGCCCCGCCGTTGGGGTTCACGCGCGGGTCGTCGTCGGCGATGCCGAGGTCGCGCAGGGTGGCGAGGCCCTGGGAGGCGAAGGCTTCGTTCAGCTCGATGGTGGCGAAATCGTCGGTGGCGAGGCCAAGCCGTGCCATAAGCTTTTTCGACGCGGGCGCGGGGCCGAACCCCATGATGCGCGGGGCAACGCCAGCCGTCGCGCCGCCCAGCACGCGGGCGAGGGGGGTGAGACCATGGGCGCGCGCGGCGGCCTCCGAGGCCACGATCAGCGCGGCGGCCCCGTCATTCACACCCGAGGCGTTGCCCGCCGTCACCGTGCCGTCGGCTTTGACGAAGGTCTTGAGCTTGCCCAGGGCCTCCAGCGTCGTGGCGCGCGGGTGTTCGTCCGTCTCCACGATTGTCGCCTCTCCCTTGCGTTGGGGAATGGTGACCGGCGTGATCTCCTGCGCGAGGCGGCCCGAGGCCATCGCTGCCGCCGCGCGGTCCTGCGACCGGAGTGCGAAGGCGTCCTGATCGGCGCGTGCGATGTGGAAATCCTCGGCCACGTTCTCGGCGGTTTCGGGCATGGAGTCCACGCCGTATTGCGCCTTCATCACCGGGTTCACGAAGCGCCACCCGATGGTGGTGTCATGGACCGTGTTGGCGCGGGAAAACGCCGCTTCGGCCTTGGGCATGACAAAGGGTGCGCGGCTCATGCTTTCGACGCCGCCCGCGATGGCGAGGTCGATCTCGCCCGCCCGAATGGCCCGCGCTGCGGTGATCACCGCGTCCATGCCCGAGCCACAGAGACGGTTCATCGTGGTGCCCGGCACCGTTTCGGGAAGCCCCGCGAGAAGCGCGGACATGCGCGCGACGTTGCGGTTGTCTTCGCCCGCCTGGTTGGCGCAGCCGTAATAGACCTCGTCCACCGCCGCCCAATCCATGTCGTGGCGCGCCATCAGCGCCCGGATCGGGACCGCGCCGAGGTCGTCGGCGCGCACCGTGGCAAGCGATCCGCCGAAGCGCCCGATGGGAGTGCGGATGTAATCGCAGATATATACGTCGGTCATGCCAGTTCCTCCGGGCAGGTAAGGTCGAAGACATCGCCGTCGGTGTGAAGCGGTGCGCCGGTCAGCGATTGCAGGTCGTCCATGGACAGTCCCGTCACCTTTTCGCGCAACACGAAATGCCCGTTCTCGATGTCGATCACGGCGAGCGAGCTGTAGACCCGCGTCACGCAGCCCACGCCGGTGAGCGGCATGGTGCAGGTCGCGACCAGTTTCGGGTCGCCTTTTTTCGTCACGTGATCGGTGAGCACCGCGATGCGTTTGGCCGATTGCACGAGGTCCATCGCGCCCCCGACCGCCGGGATGTCGCCTTTGCCGGTGGACCAGTTCGCAAGATCGCCGTTCTGCGCGACCTGGTAGGCGCCGAGCACGGCGAGGTCGAGATGACCGCCGCGCACCATGGCGAAGCTATCAGCGTGGTGGAAAAACGAGGTGCCGGGTTTCAGCGTGATCGCCTTTTTCCCGGCGTTGATCAGATCCCAGTCCTCGTCCCCCGGCGCCGGGGCCTTGCCGAAGTCCAGGACGCCGTTCTCGGTGTGAAAGATCGCCTGCTTTCCCTCGGGTTGGAAGCGGGCCACCATTTCGGGAAACCCGATACCGAGGTTCACGTAGGCCCCGTCTTCGATGTCCTGCGCGGCCCGCCACGCGATCTGGGCATTGGACAGTTTGATGTCGGTGATGTCGATCATGGATAAACGGCCTCCGACCGGTTGAGCTCTTCTTCCTGCGCGGCGTTCGCAACTTCGACCACGTGGGTCACGAAGATGCCCGGCGTGATGACATGTTCGGGGTCGATGCCCCCGAGCGGCACGATCTGAGATACCTGCGCGATGGTCGTGGTCGCCGCCGTCGCCATGAGCGGATTGAAGTTCCGCGCCGCCATCCGGTAGGTCATGTTGCCGTGCGCGTCGCCCAACTCGCCCTTGATGAGTGCGACGTCGGCCTTCAGCCAGCGTTCCTGCACATAAGAGCGCCCGTCGAATTCGGCGATCGGCTTGCCCTCGGCCACTTCGGTGCCGAAGGCGGTCGGGGTGTAGAAGGCGGGAATACCCGCGCCGCCCGCCCGGATGCGTTCGGCCAGTGTGCCCTGCGGCACGATTTCAAGCGCGATCTTTCCCGCCTTGTAGCGTTCCACGAAAACGCTTGGATCGGCGGAACGGGGGAAGGAACAGATCAACCTGTCGACCTGTCCCTGTTCGATCAGCGCGGCGAGGCCGACATGGCCGTTGCCCGCGTTGTTGTTCACCACCGTCAGGTGTTTCGCCCCGTGGTCGATCAGCGCGTGAATAAGCTCGATCGGTGCGCCTGAGCCGCCGAACCCGCCGATCATCACGGTCGCCCCATCGGGGATTGCCGCGACGGCCTCGGCGGGGGTCTGAATGGTCTTGTCCATGACAGTCCTCCTGTGCTTCCCGGTTACGCAGGGTGGGGCAGGCGGGCCAGTGCTTTCGTTCATATGTTGACCTTTGTTCATATTGCGCATTTCATTGTGCGCATGGTGAACAAATCGACGGATGTCATCGCATCGCTCGCCAAGGGGCTTCAGGTCATCGAGTGCTTCGGGGCCGAAACCCCGCGCCTGACGATCACGGATGTATCGCGGCGCACGGGGCTGGATCGCGCGACGGCGCGGCGCTGTTTGCTGACGCTGCATCATCAGGGCTACGCGGACTACGATGGCAAATTCTTCACGCCCACGCCGAATATCCTTCGTCTCGGGATGGGGGCGCTGGCCGCGCTGCCGCTGCCGCAGATCGTGCAGCCGTGGCTGGATCATCTGTCCGAGCAGATCGGGGAATCCACATCGGTGTCGATCCTTGATGAGACCGAGATCGTCTACCTCGCCCGTGCGGCGCAAAAGCGGGTCATGTCCATCGGGCTCATGCCCGGATCGCGGCTTCCCGCCCATTGCACGTCGATGGGCCGGGTTTTGCTGGCGGCCTTGCCCGAGGACGCGGCGCGGGCGCTGATCGAGCGGTCCGACTTGTCCCCACGCACGCCGCACAGTTTGACGGCGCCCGACGATATCATGGCCGAGCTTGCGCGTGTTCGCGGCCAGGGGTTCGCGATCATCGACCAGGAGGTGGAAATGGGCCTGCGCTCGATCGCCGTGCCGCTGTTCAACGCGCGGGGCAGCGTGGTGGCGGCGCTGAACATTGGACTGGCGGCAACGCAGTCGGGACCGGGGGCGTTGGTCCAACGGTTTCTCGATCCGCTCCTGACCGTTCAGGCGGGGCTGCGCCGCGTTCTGTCCTGATCCTGGGCGGCAGGACGCGCGCTTGCGTGGCGGGTGGCGCTTGCCTGGACCAGGTCGTAGACGCGAGCGACCGGCGGCGACATGTCGTGCTCGGCGGGACGGACGAGCGAATAGGGTGACACGGCCATATCGACGGCCACGTCGAGAAGCCGGATGTTGCCGCCGAGCGCGGACCCTTCGGCATAGAATTCGCCCACGGACCGGGCGACCGGGGCGACGGCGTTGGTGTCGGCGACGAGCGCAAGCGTGAGCAGCAGAGACGAGGTGCCGAGCACACGGTCCGGAATGCTGTATCCGTTTTCCAGCAGGTAGGTTTCCACCGTGCGCCGCTGAAGCCCGCCCGGCGGCTGCATCACCCAGTCGTAGGCGAGACAATCGTCGAGCGAGACGTGCTCGTGACGGGTGAGCGGGTGGTCGATCTGGACCATGAGCGCGACGGGTTCCGGGCCGATGAGCTGCATCTGGAAGGCGCGCGCATCGACCCCGTCGGGCAGGCGGCCGATGTAGAAGTCGATGTCGTGGGACAGGAGGCTCTCGGCCAGTTTGTCGGAGGTCTCGACGTTCACGGTGATTTCGATTTCCGGGTAGGTCACGCGCAGGTCACGGATCACCGGGAGCACGATTTCAAGCGCCGGGCCGGTGACGGCGCCGATGCGCACCAGCCCGCGCGCGCCACGGGTGAAGGCCCCGACAGACTGCTGGGTTTCGTCCAGTTGCCGCAGGATCGCGCGGGCGGTTCCGGCGAAGAGGCGCCCGGTTTCGGTCAGAACGACGCCGCGCGCGTGGCGGGTATAGAGCGACGCCTCCACCATGCGTTCAAGCTCGCCCATCAGGCGGGAGGCGGCGGGTTGCGTGATCGCGAGTTGCGCCGCCGCGCCCGACATCTGCCCGGTCTCTTCGAGTGCGACCAAGAGCCGGAGCTGCGAGAACTTCAGCCCCTGACGGATCAGGCGGTCGCGGGTGGCGGAGAGGGTTGGGGGCTTTGCCAAGATATGTCACCATTGGTATATTGCTCGCCCCAATACTGATTTGATTGGTATGGTTTTGCAAGGCACAAGTCTCCCCGAGATCAGCCGGAGGGCGGACCGAAAGAGTTCGACAGGTTCGGTTTCGACGTAACGCCGCGTGATCCTGGGGTCTCACGGCAAGGGAGGATAAAATGAAATTCATCAAATACGCGCTGGCTACGACAGCGCTCGTTACACTTGCGACCGGCGCGTCGGTCGCGCAAGACAAGGGCACCGTCGGGATCGCCATGCCGACCAAGTCTTCGGCCCGCTGGATCGCGGACGGCGAGAACATGGTCGCACAGTTCCAGGACGCCGGGTTCGACACGGATCTGCAATACGCCGAAGACGATATTCCGAACCAGTTGGCCCAGATCGAGAACATGATTACCAAGGGCGCGAATGTTCTGGTCATCGCGGCTATCGACGGCACCACGCTGACCTCGGCGCTGGCCAATGCGGATGCGGCGGGCATCGACGTGGTCGCCTATGACCGGTTGATCCGGGACAGCGATCATGTCGACTACTACGCCACCTTCGACAACTTCCAGGTCGGGGTTCAGCAGGCCAATACACTGGTCAACGGGCTGGAGGAACGGTTCCCGGACGCCAAGCCGTGGAACGTCGAGGTCTTTGGCGGATCGCCGGACGACAACAACGCCTATTTCTTCTACGACGGCGCGATGTCGGTGCTTCAGCCGATGATCGACGCGGGCGATATCGTGATCCCCTCGGGTCAGACCGGGATGGATACGGTTGGCACCCTGCGGTGGGACGGATCGGTCGCGCAGGCGCGGATGGATAACCTCTTGTCCGCCAACTACACCGGCAACGCGCAGGTGCATGGTGTCCTGTCACCCTATGACGGGCTGTCCATCGGCATCATCTCGTCGCTGTCCGGTGTCGGCTATGGTTCGGGCGATCTGCCCATGCCCATCGTGACCGGGCAGGATGCGGAAATCCCCTCGGTCAAGGCGATCCTGCGGGGCGACCAGTATTCCACGATCTTCAAGGACACCCGCGAACTCGCCCGTGTCACCGTGGAAATGGTGAACGCCATGCTCGACGGAAGCGAACCGCCGATCAACGATACCGAGACCTATCACAACGGGGTCAAGGTCGTGCCGTCCTACCTTCTCGAACCTGTGCCGGTCACCGGCGAGAACTGGCGCGATGTGCTGGTCGACAGCGGATACTACACCGCCGATCAG
>DOUP01000071.1 GCA_003520545.1 Maritimibacter sp. | reverse complement strand
AAGGCAAACCCGTGGGCACGCCTGATGCCGGCACCTTCTGGCGCGTGATCTCCGAGCACAACGTGACCTCCTTCTTCACCGCCCCCACCGCCTTCCGCGCCGTGAAGCGCGAAGACCCCAAGGGCGAGTTCGTGAAGAAATACGACCTGTCGTGCCTGAAGCAGGTCTACCTCGCCGGCGAACGCGCCGACCCCGACACCATCGTCTGGACCCAGAACCAGCTTGGCGTGCCGGTGATCGACCACTGGTGGCAGACCGAANNTGGCGCGCACCGATGACGTCATCAACGTGGCGGGCCACCGGCTCTCGACCGGCGGGATGGAAGAGGTGCTGGCCTCCCACCCCGACGTGGCGGAATGCGCCGTGATCGGCGTGACCGACGCGTTGAAGGGTCAACTGCCCTTGGGCTTCCTCTGCCTCAACGCGGGCTCCGACCGCGACGAGAAGGAGGTCGTCGCGGAATGCGTCAAGCTGGTGCGCGAGAAAATCGGCCCGGTGGCGGCGTTCAAATCCGCCGTCGTCGTGGATCGCCTGCCCAAGACCCGGTCGGGCAAGATCCTGCGGGCCACCATGGTCTCCATTGCCGACGGCAAGGAATTCAAAATGCCCGCGACCATCGACGACCCGGCGATCCTCGACGAGATCTCCGAGGCGCTCGGAACACTGGGCTACGCGAAAAACTGAACCTGCCCGGGAAAGATGAAAAGGCGCGCTTCACGGCGCGCCTTTTTTTTGATCGAGGAAACCTTCTCCTGATTATCATTTAGGCCATTTATTCAAACTATTCTGCGAACTATGGTTAATTGATTTCAAACGTGAAACAGTCATGTTCGTGAATAATCATCCAACCCTACTGGATTTTTTCACGGAATATTGAGAGTCTGCGGCTCAGGAATTGAACATTTCATTGCCGTCTCAGACAATTTGGCGCGTTACCCAGGACACCCGGTGGCCGACGACGAAACACATATTCTAAGCACCGCGCAAGGCGGGCCACCGGCGACGGGTGAGAAATCCTTCGCCATGGTCGTCGGCGATGCGGACATGGAAGCCCGCGTGCCCGACGCGGCACTGCTCGCGCTCGGGCTAACGCCCTACCGCGCGAAGACATTGTCACAGGCCCGCGCCTTCAGCGGCACTCCGGGGCTCGACCTCGTCATCCTGCCCCTGTCGCTCGATGACACCTCTCTCCTGCCCATGTTACGCGACTGCGGCGCGCGCCCGAACCGACCCGCCATCGTCATCATCGCCCAGAGCGACGAGATCAACGATGCCGCCGAAGCGATGCGCGCCGGCGCGGACAATTGCCTGTTCACCCCCTATTCCGAAGCCCTGCTGGCACGGACGATTGTCAGCGCGCTGAAGCAAAACGGGCGAACGCCGTTGACCGCCCAACCGGAACCGCTCCCAAGGATCACCCCGCACCCGGAGGGGGCGGAACCGGCCACCGACCTCGGGACCATCGAACCGCCCCCGCCTCCCCGGCTGTTCCATGGCTTGATCGGCACCGGCGCGGCGATGCAGGCGATCTTCACGCAGATCAGCGCCACCGCGGCCTCCAATGCGCCGATCATCATTCTTGGTGAACCGGGCACCGGCACGACCAGCCTCGCCACGACCATTCACCAGGTCTCGGAGCGCGCAGAGGGGCCTTTCGTCCTGCTGGAATGCGCGGGACAGACGACGGAAACCCTGTCGCAAACCCTTGCGGACGGAACAGGCGGCCCAGGTCTTTTCGACCGCGCGGCGGGCGGCACCCTGTTCATCGACCGAATGGACGAGTTGCCCGGCCTGGCACAAGCCCGGCTTTTTTCCGCCCTGCAGGACCTCGAAAATGGCAGCGGCCACGACGACCCGCCGCGTCTCATCGCGACGATCTCGGGTCACCCCACCACGCTCATGGCGGCAGGCACGCTTCGGTCGGATCTCTACTACGCGCTGAAGGTCGTGGAACTCACCCTTCCGCCCCTGCGGCACAGGTCCGACGACCTGCCCGCGCTGATCGACACCCATTTGGAAAGCATGGCGGCACTGGACGGGCGCGCCAAACCGACCCTGTCATCTGCGGCGCTCCGCGAACTTCAGACCTACGACTGGCCCGGCAACCTGCGCGAGCTGTCGAACGTCATGCGCGGCCTGGTGCTGACCGGATCGGGGGCAAGGATCGACCGAAACGACCTTCCCTCCTCCATCGTCACCGAGCGGGCCTTTGCCCGCCTCGCCTCCCAATACGGCCTCGACGCCTCCGAAGGCGAACTCGCCGCCGCCATCTCGCCCCTGATCGGGAAACGTCTGGCCGACATCGAACGCGCGGTGATCGAGGCGACAATCGCCCGCGAAGGCGGGTCGATCCCGCGCGCCGCACGGGTTCTGGACCTCTCCCCGTCCACGATCTACCGAAAACGGGATGCCTGGGGCGACTAGAGCACATCGCACAGAAGTGGGTGCCGCTTCTGTGCTCCTCGGACATGCAAAATCAAAGGGTTAGGGCTGTTTCGTGAATGCGAATGAACCCGATATGAGCTAGCCCCGCCGACGGCTCACACGAATTGTTCGCGG
>DOUP01000070.1 GCA_003520545.1 Maritimibacter sp. | reverse complement strand
TTGATCCGTGAGCCGGGGGCGCCGTGGCTGCCGTTGGTGGCGACACAGGAGATGGCCACGACGAAAGCAGGCTTTCTCTGGATCGCTCGGCAGGGGCGTGGATTGGTGCCCAAGGTGAAGGTGCTCGACGCCTATGCCACTGATACTGGAGGGATTTTGGCGGTTCGGCTCTTTGGTGCCCTGCCAATCGGCACGCTTCGCGGTCCGGATATCGACCGGGCCGAGGCCATGAGATACCTTGCCGAACTGCCGTGGTGTCCGGATGGGATTTTGTCCAATGCCGATATTCGCTGGTCCGAAGAACGCGGGCGCGTGGCTGCCGTGATCGACACGAAGGGCGGGGAGGCGCGCGTTGTTTTCACCTTCGACGACAGCGGCGATATCGTCGGGGTCGAAGCCAAGGATCGCCCGGCCGTGCAGCCCGATGGGTCGACTGCCTATCTCGATTGGCGCGGGAGTTTTGCGGGCTATGCCAAGATCGGGCCACGGCGGGTGCCGACCGAGGTGGAAGTGGGCTATGATTACGACACCGGATACGGCGCCTATTTCCGCGCGCGGATCACGGGATACGAGGCGCTGAGCTGAGGGAGCGCGCGCGCCGTTAACCGGCCCGAAGCGGTGCGACGCGTGGATCACAATCCATAAGATTTCGATATGAAAACCATATGATTCCCATATGCGCCAACCGGCAACCCGCGCCAAGTCGTTAACAAAGCCCCAGTTGTGAACGGAGCGTGCGTGTCCCGGACTAACCTGAGCCGAGAGTTATATCATTTCGCACTTTCGCGGGCCGCGCCGGGGACATAATGTTGGCGCATGGCTGCTTCCCCTCGATTCATTCACCTGCGCGTCCACACCGAATATTCGCTCCTCGAAGGGGCGGTTCCGGTCAAGAAACTTCCCGGTCTGTGCGAGAGCATGGAGATGCCCGCCGTCGCCGTCACCGACTCGAACAACATGTTTTGCGCCTTGGAATTCTCCGTCGGCGCGAGCGGGGCCGGTGTGCAGCCGATTATCGGTTGCCAGGTGGACGTGGCGTTCCATGACCCTGCGCCGGGCGAAGCGGCGCGCGCGCCTGCGGCAGTGGTTTTGCTCGCGCAGAACGAGGCGGGTTACGAGAACCTGATGAAGCTCAATTCGTGCCTGTATATCGACAAGCACGGAGCCCTGCCGTCCGTGACGCTTGCCGAGCTTGAGCAGTTTTCCGAAGGGTTGATCTGTTTGACCGGCGGGGCCGAGGGGCCGGTGGGCCAATGGTTGCAGATCGGCCATCGACAGGATGCCGAGACGCTGATGCGCTGGTTCCATCAGGTATACGGCGACCGGCTCTATGTCGAATTGCAGCGCCATCCGGGCGAAGGCGGGCAGTTCACCGAGGCCGAGCGCAAGACCGAGCGTGGCTTTGTCGAAATGGCCTATGCCATGGACATTCCGCTGGTCGCCACGAACGACGTGCATTTCCCCAAGACCGATCTTTACGAGGCGCATGACGCGCTGATCTGTATCGCGGAAGGGGCCTATGTCGATCAGCAGGAAGACCGGCGGCGGCTGACCCCGCAGCATTACTTCAAGACGCAGGACGAGATGCTCGCGCTCTTCGCGGATTTGCCGGAGGCAACGGAGAACACGGTGGAAATCGCGCGGCGGTGCGCCTTCATGGCCTATCGTCGCGACCCGATCCTGCCGAAGTTTGCCGACGACGAGGTCGAGGAATTGCGCCGTCAGGCGTGGGAAGGGCTTGAGGCACGGCTTGCGGTGATCGAACCTGCCGCGCCGCGCGAAGACTATGACAAGCGGCTCGAATTCGAGTTGGGGATCATCGAACAGATGGGGTTCCCCGGCTACTTCCTGATCGTTGCGGACTTCATCAAGTGGTCGAAGGACGAGAATATTCCGGTGGGTCCGGGGCGGGGGTCCGGCGCTGGTAGCCTCGTGGCCTATGCGCTGACGATCACCGACCTCGATCCGCTCCGCTATAGTCTACTGTTCGAACGCTTCCTGAACCCGGAACGGGTGTCGATGCCTGACTTCGATATCGACTTCTGCATGGACCGGCGCGAGGAAACCATCCGCTACGTGCAGGAGAAATACGGGCGCGACAAGGTGGGGCAGATCATCACCTTCGGTGCGCTTTTGTCGAAGGCCGCCGTGCGCGACGTGGGGCGGGTTCTCCAGATGCCCTATGGGCAGGTGGATCGGCTGTCCAAGCTGATCCCGGTCGAAGGCGTAAAACCGGTGTCGATCGCGCAGGCGCTGAAGGACGAGCCGCAGTTGCGCGAAGCCGCGCGTTCCGAAGAAGTCGTGGACCGGCTGTTGACCTATGCCGAACAGGTCGAAGGGTTATTGCGGAATGCCTCGACCCACGCGGCGGGCGTCGTGATTGGCGACCGACCCCTGGACAAGCTTGTGCCGCTTTACCAAGACCCGCGCTCGGATATGCCCGCGACGCAGTTCAACATGAAATGGGTCGAGCAAGCCGGGTTGGTGAAGTTCGACTTTCTGGGTCTCAAAACGCTGACCGTCATCCAGAACGCCATCGACCTGATCCACGGGCAGGGGCGCGATCTTCACACCGCGCCGGATGGATCGCAGATCTATCAACCCGCCGAGGGCGGTGAGAACCAGATCAACTTGATCCCGCTGGATGACGCGGCGACCTATAAACTCTACGCCAGCGCGAAAACGGTCGCCGTGTTCCAGGTGGAAAGCTCGGGCATGATGGACGCGCTTCGCAAGATGAAGCCGACCTGTATCGAGGATATCGTGGCGCTCGTCGCGCTGTATCGTCCCGGTCCGATGGACAACATCCCGACCTATTGCGACGTGAAGAACGGCAAGCGCGAGATTGAAAGCGTGCATCCGTTGATCGACCACATCCTTGAAGAGACGCAGGGCATCATCGTTTACCAGGAGCAGGTGATGCAGATCGCGCAGGAGATGGCGGGATATAGTCTCGGTGGCGCTGACCTTCTGCGCCGCGCGATGGGTAAGAAGATCAAGGAAGCAATGGACGCCGAGCGCCCGAAGTTCGAGGAAGGCGCGGCCAGGAACGGGGTCGACAAGAAAAAGGCGACCGAGGTCTTCGACCTGCTGGAGAAGTTCGCCAACTACGGGTTCAACAAGTCCCACGCGGCGGCTTACGCGGTGGTGTCCTACCAGACCGCGTGGCTCAAGGCGAACCACCCGGTGGAGTTCATGGCGGGTGTCATGAACTGCGATATCCACCTGACCGACAAGCTGGCGATCTACGCGGAAGAAGTGCGCCGGGGGCTGGATATCGAGATCGTGCCGCCCTGTGTGAACCGGTCGCAGGCCGCGTTCAGCGTCGATGAAGGCAAGGTGGTCTATGGTCTGGGCGCGTTGAAGAACGTCGGGATGGAGGCGATGAAGCTGATCACCGAGGCGCGCAAGGTGGAGGGCGTCGAGAAGCCTTTCGTCAACCTTTACGACGTGGCGCGGCGGGTTGACCTGAAGCGGGTCGGGAAGCGCCCGATGGAGATGCTGGCGCGGGCCGGGGCCTTTGATGAATTGGACCAGAACCGTCGCCGGGTGTTCGAGAGCCTCGATGCGCTGGTGAGCTATTCCGGCGCGATCCACGAACAACGCGAAAGCGCGCAGGTGTCGCTGTTTGGCGAGGCGGGCGATGACCTGCCGGAACCGAAGCTGCCCAACGTGCCCGACTGGCTGCCGAACGAGCGGCTGGCGGCCGAGCACAAGGCGATCGGGTTCTACCTCTCCGGGCACCCGTTGGACGACTACATGCCGGCGCTCAAGCGCAAGGGCGTGATGACGATTGACGAGCTGCGCGCGAAGGCCGAGAAAACGGGCGCGGCCGTGGGCAAGGTCGGTGTTGTCGTCTCGGCGTTGCAGGCGCGGAAATCCGGGCGCGGCACGCAGTTTTTCCGTATGAACATCGCCGACCCCACCGCGCAGGTGAACGGCATCGCGCTCTTTGCCGATGACTTCGAGGCCTGTCGCGCGACCTTTGAGAAAACGCTGTCGGTGGTGATGACACTGGAGGCGCGGTTCAACGAGGGTCAGTTCGATCCGGTGGGCCGGTCCGTGGCGCCGGTCGATACCGTGGTTGCGGATGCAGGCGGCATGGCGCTCAAGGTCTATCTGGACGAGGCGCCCGCGGTCGACGTGGTCGCCAAGCTGTTGGAGAATGCGGCAGAGACCGCCAAGGGCGCGCGGCCCGGTCCCGTCACCTTCTGCCTGATGGACCCGAACCTGCCGGGGGAAGTGGAAATGGACCTGGGCCGGATGTTCCCGCTCAATCCGCAGATCAAGGGGGCCTTGAAGAGCCTCCCTGGCGTCATGGACGTCGAAGAGGTCTAAGGAACAGGCCCCGAAAAGGCCGCGCCCGCGCTTACCAGTGCGGCGGCTTCTGGTCCGCGAGGGGGACCGTGCCCCCCACGTCCATTTCGCGCTGGGCTTCGCGTTCCATGAGCATCTGGGCCTGGCGTTTGATCTGATCCAGGTCGCGGTCCTGGCGCGCGATTACGTCAGACAGATCCTCGACCGTGCGGGTCAGGTAGGCGACTTGCTCTTCGAGCTGGGTAACACGTTCGCTCATCTCATCCTCCTTTGACACACATCAGCGCAGGGCTGGTCCCCATATGGGAGACTTCGGCAACTTGGACAAGGAGGTTCTATCATGCGAAAGATGTTCAAACGCGGGCTGGCCATGGCGCTGGCCCTGACAGTCGGTGCTGCCGCATGGGCCTATTCCGGTGAGTTTTACGTCACCTGCAATCTGGACCCCAAGGGGGACAACTGGCTGGCGTTGAAAACCGCGCCGAACCTGTCTGCGCAGCGGATCGCCAAGCTGGGACCGGGCACGTTTCTCAGGACATGGGACCCGGAGCCGGTGGGCAAGTGGCGGCAGGTCAGCGTGGTCGCGGCGCCAGATGACATGGCCGAGATCACCGGGCCGTCGGGCTGGGTTTATACCGACTACATCTGTTACATTGATCTGAGCCAGTAAAGCGTTCCACCTCATCCCTGCCTCGGGAATAAGACGGGGCACTATAGGGTAAGCTGCCTTGCCCCAAGCGGGCGTGTGGGCTAGACCGCGCGCGACACTTACGGGACGAGCACAAGACCCATGGCAAAGCAGAAGAAACAACCCCGGCCCAAGGCGGTGACGCCCAAGGGCTTTCGAGATTACTTCGGTGCGGAGGTCGAGGATCGCCGCCATATGCTCGACCAGATTGCCGGGGTGTATCATGCCTATGGGTTCGACGCGCTTGAGTCGTCGGGTGTGGAGACGGTCGAGGCGCTGGGCAAGTTCCTGCC
>DOUP01000020.1 GCA_003520545.1 Maritimibacter sp. | reverse complement strand
AGAAAACTAGAAAACTAGATTTCCAATACCGCCTTGATTGCAAGTCATTTTTTCGCCCTCTGGGAGGAAAAACGACGATGGCGTTAACCTTTGCGAGGCTCACCCAGCATCCGTGCGGCCCCGGCGATCCGCCCTGAGCGCGGCGTACAAAACGTGGTTTCGCCAGCGCCCGTTGATCTGCAAATAGGCCTGCGCGACGCCTTCGTATTTGAACCCGCACTTTTCCAGCACCCCGCGCGAGGCGGTGTTTTCGGGCAGGCACCCGGCCTCCAACCGTGACAGGTCCAGCTCGGAAAAGGCATAATCGACCACCGCCGACAAGGCCTCCCGCATATAACCGTAGCGCGCAAAGGGTGCCCCGATCCAATACCCGCAGGTCGCCGTCTGCGCCGGGCCGCGCCGGATATTGTCGAGCGTTATCGCCCCCAAGAGCACATTGTCCTCTCGCCGGACAATCAACAGCGGCAAGGCCGAGCCTTGGGCGACCGAGCGATTCACCCAGTAGACCCGGTTCGTAAACCCCTTTCGGGTCAGGTGATCGACCGCCCATGTCGGCTCCCATGGCGTCAGGAATTCCCGGCTGACCTGCCGAAGTTCGCTCCAGGCGTGGAAATCCCCGTGGACCAAGGGGCGCAGCACAAGCCGCTCCGTCTCGATCCGAACCTTCCGGGGACGTTTGAGCATCAGNNCCGCCGCGCCGAAGTCTTTCACACCCGCAAGGTTCACGGCCTCCAGCCGTTCCACGGTTTCTTCGATTGGCACGACCCGACCCCAGATCGCCACCTGCCGCGCCATGCGCTCAGCCCGGGCCGAGGCGCCTTCGAGACCCATCAGCATCCCGGCTTTCATCTGCGCCCGTGCGCGCGCCACTTCCGCTTCGGTCATATCGTCGGCGGCCCGGCGCAATTCGTCGATGGTCAACTCGGTCAGCCCGACGATCTCGTCGGACGATGTGCCGGCATAGATCGTGATCAAACCGGTATCCGACCAGGCGCCCGCCTGCGCATAGATCGTGTAACACAGCCCGCGTTTTTCGCGCGCCTCCTGGAACAGCCGCGACGACATGCCCCCGCCCAGCGCATTGGCGTAGACCTGCGCGGTATAAATCGCCTCGTCGCGATACCCCGGCCCTTCCAGGCCCAGCGTGAAATGCACCTGCTCCAGCGTTTTTTCTTCGCGCCGCTCGCCGCCGATGAACCCGGCCGGTTGGATCACCGGGCTGTCGTTGCGTTTCATCTGCCCGAAGGTCGCCTCGGCCAGCCGCATGATCTCGTCATGATCGACCGCGCCCGCCACGGAGAGGATCATCCGTTCCGGGCCATAGTGCTCGCCCACGAACCGCGCCAGGTCGTCGCGCGAAAAACCCTCGACGCGCTCGGCCGGGCCGAGGATCGTGCGCCCGATGGCCTGATCCGGATAGGCCGCTTCCTGCAACCAGTCGAAGATCACGTCATCGGGCGTATCCAGAGCCTGCCCGATCTCTTGCAAGATCACGCCGCGCTCCACCTCCATCTCGCGTGTGTCGAACACCGGATTGAGCAAGATGTCCGAAATCACGTCGATGGCCAGCGCCACGTCCTCACGCAGAACCCGCGCGTAATAGGCCGTAACCTCTCGCCCGGTATAGGCGTTCAGGTAGCCGCCGACGTCTTCGATCTCTTCCGCGATCTGCAAGGTCGAGCGCCGCTTTGTGCCTTTGAACGCCATATGTTCAAGGAAATGCGCGATCCCGTTCTGCTCGATCCGCTCGTGACGACCGCCCGCCGTGATCCAGACGCCCAGCGAGGCGCTTTCGATCCCCGGCATATGCTCGGTCACGACCCGAAAGCCGTTGGGTAAGGTATCCTGTCGAACGGTCATCAGCGGCCTGTGCGGTTGTGAATGAGGGTTTCCAGCGCGGTGAGGTCGTTGGGCACCTTGGTCACCCGCTCCTCGCGCGAAAAGAGATCGGACATGCGCCCCGGCAGCGCGGCGTCCTGTCCGCAGGCGTCCTTGACCGCCGCCGGGAATTTCGCCGGATGCGCGGTGGCGAGCGTGATCATCGGCACATTGCCCAGATGCTCCCCGGCCACCTTCACGCCGACCGCGCTGTGCGGGCACAGGACTTCGCCGGTCGCCTCATAGGTCGCCTTGATCGTCGCCATGGTCTCCTCTTCCGAAGCCCGGCCAGAGGCGAATTGCTCGCGCAGGAACTCCATCGCGCCCTGGCTGATCGAGAAGCCGCCGTTTGCAAGATCGGCCATCTGACCAGCCACGACCGCCCCCTCCCGCCCGTAAGCGTCGAACAGAACCCGCTCGAAATTCGACGACACCTGGATGTCCATCGACGGGCTGATCGAGGGCGTGACGCCCGCCTTGGTATAAGCCCCCGTCTCCATCGTGCGATGCAGGATATCGTTCTGGTTCGTGGCGATCACCAGCTTGTCGATGGGAAGCCCCATCTGCTTGGCAATATAGCCCGCGAAAATGTCGCCGAAGTTGCCGGTCGGCACCGTGAAGCTCACCTTCCGATGCGGCGCGCCCAGCGCGACGGCCGAGGTGAAGTAGTAAACCACTTGCGCCAGCACCCGCGCCCAGTTGATCGAATTGACGCCCGCAAGCCCCACCGCATCGCGGAACTCGAAGTCGTTGAACATATCCTTGAGCTTGGCCTGGCAGTCGTCGAAATCACCATCCAGAGCCAGGGCGTGAACATTGCCTTCGACCGGCGTGGTCATCTGGCGGCGCTGCACGTCCGACACCCGGCCATCGGGGAAGAGGATGAAGACATCCACGTTGTCCAGCCCCCGAAACGCCTCGATCGCGGCCGACCCGGTGTCGCCGGACGTCGCCCCGACGATCGTCACCTTCTGGCCGCGCTTTTCCAGGGCGGTCTGGAACAGGTGCCCGATCAGCTGCATGGCAAAGTCCTTGAAGGCCAGCGTCGGCCCATGAAACAGCTCCAGAAGGAAGTGGTTCGACGCCAACTGCTTCAACGGCGCGCGCGCCGCATGGCCGAAGCTCGCGTAGGCATGGCGGATGCAGGCCTCAAGCTCCCGATCCGTGAATTCCTCACCGATGAACGGGCGCATCACCTTGAACGCGACCTCTTCATAGCTCAGCGCGGCAAAGCTCGCGATCTCGTCATGGGTCAGGGTCGGCACGCTCTCGGGAACATAGAGGCCGCCGTCTCGGGCAAGCCCCGTCAGCATCGCGTCCTCGAAGCTCAGAACCGGCGCGGTGCCGCGTGTCGAGATGTATTTCATCTACTCAGAATCCTTATCGTCTCAGGTCTCGGCCTGATGGGTCCGGCGCCGTATACGCCAAAGCGCGAAGCCTGTCATCCCGACCCATGTCACGGCCATGAGAAACCATGTCATCGCATATTCCAGGTGGTCGTTGGGGATGCCTTCGGTGGTGACCGGCATGGGCCTCACTTGGGGGTCGGTCCGGGTTCTTGCAATGACCAGAACCGGATCGGTGCCCAGGGCGCGGGCCATTTTTTCCACGTCGCGGGCATACCACCAGTTGCCCTCCGGGTCGTCCTCGGGCGTGTAGCTGTCGCGCTCGTCCGGCCAATGAAGGTTGCCTTCAAGCCGCATTTCGCCCGTGGTGCGCGCCGTGTCCTTGGCCTCGTTCAGAACGAAGCCCCGGTCCACCATGATCCGGCGTCCATCCCCGGTGGTGAAGGGCGCGATGATCCGGAAACCCGCGCCGTAGTCGCGCGAGGACACGAGGACGTGCAATTCGCCCTCACCCATCGCACCACTGATCTCGACCGGCTGATAGCGGTCAGCCTCGGGGTCCGGCTCGGCCGGCAACGGCACCGCCTCACCCGCGATCTGCGCCTCGATCTCGGCCAGAACGCCTTGCTTCCAGTCCAGCCGCTGAAGCTGCCAGACCCCAAGGCCGACGAAAGACGCGAGACCGAGGACGAGCAGGACGGCTGTGATGATTTGCTTGATCATGCGCGTTGCTTACCACCGGCTTCGGAGAGGCTCTAGAGGGAAGAGTGGAGCCGTGCGAACGCCTGCCCGTGGGGTGGCGCTTCGACGTCTATGCGGCGCGCTTTATCGTGCCAACAACTGCCTCGATCCACGGTCAGCGCTGACACCAACAAAGCGCCAGCCCGCCGGGACGGGCAGGCGCTCGCACGGCGGCCTGCGGCCTTTGCTCCGTGCGGTTGCATTTCCTTAGGTTAACCTCATAGTATTGAGCGCGACATCTCAGGACAATTAATTGCACCAGTATACGCTATTTGTTGACGAAAGTGGTCAATCTGGAATCAAGAAGATCCGAACCCCGTCCAGTCCGGGAGCCTCTCCGTATATGACATTGGCCGGTGTCTTAGTGCCGAATATTGAGAAACAGGAAATCCTAGGCGTGTTGGCGGCGCTTGCCGAGGAATTCAAAAAGCCAGATCTGCATTGCAGCCGTCTGAACCATAATCAAATTGTACGATTCGCGACCGAGGTGGCAAAGCTTCGAGTCTTATGCTTCGGCCTGATTTCAAGGAAGGCTACGCTTGGCAATTATGCCGATGATATCAAGAAAGATGATAAGCTATTCTACAATAAAAATGCGCAGTACCTGTTGGAGAGAGTGGGAGCGTTCATGGAGGAAAAATCGCTAACAGAGGCGCAACTGTCTGTCGTGTTTGAAGAAGGAAATTTTGACTATGGCAAACTGAAAAGTTTGATCAGAGCTTGTCGGCGCGACCCCAAACGGCGTCAATCAAGAACACTCCGATTTGTGAATCCCAGTTTCATTTACTCAAAGCCAAAGAAGGAAGAACCGTTACTACAACTCGCTGATTTGGTTGCACACGCACTGTTTCGGTGCGTGGATGACGGCCCCTCAACTCACGGAGTCATGGAAACACGGTATCTTTCGGAAATCTCCGGGAAATTCTATGCGCAGGAAGACAGCCGTAAGGTGTTGGGCCACGGGATTTATCCTGTTCACACGCTGAGTGCGATCAAGGTTACCGATAAGGTGGCCGATTTCCTCAAAAAAATGAACTCTAACTAACCTACCGCCCTTTCCCCCGTCTCGGTTTACCCCCGCGCTGCCCCGGCTTGCCCGCCGTCGACCGCCCCTTGACCGCTTTGTCGCCAGCGGCGCGCACGGCCTCCTGACGGGCCATGGGGTCGTCGGCCACGGCGAGGTCCACCGCCTCCAACCGTTTCACCTCGTCGCGCAGGCGAGCGGCTTCTTCGAACTCCAGGTTCTCGGCGGCCTTGCGCATATCCGCTTTCAGCGCGTCGAGGTGGGCGGCGAGGTTTGCGCCGGCGGCGACCTTGTCGACCGTGGCGGTGACGCGGTTCATGTCCACGTCGCCTTCGTAGAGGCCCGCGAGCACGTCATCGACGTTCTTCTTCACCGTTTCCGGCGTGATCCCGTGTTCCTCGTTGTAGGCGATCTGGCGGGTGCGGCGGCGGTCGGTCTCGTTCAACGCGCGCTCCATGCTGCCCGTGATGCGGTCGGCATACATGATGACGCGGCCATCGGCGTTGCGCGCGGCGCGGCCGATGGTTTGGATCAGCGAGGTTTCGGAGCGCAGGAAGCCCTCCTTGTCGGCGTCCAGAATGGCGACGAGGCCGCATTCGGGAATGTCGAGCCCCTCGCGCAGGAGGTTGATGCCAATGAGCACGTCGAAGGCGCCGAGGCGCAGGTCGCGCAGGATCTCGATCCGTTCCAGCGTGTCGATGTCGGAGTGCATGTAGCGGACCTTGATGCCCTGTTCGTGCATGTATTCGGTCAGATCCTCGGCCATGCGTTTGGTGAGCGTCGTGACCAGCGTGCGGTAGCCCGCCTGCGTGACGCGGCGCACCTCGTCCAGAAGGTCGTCCACCTGCATCTCCACGGGGCGAATCTCGACCTGCGGGTCCAAAAGCCCGGTGGGGCGGATGACCTGTTCGGTGAAGACGCCCTCGGTGCGCTCCATCTCCCATTTCCCCGGCGTGGCGGAGACGAAGATG
>DOUP01000113.1 GCA_003520545.1 Maritimibacter sp. | reverse complement strand
AGCCGAGATCGCGATTTCGGTGATGGCGCAGGTGACGCAGGCCCTGAGGCGCGGCTGATGGAATTCGGTTCGGTCAAGGTGCGCGCGGCGCTCGGGGCCGTGCTGGCGCATTCGGTCGTACTGCCCGAGGGGCGTTTGCGAAAGGGTCGGGTCATTCAGGTCGACGATGTCGCGGCCCTGGTCGCCGCCGGCATCGACCGCGTAACCGTGGCGCGACTGGGCCCGCAGGATATGGGCGAGGACGAGGCCGCCAAGACCTTGGCCCGGGCGTTGATCGACGGGCAGTCGGGGCTGCGTCTGTCCAAGCCGTTCACGGGGCGCTGCAACATCATTGCCGATGGCATCGGGTTGGCGCATCTCGATGTGGCGCGGCTCGAAGAGGTCAATGCTGTGGACGAGATGGTCACCTTGGCGACGGTGCCGCCGTGGCAGCGCATGGCCGAGGGGGGCATGGTCGGGACGGTAAAGGTCATTTCCTACGGCGTGGCCGCCGACAGCGTGACGCGGGCGGCCGAGGCCGGGCGGGGTGCCATAACCCTGACGCCGGTCGTCATGGAAACGGCCGCGCTGATCGTTACCTCGCATGACGCCGGATCCTCTGAGGAGACCGGCAAGGGGTTCAAGGCAATCGAAAGCCGGCTGAACGGGCTTGGAATGCGCCTTGATGCTGTTGAACAGGTGCCCCATGACTCCGGGTCGATTTCGGAGGCGGTTGGAAGGGCCAGGGCCGACATGGTGCTCATCCTGACCGCCTCCGCGACCTCTGACCCCGCAGATGTCGGGCCGGAAGCCCTGCGCATGGCAGGGGGGACGCTGACCCGGTTCGGGATGCCTGTCGATCCGGGTAACCTCCTGTTCTATGGCGCATTGTCGGACGGCCGTCCGGTTATTGGATTGCCCGGTTGCGCACGCTCTCCGGCGCTCAATGGCGCGGATTGGGTTCTGGAGCGGATTGCGGCAGGGCACCCGCCCACACCGGACGACATCACTAAAATGGGCGTCGGCGGGCTTCTGAAAGAAATCCCGACCCGCAAGCAGCCGCGCCAACCAAAAGGCTGAGACCGGGCTGACGAGTCTCAGCCGTGAGACAGTCATTTGGCGAATTTCCCGCCGATCACGAAACCGACAGTTCTCAAACGCCCGATCCCCTGCTTTACTGGCGGAATAAATTAGGGAGGAATTCATGACACAGGTCACGATGACTGTGAACGGCAAGTCCGTTTCCGGTGACGTCGAAGGTCGCACGCTGCTGTCGACCTTTATCCGTGAGAACCTCAGCCTCACGGGAACACATGTGGGCTGCGACACCGGGCAATGCGGCGCTTGCACCATTGATGTGAACGGGAAATCCGTGAAGAGCTGTAACATGTTCGCGCTCGAAGCGGACGGGGCAGAGGTCACGACGATCGAAGGTATGGCGAACGAAGATGGTTCGCTTGGAACCATTCAGGCAGCTTTCCGCGAACACCACGGGCTTCAGTGCGGTTTCTGCACGCCGGGGATGGTGATGACCGCGAAAGCGCTTCTTGACGAGAACCCGAACCCGACCGAGGCTGACGTGCGCGCCTACCTGTCGGGCAACCTGTGCCGCTGCACAGGCTACCACAATATCGTCAAGGCGATCATGGCCGCGTCCGGGCAGGACGTCAGCGCCGTCGCCGCGGAATAAGCTCACACACGTCGCCCGTTGGGGCTGCGACCGAGACAGGGCGGGCAAGCCCGCCGTTATCCAGGGAGGATAGATTATGGCTGCAGATGGAGGCATTGGCGCTCCGAACAAGCGCCGAGAAGACGCGCGGTTCCTGAAGGGGACCGGGCGCTATACGGATGATTTGAACAGGCCCGGACAGGCCTATGTGTATTTTCTGCGTTCGAACGTGGCGCATGGGAAGATCAACGGGATCGACAAGGCGGATGCCGAGGCGATGCCCGGTGTTGTGCGCATCTTCACAGGTGACGATTTCGAGGGCGTAGGCGGCATTCCCTGCGGCTGGCAGGTGACGGACAAGCACGGCGAAGTCATGCAGGAACCGGCGCACCCGGTTCTGGCGCAAGGCAAGGTTCGCCATGTCGGCGATCCCATCGCCGCTGTCGTCGCCGAGACCCTGGACCAGGCCCGCGATGCCGCCGAGGCGATCGAGGTCGATATCGAGGATCTTCCGGCCGTCATCGACATGAAAAAGGCGCTCGAGGACGGCGCGCCAAAGGTGCACGAGGACCTCAACAACAACCTGTGCTACGACTGGGGCTTTGTGGAAGAGAACAAGCCTGCGGTGGACGAAGCCTTTGAAAAGGCTGCGCATGTCACGACGCTGGAGCTCGTGAACAATCGGCTTGTGGCAAACCCGATGGAGCCGCGCGTTGCGATTGGCGACTACGATCAGGCGTCTGACGACTCGACGCTCTACACCACTTCGCAGAACCCGCATGTGATCCGGCTTCTGATGGGGGCTTTCGTGCTCGGTATCCCGGAGCACAAGCTGCGCGTCGTCGCCCCGGACGTGGGTGGTGGTTTCGGCACCAAGATTTTCCACTATGCCGAAGAGGCGTTCTGCACGTTTGCAGCGAAACAGCTACGCCGCCCGGTGAAATGGACCTCGTCGCGTTCGGAAGCCTTCATGTCCGATGCGCATGGCCGGGACCATGTGACCAAGATCGAGCTGGCGCTGGACGCGGACAACAACTTCACCGCTTTGCGCACGGAAACCTACGCGAACATGGGGGCTTACCTCTCCACCTTCGCCCCGTCGGTTCCGACATGGCTGCACGGCACGTTGATGGCCGGCAACTACAAAACGCCGCTGATCTACGTGAACGTAAAAGCCGTGTTCACCAACACCGTGCCGGTCGACGCCTATCGCGGTGCAGGCCGCCCGGAAGCGACGTACCAGCTTGAACGGGTGGTCGACAAGGCGGCTCGGGAGCTGGGTGTCGATCCCATCGCCCTTCGTCGTCAGAACTTCATCACCGAGTTCCCCTACGCGACCCCGGTCGCCGTGGAATACGACACCGGCGATTACGTCGCTACGATGGACAAGCTCGAAGAGATGATCGACCTGTCCGGTTTCGAAGCGCGTCTCGCAGACTCCAAGAAGCGCGGGAAACTGCGCGGCGTTGGCGTCAATTGCTACATCGAAGCCTGCGGCATCGCGCCCTCGCATCTGGTGGGGCAGCTTGGGGCGCGCGCCGGTCTTTATGAAAGTGCAACGGTGCGTGTGAACGCGACCGGTGGTCTGGTCGTCATGACCGGGTCTCACAGCCACGGGCAGGGCCATGAAACAGCCTTCCCGCAAGTTGTGGCAGAAATGATCGGCATCGACCCCTCGATGATCGAGATCGTGCACGGCGACACCGCCAATACACCGATGGGCATGGGTACCTACGGGTCACGTTCCCTCGCCGTCGGGGGCTCTGCCATC
>DOUP01000092.1 GCA_003520545.1 Maritimibacter sp. | reverse complement strand
CAATGGACCCTGGGCGAAGAGTTCTGCACCAATGTGTTGGGCATTCCGCAGGAAAAGCTGAACGATCCGGGCTTTAGCCTGCTCGCGCATCTTGGCTTTACCCGTCAGGATATTGAGGCGGCGAATGACCATGTGTGCGGAACGATGACGCTGGAAGGCGCGCCACATCTGAAGGAAAAGCACTATGAGATCTTTGATTGCGCCAACCCGTGTGGCAAAAAAGGTAAGCGTTTCCTGAGTGTTGACAGCCATATCTATATGATGGCCGCAGCGCAGTCGTTCATTTCAGGCGCGATTTCCAAAACCATCAACATGCCAAATGACGCGACGATCGAAGATTGCCAGAGCGCATATGAGCTGAGCTGGTCTTTGGGCATCAAGGCAAATGCGCTTTATCGTGACGGTTCAAAACTGTCGCAACCTTTGGCTGCGTCCCTTGTGGAAGATGATGAAGAGGCGGAAGAAATCCTCGCCTCTGGCACGCCACATGACAAAGCAATCACTTTGGCCGAAAAGATCATCGAGAAAGTGGTGATCAAAGAGGTTGCGCGTGGGCGTGAAAAACTGCCCGGTCGCCGTAAGGGATACACCCAAAAATCTATCGTTGGCGGGCATAAAGTTTACCTGCGCACCGGTGAATATGAAGACGGCAATCTCGGCGAGATCTTCATCGACATGCACAAGGAAGGCGCTGGTTTCCGCGCGATGATGAACAACTTCGCCATCGCCGTGTCGGTCGGTTTGCAATACGGTGTGCCGCTGGAGGAGTTCGTGGACGCCTTCACCTTCACCAAGTTCGAACCTGCGGGCATGGTGCAGGGCAACGACTCGATCAAGAACGCGACCTCGATCCTCGACTACATCTTCCGCGAGCTGGCCGTGTCCTATCTCGACCGGACCGACCTGGCCCACGTGAAGCCCGAAGGTGCCTCCTTCGACGATCTGGGTCGCGGACAGGAAGAGGGCGTGGCGAACGTCAAGGAGATGTCGGATACAGCCGCCTCCCGCTCGCTCGAAATGCTCAAGCAGGTGTCCTCGACCGGCTACCTCCGCAAGCGTCTGCCGCAGGAACTGGTGGTGTTGCGGGGCGGTATGGAAAGCACCGGAACCGGTGGTGACGCGGTCTCGGCGCTGAACACGCTGGTCCCGGAAACGGCAAGCGGCATGGCCGGGGGCACGGTGGTGTCGGACCCCTCCACCTCGCTCGGTTCCGGCACGGTGACCACGATGGACGCCCGGTCCAAGGCCAAGATGCAGGGCTTCGAGGGCGATCCCTGCGGCGACTGCGGCAACTATACCCTGGTGCGCAACGGGACTTGCATGAAGTGCAACACCTGCGGCGGCACGAGCGGCTGTAGCTGAGGACGGGGCGATGGAGATCCGTGACTTCACAGGATGCTTCATTGTCGACGGGCGGGAGACCGACCGGACCGAGCTTCGGGTCCTGGTAACGCAGGGCGGGGGCGAAACACATGGGTCGGGGTCCTTCCGGGTCCCGCCCGCCATGATCGGCATCGAAGCGGCGGGGCCTTTGACCTTCCGCTGCATGGACGGCGAGGAGATAACGCTCGCGGTTCGGGAGTTCGATATGACAAACGGCTTGGCCTATTTCCTCACGGTAGGGGTCGTGCCGGAGGCGCGCAAAGAAAACGTGCCGGAGGTGCGCGGCGCGGAGGCTGCAAAGCGCGCATGAGATTCGTCGGTGGCCGGTCTGCTCTGGCCACCGCGATGCACACGGGGCGGATGCGTTCGCCCTGACGCGGATAAGGCCGCAGGCAGAAAATGATACCGGGCGGTACGAACGATGAGCCTTATCAGCGAAACTGGGGAGCCCTCGGGCTCCCCTTTTTCTTTTGCGAGGCGAAATCATCGCGATGATTTCGGGGCGATTTCGTCGCGACGAAATCGGGTGTCAGGTGACGAGGATGGCGCCCAGCATCGCGCAGGGGACTGACATGACGCCGGCGAAAATCAGTGTGCGGCGTGGGATCGGACCGGCGGGCAGAAAAGCCCCGCCAAGGGCGATGAGACCGACGATGAAGGCATTCAAGGTCACCGCGCCGCCGGCGGACATAAGCCCCGTGGTCGCACCTCCAAGCATGGTGGCCATCCACGACAGCACTGTCAGTTGAAGCTGTGTCGTGGGGGAGGCGAGTTGGGCTTCAAGACCCTTGTCGATCTCGTCGTCATCGTTTTGGGGTCCACCACGCCCGCGCGCGATATCCGCGATCGCCCCGAAGGCGAAGACAAACCCGCCAAACAGGCTCGCCGCGATCATCACGCCGGTCCCGGCGAGGATCGCCCAGAGGTCGATCCCCTCCAAGGTTTACTCTGCGCCGCGCGACAGGGCGGCGACCCCGGTGCGGGCCATTTCGACCAGCCCCAGGGGGCGCATGAGGTCGGCGAAGGCGTCGATCTTCTCGGGTGTGCCGGTCAATTCGAAAATGAAGCTCTCCAGCGTCGAATCCACCGCATTGGCGCGGAAGATGTCGGCGAGGCGAAGCGCCTCGACCCGGTCGTTGCCTTGGCCCGACACCTTGAAAAGCGCCAGTTCCCGCTCGACCGACGCGCCTTCGACGGTAAGGTCGTGGACCTCGTGCACCGGGACGATGCGGCCCAGTTGGGCCTTGATCTGTTCGATGATCGCGGGGGTGCCGCGCGTCACGATGGTGATGCGGGAGGTGTGGCCTTCGTGATCCACCTCGGCCACGGTGAGCGAGTCGATGTTGTAGCCGCGGCCCGAGAACAGTCCGATGACACGGGCGAGGACGCCCGCTTCGTTGTCCACGATCACGGCCAGCGTGTGGGTCTCGAAAATCTCCGCATTCGGGTCGCGAAGCTCGTAGGCGGATTTTTTCGATGAGCCTTTTTTGATATTCAAAGCAGACATTTATCCGTTCTCCTTAAACCAGCGTCGCGCCTTTGCCCTTGATCGCGTCGGTCGCTTCGACCTCGCCCAACAGCATGTTGTTATGCGGCTCGCCCGAGGGGATCATCGGGAAGCAGTTCTCGTGCTTTTCGACCAGCACGTCGAGGATGAAGGGACCGTCGTAGTCCATCATCTCCTGAATGGCATCGTCCAGTTCGGCAGGGTCCGAGACGACGCGGCCCTTGCAACCGAAGGCTTCCGCGAGCTTCACGAAATCGGGCAGGCTTTCGGACCAGGAATGCGAATACCGTTCGCCGTGCAAGAGCTGTTGCCACTGTCGCACCATGCCGAGGCGCTCGTTGTTCAGGATGAACT
>DOUP01000285.1 GCA_003520545.1 Maritimibacter sp. | reverse complement strand
GTATCGAGCAGCGCCGAAACCGCGCCGCCGTGAATAACGCCCGTATCGGGATCGCCCACGAAGCGGTCGTCATAGGGCATTGAACAAACGGCTTCCCCGTCCCCGAGGTTGTCCAACCGCATGGACAGCTCCCGCGAAAACGGGATCGCTTCGATGAATTGGCGGGCGAGTTTGGTTTTGGCTTCTGCGTCCATCTGACTTCCTTGTGATCGAAAAATATAGCCGTGGCTATAAATTCCGCTTGATTCATACCCGAGGCTATACTTTTATGCCGGTGATCTAACACCCCTGCTCTCTCTATCTAACGCAGCTTTTGGCGAAGGACACCCTTAGCATGACCCCAACCGACTGGACCCAAGCAGAGGCGACCGCCCGCACATGGCCCGCGTTACGGCCCAAGCGGCTCGTGGTGCTGGCAATCTTTGTCACCCTTGCGGTCCTCCCCACGGGGCTGGGAGAGTTGACGCGCGAGCTGATGACCGACGCCTATGTGCAGGTCTCTGTTTTCGTCGCCGCGACCCTGATGATCTTTTACGGGGCCGAGCGGATCTTCGGCTTCGACCTTGGACGCGCCCTGCGCACGGCTGGTCCCATGCAGGTGCCGATGGCCGCACTTCTCGGCGCAACGCCGGGCTGCGGCGGGGCGGTCGTGGTGGTCGCGGCCTATTCCTCGGGCAACGTGGGTTTCGGCGCGGTGGTCGCGACGCTGACGGCGACCATGGGCGATGCCGCCTTCCTCCTGATCGCGACCCGGCCCGACGCAGCCCTCGTCGTGCTCCCGCTGTCCTTTGCTGTCGGCATTGTCTCCGGCTGGATCGTGGACCGCGTGAATACGCTCGATTTGCGCGCCTCGACCGAAGGCGCCACACACAACGTGCCGCTGATCGGCCAGACCCGCGGCATCGACATGGGCTATATCGCCTTGGGGATTCCGGGCTTGATCGTGGGCGGAGCCCAGTTGGCGCAGGTCGATATCGGCAGCATCCTCGGCATCCCGATCACGTGGATCGCACTGACCGGCACCTTCCTCGGCCTGCTGATCTGGACCTTTTCGCCCCTCGCCGCGATGACAAACCCGGCAGACAGCCCCGTCACCCGTGCCGCCGAAGAAACCAGCTTCATCTCGGTCTGGGTGATCGGCGCGTATCTCGCCTATGACTACATGGCCGCCTATGCCGGGCTTGACCTGGAAGCGCTTTTTGCCTCGGTGGCACCACTTCTGCCGCTGATCGCGATCCTCATCGGTTTCGTGCCGGGCTGCGGACCGCAGGTTCTGGTCACGACACTGTTCCTGAACGGGCTGATCCCTTTCGCGGCCCTCGTGGGCAATGCGATCTCGAACGATGGGGACGCGCTGTTCCCCGCGATCGCGCTCAATCCGAAGGCCGCGGTGATTGCGACGGTCTATTCCGCGGTGCCGGCCCTCATCGTGGCCTATGGGTTCTATTTCTTCGCCCCCGGCTTCATGAACTGACCGCCCGCGCCAGCCCGACCGACAAAAGCCCGCCCACCCCGGCGGGCTTTTTCGTATGCCGCGGAAAACCAGTATGTGAAATTTGTTTTCGCATCGCGAAATTGCTTGCCGCAGGACGAATCCCTAGTTACGCTACGTCACGAACAGCGTTAGGCTGGGGAGGAAATGACCGTGAAAGACACGATGACCGACACGAAGGTGGAACGCCTGTCCTTCAAGGAAATGTGCGAAAAGTTCGACGTCACGCCGCGCACCCTGCGCTATTACGAGTATATCGAACTTCTGGAACCCGAGAAAGAAGGCCGCACGCGCTGGTATACCCCGCGCGAGGTGGCGCGCATGACCCTGATCATGCGCGGGCGCCGTTTCGGTTTTTCGCTCGAAGAGCTCCGCCAGTGGCTTTTGATCTATGACGAGCAAGGCTCGGAGGCCCAGAATCGGGCCTGGGTTCAGAACGCGACCGCCCAGCTCGACGTGCTCGACAAGCAGATCGCGGATCTTAAAGACGCCCGCGCCGACCTTGAGAAACTGCGCGACGACGTGGCGAAATCCCTGAAATAACAGACCTCGTGTCTCTGTTACGTCACGTTACGTTGACGTTAACGTAATCTTTTGCTGAACTCCGGGAAAACCTGCCCTATGTCATGGGGCAGCATTCAAACCCGGAGTTTTTCATGTCTGAAGATCTCAAGACCATTCGCGAGATGTGCGACCAGTTCGGCGTGACCGCACGCACGTTGCGGTTCTACGAACAGAAGGAGCTTCTGTCCCCGATCCGCGACGGCCAGAAACGCCTGTTCACCCGTTCGGACCGCGCCCGTCTCAAGCTGATCCTGCGCGGCAAACGCTTCGGCTTCCCGCTTGAGGAAATCCGCCAGCTTCTGGACCTGTATCACGTGGGCGATCAGCAGATCACCCAGTACACGCGGACCATCGACCTGGCCGAAACCCATCTGAACGAGCTTAAATCGCAGCGCGAAGAGCTGGACGAAGCGATCCGCGACCTGTCCGACCAGCTTGAATGGGGCCGCCGCATGCTGGCCTCCATGGAGCAGGACGAAGCGGCTGAATAAGCCCCGTCACCGAACCCACACAAACCATTGGTATCGTTTGAAAACGAGTAGGGAGACCCAATGCCGACATATACCGCTGACACCCGCGACTACGCTTTCCTTCTGCATGATGTGCTGAAGGTCCATCAAAGCGACATTCCGGGCTACGACGAGCTCGATCCGTCCTTCACCTCGGCCATCCTCGAAGAGGCTGGCAAGATCGCCTCCGAAGTTATCGCTCCGCTGAACCCGGTGGGCGACAAGGAAGGCTGCAAACTGGAAAACGGTGTCGTGCGCACGCCCACCGGGTTCAAGGACGCGTTCGAGCAGCTGAAGGCAGGCGGCTGGACCGGGTTGGACTGTGACCCCGAGTATGGCGGTCAGGGCATGCCTGCGATCATGGGCTCGGCTACGGGCGAGATGTTCTCGGCTGCCGGTATGGCCTTCATGATGTACCAGGGCCTGACCCACGGCGCCTATTCCGCCATCCACGCCCACGGCACGGATGAGCAAAAGCAGACCTACCTGCCCAAGATGGTCTCCTGCGACTGGACCGGCACCATGAACCTGACCGAACCGCATTGCGGCACCGATCTGGGTCTCATGCGCACCAAGGCAGAGCCGCAGGACGACGGCACCTACAAGATCTCCGGTCAGAAGATTTTCATCTCCGCCGGTGACCACGACATGTCCGACAACGTCATCCACCTCGTGCTCGCCAAGATCCCCGGCGGCCCCGACGGCGTGAAAGGCATCTCGCTCTTCATCGTGCCGAAGTTCATCCTCGACGAGGACGGCAACCCCGGCGAGCGCAACGGCGTTTCGGTCGGTGCGTTGGAAGAGAAGATGGGCATCCACGGCAACGCCACCTGCGTCATGAACTACGACGAGGCGACCGGCTACCTCCTGGGCCAGGAGCACAAGGGTATGCGCGCCATGTTCACCATGATGAACGAAGCGCGCCTGGGCGTGGGCGTCCAGGGTCTGTCGCAGGCCACCGTCGCCTACGAGAATGCGCTGACCTACGCCAAGGAGCGTCTTCAGGGCCGCGCCGTCACCGGTGCCGAAGCCCCCGACAAACCCGCCGATCCGCTGATCGTCCACCCGGACATCCGTCGCTCGCTGATGGACCAGAAGTCCTTCGTCGAAGGAGGCCGTGCTCTGGTGCTCTGGTCGGCTGAGCTTCTCGACCGTCACAACCGCCAGGGCGACGAAGCCGCCGATGGCCTCGTATCGCTCCTGATCCCGGTCGTGAAGGGTTTCCTCACCGACAAGGGGTTCGAGAACGCGGTTCTGGCGCAACAGGTCTACGGTGGCCACGGCTACATCGAGGAATGGGGCATGTCCCAATTCACCCGCGATGCCCGGATCGCCATGATCTACGAAGGGGCCAACGGCATTCAGGCGCTCGATCTGGTGGGCCGGAAACTCGCCACCGACGGCGGCAAGCACGTCATGGCCTTCTTCGACCTCGTGAAAACCTTCATCAAGGATCACGAAGGCAACGAGGCGCTCAAGGCCGACTTCCTCGACCCGCTCAAGCAAGGCTCCAAGGATCTTCAGGCCGCGACGACGTATTTCATGAACAACGGCATGAAGAACCCGAACCACGCGCTGGCCGGCTCTTACGACTTCATGACCATGTTCGGTCACGTCGCCCTGGGCTTCATGTGGGCCCGCATGGCGGTGGCCGCACAAGAGGCGCTGGACGCCGACACCGGCGACGCTGCATTCTACGAGACCAAGCTCGCCACCGGCCGATACTACATGAAGCGTCAGCTTCCGGCGACTGGCATGCACCTGGCCCGCATCGAAAGCGGCGCGGACCCGGTGATGGCGCTCGACGCCGAGGCGTTCTGATCGAACAAAGGAGAGGACAAGGCCCATGCCCAAGCGTTTCCGACTGACCCGCCGCTTCCCGGTCGCCATGACCGAGGACGGCTATCGGAAGCTGAAATCCTTCTCCCGCGAGGCGGGGTTGGACGAGGGCGAGGCCTTGTCCTTTCTGTTCGAGCACTTTGATAGTGTCATGGACAAAGAGGCGCTCACCCATCGTCTGCGCCTGTTCAATTCAGAGCTCGACGCCCGCAAACGCTGAGGAGGACCCATGAAACGACTGCTTGCCGCCGCCCTGATTTCCACCCTGCCGCTCACCGCGATGGCCTTCGACACTGCCGACAAGGCCGCCGTGGAGGCGACCGTCTCGGAGTTCGACACGGCCTATTCGACCGGTGATTTCGGGACGGTGCTCGACTACCTGCCGCCAAAACTCATCGACTACATGGCCACCCAGATGGGCAGTGAGTCGCAGGCCGAGTTGAAGGCGACCATGGCCAAGCAAATGGCGGCCTTCATGTCCGACATCAAGATCGACGCCTTCGACATGAACACCAACCGGATGAAGACCGGCGAAGCGGGTGGCCGCAGCTACGCCTTCATCCCCACCACGACCAAGATCACCGCCGAGGGCAAGACCCGCACCCTGCGCAACCAGACGCTTGCGCTTGAGGATGGCGGGCGTTGGTATGTCGTGCGCATCGAAGCCGATCAGCAATACAACCTCGTGAAAGAGGTCTACCCGGAGTTTGGCAGCGTCCGCCTGCCCTGATCCGGAACACGACGAACCAATGGTCCGGGCGTGCCCCGGTCCATGGACCAACGGGAGGACAACCATGACCATCAAACTCTACTGCTTCGGCGAAAGCGGCAACTCCTACAAGGCCGCCCTGCCCCTCGAACTCGCTGGTTTCGACTGGGAGCCGGTCTTCGTCGATTTCTTCAACGGCGAGGCGCGTACCCCGGACTACCGCGCGATCAACCCGATGGGCGAAGCACCCGTGTTTATCGACGGTGATCTGAAGATGACCCAATCGGGCGTCATCCAGCAGTGGATCATTGAGCAGACCGGCAAGTTTGGCGGCAAGACCCCCGAGGAAGAACGCGAGGTTTTGCGCTGGCAGTTCTGGGACAACCACAAAGGCTCCTCCCAGTTCGGCATGACCCGCTTCCTGATGAATTTCCTACCCGAGAAACACCGCAACGCCGACGTCATCGCCTTCAACGTCGGTCGCGTGAAAGGCGCTCTCAATGTGCTCGAAAGCGAGTTGACGCAACGAGACTGGCTTGTCGGCAGCGACGTCACCATGGCTGACCTGTCGTGCTGCTCTTACCTTTATTACCCGGAACCCTTCGGCTTCGACCGCGACGATTACCCCGCGATCAGCCGTTGGCTCGACCGGATCGCCGATCTGCCGGGGTGGAAACACCCCTACGACCTGATGCCCGGATCCCCCGCCGACCGCGCGTGATCCGAGCTTGAACGACAACCCAGGGAGAGACTGATGTCTGACGCCTATATCTATGACGCCGTGCGCAGCCCGCGCGGCAAGGGCCGCAAGGACGGCGCGCTTCACGAAGTGACCGCCGTGTCGCTCGGCAAGCAAATGCTGAACGCGATCAAGGAGCGCTCGGGGCTCGAAGGCCACGCGGTCGAAGACGTGATCTGGGGCAACGCCACCCAGGCGTTTGAACAAGGCGGCTGTCTTGCCCGGACCACCGTGCTCGCCTCCGACCTCGACGAGCGTATCCCCGGCCTCTCCATCAACCGCTTCTGCGCTTCCGGCATGGAAGCCGTGAACCTCGCCGCGAACCAGGTCGCCGGCGGCGCGGGCGAGGGCTATATCGCGGGCGGCATCGAAATGATGTCCCGCGTCGCCATGGGGTCGGACGGGGCCGCCGTCGCGGTCGATCCGACCGTCGCGATGGAGCAGTATTTCGTGCCGCAGGGCATTTCGGCCGACATCATCGCGACCGAATACGGCTTCACCCGTGACGACGTGGACGCGCTCGCCGTCGAAAGCCAGCGCCGCGCCGCTGCCGCCGTCGACGACAACCGCTTCGACAAGTCGCTCGTCACCATTCGCGACGTGAACGGCCTGCCGATCCTCGACCACGACGAATACATCCGTCGCGGCACCGACATGCAGGCGCTCGGGTCGCTTAAGCCGGCGTTCAAGGACCTCGGCGAAGTGATGCCGGGCTTCGACAAGGTGGCGAAGCTCAAGTATCCGCACCTTGAGAAAATCAACCACGTCCACCATGCGGGCAACTCGTCCGGCATTGTCGACGGCTCCGCCGCCGTGCTCGTCGGGTCGAAGGAATTCGGTGAAAAGCACGGGCTGAAACCCCGCGCCCGCATCCGCGCCACGGCTAAGATCGGCACCGACCCGACCATCATGCTCACCGGCCCGGTCCCCGCGACCCAACGCATCCTTGAGACCTCCGGCATGAACATCTCGGACATCGACCTGTTCGAAGTGAACGAAGCCTTCTCGGCGGTCGTCCTGCGCTTCATGCAGGCCTTCGACGTGGACCATTCCAAGGTCAACGTGAACGGCGGCGCCATCGCCATGGGCCACCCGCTCGGCGCCTCCGGTGCCATCATCATCGGCACGCTGCTGGACGAGTTGGAGCGCACCGACAAAGAGGTGGGTCTCGCGACCCTCTGCGTGGCCTCCGGCATGGGTGCCGCCACCATCATCGAGCGCGTGTAAGGGAGTTTTGACCAATGGCTGAATTTACCATGGAAAAAGACGCCGACGGCGTCGCAGTAATCACCTGGGACATGCCCGGCAAGTCGATGAACGTGCTGACGCTCCAGGGCATCGAAGAGCTTGAAAAGCTCTCCGAGGAGGCGTTGTCGGACGACAGCATCAAGGGCATCGTCATCACCTCCGGGAAAGAGACCTTCGCGGGTGGCATGGACCTCAACATCCTCGCAGCCTTCAAGGAAAATGGCGCCGAAGGCGTGTTCGAAGGCACCATGCGCGGGCACCGGATGCTGCGCAAGCTGGAGCTTGCGGGCATGGACCCCAAGACCCAGAAAGGCGGCAAACCTGTCGCCGCCGCCCTGCCCGGCACCGCGATGGGCATCGGGCTGGAACTGCCCCTCGCCACGCACCGCATCTTTGCCGCTCCGAACCCGAAGGCCAAGATCGGCCTTCCGGAAATCCAGGTCGGCATCTTCCCCGGCATGGGCGGCACCACGCGGCTCGTGCGCAAGCTCGGCGTCATGGGCGCCTCGCCCTACCTGCTTCAGGCCAAGATGTCCTCTCCCGAGGCGGCCGTGAAAGCGGGCATCATCGACGAAGTCGCCGACGATCCGGTCGCCGCCGCCAAGGCCTGGGTGCTGGACGCGAAAGACGCGGACCTCGTGAAACCCTGGGATGCCAAGGGCTACAAGGTGCCCGGCGGCGCGCCTTATCACCCGGCGGGGTTCCAGACCCTCGTGGGTGCCAACGCCATGATCATGGGCAACACCTGGGGTGCCTTCCCGGCCCCCAAGGCGATGCTGTCCGCCGTCTACGAAGGTCTGCAAGTGCCCTTCGACACCGCTTTGAAAATCGAAGCGCGCTGGTTCACCTCCGTGATCATGAACCCCTCCTCGGGCAACATGATCCGCTCGCTTTTCCTCAACAAGGAAGCGCTGGAAAAAGGCGCGGTCCGTCCCGAGGGCATCGCGGACCAGAAGGTCAGGAAACTCGGCGTGCTCGGCGCGGGCATGATGGGGGCCGGGATCGCGCTCGTCTCGGCGCAAGCCGGTATCGAGGTGGTACTGATCGACCAGGAACAGGAAGCCGCGGACAAGGGCAAAGCCTATTCCGAAAGCTTCCTCGACAAGGGCATCGCCAAGAAAAAGACCACGCCTGAGAAGAAGGAAGAAGTCCTGGGCCGCATCACCGCGACCACGGATTACGACGCCCTCAAGGACGCGGACCTGATCATCGAAGCGGTGTTCGAAGATCCGGGCATCAAGGCCGAGGTCACGAAGAACGTCGAAGCCGTGATCCCCGACGATTGCATCTTCGCCACCAACACCTCGACGCTGCCGATCACCGACCTCGCCAAGGCCTCAAGCCGCCCCGAGCAGTTCATCGGCATTCACTTCTTCTCGCCGGTCGAGAAGATGCTCCTGGTCGAGATCATCAAGGGCAAGGACACCGGGGACCGGGCCACGGCCAAGGCGCTCGACTACGTGCGCCAGATCCGCAAGACGCCGATCGTGGTGAACGACGCGCGGTTCTTCTACGCCAACCGCTGCATCATTCCCTACATCAACGAAGGGGTGCGCATGGTGACCGAAGGCGTCGAAATGCCGCTGGTCGACAATGCCGCGCGCCTGCTGGGCTTCCCGGTCGGGCCGCTGCAACTGACCGATGAGACCTCGATCGACCTCGGCGTGAAGATCGCCAAGGCGACCAAGGCCGCGATGGGCGACGCCTATGACGACGCCACGGACGAGATCATGTTCTGGATGGTCGACGAAGGCCGCCTGGGCCGCAAATCCAACGCGGGCTTTTACGACTACGACGACAAGGGCAAACGCCAGGGCTATTCGGATGCCGTGAAATCACGGTTCCCCGCCTCGGACGACCAACCGGACGTCACCGAAGTCCAGCATCGCCTGATGATGGCGCAGGTGCTCGAAGCGGTGCGCGCGCTCGAAGAGGGTGTTCTCATGGACATCCGCGAAGGCGACGTCGGCGCGATCCTGGGCTGGGGCTTTGCGCCCTGGACCGGTGGCCCGCTCAGCTGGCTCGACATGATCGGCGCCGCGAAGGCGGTCGAAATCTGCGACCACCTCACGACAACCTATGGCGAGCGCTTCACCGCGCCCGCGCTCCTGCGCGATCTGGCCGAGACGGGTGAAACCTTCTACGGGCGTTTCGGCGGCGGCACCGCCAAGGCCGCCTGAGCCACCCGATACGAAACTCCCAAGGGCCTGGTCATGTGACCGGGCCTTTTTCTTTGCCTTCATCGTGCCAAAAATATCCCGGGG
>DOUP01000212.1 GCA_003520545.1 Maritimibacter sp. | reverse complement strand
CGCAAGATCGCTGTTGCCGCGGTCCCCGATGGTGAGAAACAGCGTGCCATCCTCGGACTCGACCACGCGGGACCCGAAGTGCTGCCCCCGGCGCCCGCCCGTGGTCATTTCGAATATGACACGGACATTTTCCAGCGTTGCGGTATCCTCTGACAACCGGCCCACCGCAAGCGCGGTGCCCGCGCCGCCCCCCTGTGGTGTCGCGAAACTCAGGAAAACCTCGCGGGACATGTCGAAATCACGCGCCACGGTGACATCGAGCAATCCGCCCTGCCCCCTGCGGGCAATTTCGGGCAACCCGCCAACGTCGTTACGCGCCCGCTTCGCATCGAAGTGGAGCAACCGCCCGTCGATTTCAGTCACGAGAAAGCCGCCGTCCGGCAGAAAATCAATCGCCCATGGTCCATCAAGGCCATCGACGATCTCTTCGATGTCATAGGACCCCATGTCAGTCTCGACGGTCGCGGCCAAACTGGGGAACGGAATGACGGCGAGGATCGCGGCAAACGTGGAAACAGGTAGGAATGAAAATCGAGCCATTGTTGGATGGTGGTGTCCCAAAACGCCGCAGACAATCCGCCCCCACGGGAAATTGACCATGCGTCAGGCGAAAGGCCCGTATCGGTCCCTCTTTCAATTTGGAAAACCATCGTTACAGTGGCCGGAGGAATTTATTCCAACACGGGAGAAAACCAATGAAAAAACTGCTTATGGCAACCGCCGCAACGGCACTCACCGCCGGTGGTGCAATGGCTGAGAGCCATGCCTCCGAAGTGAAATTCGGTGTGTTGCTTGGCTTCACAGGCCCAATCGAATCGCTGACCCCCATGATGGGCGACAGCGCAGAGCTGGCCCTGACCGAGGTCAACGAATCCGGCAACTTCCTCGACGGTGTAACGCTCACGGCGACTCGCGCGGACACGACCTGCGTCGATGCATCTGCAGCGACCGCAGCAGCCGAACAACTCGTCTCCGAAGGCGTCGTCGCCATCGTGGGCGCGGCCTGTTCCGGTTCGTCGACCGCCGTTCTTGCCAACGTGGCCGTACCGAATGGTGTGCCGATGATTTCGCCGTCTTCCACATCGCCGGCGCTCTCGACCGCCGAAGACAATGGTCTGTTTTTCCGCACCGCTCCGTCCGACGCCCGCCAGGGTGAAGTTCTGGCGAACGTGCTGATGGACAAGGGCGTGGACACGGTTGCCGTGACCTATACCAACAATGACTACGGCAAGGGCTTCTCCGATGCCTTCGCTGCAGCCTTCGAAGGCGCAGGTGGCACGATCACCACCAGCGTTGCGCACGAAGATGGCAAAGGCGACTACTCCGCTGAAGTCGGCGCGCTGGCCTCCGCCGGTGGCGACGCGCTCGTCGTGCTCGGTTATGCGGACCAAGGCGGCAAAGGCGTGATCCAATCCTCGCTCGACACCGGTGCATTCGATACTTTCGTCATGGGTGACGGCATGTATGCCGACGCACTTCTCGCCGATCTCGGTGGTGACATGGAAGGCTCCTACGGCACCGTTCCGTGGTCCGAAGGCGAAGGCGCAGATGCGTTCAAGGCGATCACCGAAGCCGCTGGCATCAACGGCGAAAGCTCGTTCACGCGTGAAAGCTACGACGCGGCAGCCCTGCTTGCCCTCGCGGCCATGAAAGGCGGCGCGGCGACTTCGGAGGCCATCGCGGCGAACATCATGGACGTCGCCAACGCTCCGGGCGAGCCGATCCTGCCGGGTGAACTGGGCAAAGCGCTCCAGATTCTCGCAGACGGCGGTGAGGTCGACTACGTCGGCGCCACCAACGTCGAGCTTGTGGGTCCGGGCGAAGCCGCCGGGTCGTACCGCGAGTACGTGATCAAGGGCGGTGCCTACGAAACCGTCACCTTCCGTTGATCACGCATCGCGGTTGACAAAAAAGCGGCCCGGGGGCATGTCCCCGGGCTGCACATATAGGGGCATCGGGACAGCCTTGGGGGATTGCGCTTGATCACGGTCGAAAACCTGCACAAGCATTTTGGCGGCTTTCATGCCGTTGACGGAGCGAGCTTGACGATCGAAGGTGGCTCGATCACAGGTCTCATCGGCCCGAACGGAGCCGGGAAAACCACTCTTTTCAATGCCATCGCGGGCGTTCTCGAACCGACATCCGGTCGGGTCTTCATGGACGGCGAAGACATTACGGGTCTGCCGCCGCACACCTTGTTTCACAAGGGTTTGCTGCGCACCTTTCAGATTGCACATGAGTTCGGATCCATGACCTGCCGCGAGAACCTGATGATGGTTCCGGGTGGGCAAGCGGGCGAGAAACTCTGGGATACGTGGTTTGGCCGCAAGCGGATCGCGAACGAGGAACGGGCGCTGCGGGCCAAGGCCGATGAAGTGCTCGAATTCCTCACCATCGAACAGATCGCCGACCTGCGCGCGGGCCAGGTGTCGGGCGGGCAGAAGAAGCTTCTGGAACTCGGCCGCACCATGATGGTGGACGCCAAGATCGTGTTTTTGGACGAGGTCGGCGCGGGCGTGAACCGCACCCTGCTCTACACAATCGCGGACGCGATCAAGCGGCTCAACGTCGAGCGTGGCTACACTTTCGTGGTCATCGAGCACGACATGGACTTCATCGAGAAGCTTTGCGATCCGGTCATCTGCATGGCCGAAGGCAAAGTCCTCGCCGAAGGCACGCTGACCGAGATCAAGGCCAACGAGCAGGTCATCGAAGCCTACCTCGGCACGGGTCTCAAGAATAAAGAACAGGTGGGCGCATGAGCGACGCGTATTCCGGACGGGGCAACAAGGACCGCTCGGTCACCAAAGAGACACAGTCCAGCATGGTGCCGGGTCCCCAGCATGGTGAAGCGCACCCCTCGCCCGGCGGTCCGTTCCTGATCGGGGAAAGCATGACCGGCGGCTACGGCAATGGCCCCGACATTCTGCACGACTGCACCATCGCGGTGGACGAAGGCGAAATCGCCGTGATCGTCGGGCCCAATGGTGCCGGCAAATCGACAGGCATGAAGGCCCTGTTCGGAATGCTCAACGTGCGCGCCGGCACGGTGCGACTGGACGGCGAGGATATCACCGACCTGACCCCGCAGGACCGCGTCAAGAAAGGCATGGGGTTCGTGCCGCAGACCCACAACATTTTCACCTCGATGACGGTTGAAGAGAACCTCGAGATGGGGGCGTTCATCCGCACCGACGACATTCGCACCACGATGGAACAGGTGTACGATCTGTTTCCGATCCTCAAGGAAAAGCGCTACCAGGCAGCGGGCGAACTGTCCGGTGGACAACGCCAACAGGTCGCCGTGGGGCGCGCGTTGATGACCAAGCCCAAGGTCTTGATGCTTGACGAGCCGACAGCCGGCGTGTCGCCGATCGTGATGGACGAACTGTTCGACCGCATCATCGAAGTGGCGCGCACTGGCCTGCCTGTGCTCATGGTCGAACAGAATGCCCGCCAAGCGCTTGAAATTGCGGATAAAGGATATGTCCTGGTCCAAGGCGCCAATGCCCACACCGGCACCGGGAAAGAGCTTCTGGCCGATCCCGAAGTGCGCCAGTCGTTCCTGGGGGGCTGATATGAATTTGGCGCTCTCCCTGGTTATGGCGGCGGCGCCTGTTTCGGCGTTTGCCGAAGGTGCCCGTATGGCATTGGACTGCACAACGGCGGATGGATCGGCCAGATCTTTTGTCTTCGCCCCCGTCGAGGTCGATGACGTTGGAGCCGGGTTCGTGGCCGTTGGGGACGACGCGATCCGGGGCACCGCTGGCGGAACCTTCGGACCATGGAGCTGGACCAAAGACGACGTGAAATACACGCTTCTCGTCAATGGAAACGCCACGGCCGAGGGCGTGCCGGTCCTTCTCCACGCGCTTGACACGAACACCGACCCCTACGGGGTCACTCAAACCGAATTCACTTGCGAGGCTCCGTTGTGACCGACCTTTTGAACGCAATTGTTGCGCTGACGAATTTCGTGATCATTCCGGCCACCGCCTATGGTAGCCAATTGGCGCTCGGCGCTCTCGGTGTGACCCTGATCTACGGTATCCTTCGATTCTCCAATTTTGCGCACGGCGACACCATGGCCTTCGGGACCATGGCGACCATCCTGATCACCTGGGGTTTTCAAGCAATGGGCCTTTCGTTTGGCGTTCTGCCCACCGCGCTTCTGGCCCTGCCCTTCGGCATCGTCGTCACCTCGCTTCTGGTGCTTGGCACGGACAAGGTCGTCTACAGCTATTACCGGCGGGTCAAAGCCAAGCCCATCGTGCTCGTCATGGCCTCGATCGGGGTGATGTTCGTTCTGAACGGTGTCGTGCGTCTGATCATTGGACCCGGAGATCAGCGTTTTACCGACGGAGAACGCTTCATCTTCAATGCGGGGGACTTCAAGGAAGGGGCGGGACTAGCCGAGGGGATGGCGTTCAAGACCACTCAGGGCATCACCATCATAACCGCCGCGCTTGTCGTGGCCGCGCTTTTCTGGTTCCTGAACCGGACCCGCACGGGCAAGTCGATGCGCGCCTATTCGGACAACGAAGATCTGGCGCTCTTGTCGGGTATCAACCCGGAGCGCGTTGTGATGATCACCTGGATCATCGTAGCGGCGCTCGCGACCATCGCGGGCGTGCTTTACGGGCTGGACAAGTCGTTCAAACCCTTCACCTACTTCCAGCTTCTGCTTCCGATCTTTGCCTCGGCCATTGTCGGCGGTCTCGGCTCCCCGCTGGGGGCCATCGCGGGTGGTTTCGTGATCGCGTTCTCGGAGGTCTTCGTGACCTATGCGTGGAAGAAAGTCGTGACGTATGTTGTGCCCGAAGCCTGGGAGCCGTCCGGGCTCCTCCAACTTCTCGGCACGGATTACAAGTTCGCGGTGTCCTTCGCGATCCTGGTGATCGTGCTCCTGTTCAAACCCACGGGTCTCTTTAAGGGGAAATCGGTATGAG
>DOUP01000047.1 GCA_003520545.1 Maritimibacter sp. | reverse complement strand
TCCATATGAAAACCATATGAAAGGCATGTGCGCCGGCGCACGGTCGGCCAGCGCCGCGTTAACCTTTTGCCCGCAAGGTGATCCGCAAAGGAGACCTGCCATGAGTGACCTGCCGGACCACAAACCCGACACCTACAACCTCAACATCGCCGCCGATCGCCGCGCGGCGAAGGCCGAACTGCGCGACGCGCGGGAGGCGGTGATGATGAATTACTTCCTCGTGGCGGAACTGAACCGGGAGGTAGTGACGCGGGATACGATTCCGGAAGAATGGCTCACCCTTGACGAGATCTATCCGCCCACGGGCAAAAAGATCCGGGTCACGCTGCTGCTCGACGAAGAGGTCGTGAAATACTTCCGCGCCCGGGGCCGGGGGTACCAGGCTTTCATCAACGACGTGCTCAAGTTCTTCGTGAAACTGCGGATGTCGAAGATCATCGAAGGCTACGGGGACCGGGGACCGGAGGGGGAGGTCTTGTGAGGGGCGGTGCGTGGCGGAGGGAGCGGGAAAGTGGGTGTTTTGGGGCCGGAGCTGACGTTCATCGCAAGCTTCAGATGCTGGGATGCTGTCGACCAAGCAGCCGTCCGCCGCGGGGCAAATTTGACGGTCAAACGAACTCACGCATTGCGGGACAAAGCCGACACCAGGCAGGTATGGTACTGCCCGAGACGTTCTGGCTGCGCAATTGGCATATGTCGAACCCAGATCCGGTGTCAGGGTATTATTCGCGCGGAAGCGATTTTATTTTCCCGGATCTTCGCCACACTCAGCCGGGTGTGTCATCGGCGTCGGGACGGGCCAATGATTCGGCGGCTTTTAAAGAGGAATCTCCGTATGCCGACACGCGATTGCGCCCCGTCGCCTTTGCCACATAAAGTGCAGCATCTGCCGCCTTTGTAAGCTCCTCTGGCGTTGCTGCCGAAACCGGGAATACAGCAACGCCGATGCTGACGGTCACCTTGATCTTCCGGTCGTCGCCGACGTCGAAATCGGCCTGTTCGACAATAACTCTTAATCGATTCGCTGTCTCCATGGCGCCGTCGATCCCAAGTCCGGGGAGGAGGACGGCGAACTCCTCGCCGCCATAACGGAATAGGCCGCTGCCCTCCCGGGTGTATTCTTTCAAGAGAAGTCCGAGTTTTTCGAGGACCTTGTCTCCGGCCACATGGCCATAGGTATCGTTNNCCCCCGCCGAGAAAAAGCGCCAGCCGAGCGGAGTTGATTTCGTCGGAAACATCCACGAGCAGCGCGATGATTGCCACATTGCGGCCGCCGACATCCTGAATTGGAATGAACAACGGCCGGAAAAAGCGCCCGCCAAACTGAATGGACGTTTCATCCGGCGCGGTTTCCATTTCACCGTTCTCGATCCGACGCGCGAGTGTCGGCGGGATTGACGGCAGCGTCTGGCTGTTCACCACAACTTCGGAAAATCGGTCCCAATCCGGTGTGCGCCCGAAGACCCGCATGCCGTCCTCCCAGCCGGCCCGGTCCAGGAATTCCTTTCCAATGAGGACGAAAGCCTCGGCGCCGAGGGATTTGCTAATTCGCTCCACCACTTCGGGGGTTTCCATGCCGAGTTCGACATAGCCGATCAGACGCCGGGTCTGCGGGTCGTACCAGGGCCTTACCGCACGCAGCGTGAATGTGCCGAGCGGCCCGACTTCGATGCCATACGCGGTTGTGCCATTTCGTTCAGCCAGCTTCGTGGTCACGCGGTTGATAACGTCGCCGTGGCGATCCGGATCGTGCACCCGCAACAGGTTCACACGATCGGGGAGGGTGAAATACAAATGCGAAACGCCATATATGCGTTTCATTTGGTCGAGCATCGGGGCTGCGTGTGCGAGCAGGGCATCGCGATCCTTGCGCGCCAGATACCCGGCCAGATCGTCGTCGTGCACCAGAAGATCGATAGTCATCTCCAGCGCATGCGCGTGCTGGTCTATCGAGTCGCGATAGATATCGTTTGCCGACATCTGGAGATGGACGCCGCCGACACCTACACTGCGGTGCTGAAAGAGATAGACACCGGCGATGGGGACGATCTCGGCGATCAGGATGGCGATGACCAGAGGCACAAGAAAGTAAAGCCGGAGGCGCTTTGTCTCGCGGCCAGGTTTGGAAAAGTCCGTTTCCATTTTGGCGGCTTCGGGCTTCATCTCGCTCGATTTGCAATAAACACAGCATTCCCCATTTGGATCACCTTTCGGGATGGTAATAGCACCCAAAGCAATTCACCAAGCCTTTTGACTACTTTGGCTCGCTCTCGCCGCTGTGAATTGGTGCGAGTTGGCGCCAGGTCGGTCGTTTGGCACCCGGAGACGTGATTTGACCATGCGCCGGACACAGCTTTCCCGTCGCCAGCGTTGGGTATCGCGGATTTGGCTGCGAGCCCGGTCATGCGCATGCTGCTCCTGAAGCTTCATGCCCGCAGAGAGGACGACTTTACATGTGTCCGCTCCCTGCGCATCGCTGCCGTTCGCGAGCCTCGCCGTGAACGACGGCTTCCCGAATGTCTCCCGTCACGCCCCGCCTACGCGACGCGGCGCGCTTCCAGGTCGAGGCGCATCGTGGCCATGCCTTGGCGGCGGGACAGCTCCTCGTAGCCAGCCGAGAGGTAGGCGTTGAGGGCGGGCGCGTTGTCGAGGTCCACTTTCAGGGTCAAGGTCAGCGCGCCGAGGCCCAATGCGGCCTGTTCCACGCGTTCGGTCAGCTCGGCGGCGGCTCCACCGCGCGCGGTTTCGACGAGGTAGACGTAGGTGAGGTGGCGCACCTCCGGCCCGATCCCCTCCCGCAAAGCGAAGAACCCGACGTCCTGTCCGGCGGCGTCCTGAAGGTAGAAGGAGACATCCGTGTGCTCTCCGAGCCATTTGCGGTGCCACTCCATCTCATCGAAGGGGACTTTTGCATTGGGGTTGAGCAGGGGGATGTCCGCGTCCGGCAGCATCCGTGCCAAGGGGGCGAGATCGCGGTCGCGGTTGCGACGCAGGGTGAGAGCCATGGGTCCTTCCTTCGGCTGGGCCGGCATGGGGGCCGGGGGCATCGTGACTGGCGGGCGCATGGCACGGGGGGGCGGTTCGGGTCAACCGGGGGGCTTTGGGCGG
>DOUP01000156.1 GCA_003520545.1 Maritimibacter sp. | reverse complement strand
CGACGTTCAGGTTCACCTCGTCATAGCCGCGCCCCACGCACAGCCGCGTCGCCTGGGCGAGCTCGTCCGGATCGGACCCGCCCAATTGCACGGCCACCGGATGCTCGACCGGATCGAAGTCCAACAGATGCATCGCCCCGCCCCGCACCAATGCAGGCGCGGTCACCATTTCGGTGTAGAGCAGCGTCTCGCGGCTCATCATCCGGTGAAACACCCGGCAATGGCTGTCAGTCCAGTCCATCATCGGCGCGACGGACAGACGCGCGGCGCGGCGTATTTGGTCTCGGGTCGTCATGGCGCGGGGTCTAACGCGAAGTCCGCCGCCGCACCAGCCTGCCGTTACCCACGAATACGCGAGCTGCACTTCGGGCGCGCTCGTGGCACGCTTGGGCTTGCACAGTGGCAGTCAAATCGACCGAGGCGCACCCAGGGTCAGGCGCTCCTAAGGCTCAGGCCTTGCCCAGCTCTTTCGAATGCAGCCAATCAGCGTGCTGGGGCGCTTTCTTGGTGCGCGACCATTCTTCGAGCATGTCCCATTTGACCTCGTCGAGCCGCGCGAGCATCGCCTCTTCTTCCGGGTCCGGACAGGCCAGTTCGACGCGGTGGCCGGAGGGGTCGAAGAAATAGATCGAATGGAAGATCGAATGATCCGTCACCCCCAGCACCTCGACCCCATTGGCCTCGAGATGCTCCTTGAACGCGATCAGCGTCTCGCGGTCCTTCACCTTGAAGGCAATGTGCTGCACCCATTCCGGTGTGTTCGGGTCGCGGCCCATCTCGGGTTTGGTCGGCAGTTCGAAAAACGCGAGCACGTTGCCGTCGCCCGCATCCAGGAACAGGTGCATGTAAGGGTCCGGCTCATGGGTTGAGGGGACCTTGTCCTCGGCAATCGCGAGCACGAAGTCCATGTTCAGCATCTTGCCGTACCAGTCCACGGTCTCCTTCGCATCTTTGCAGCGGTAGGCAACGTGGTGGATTTTCTCGATCTTCATAGCGGTCTCCTCAGGTCTCGGCGGCCATCGCGATGGCTTTTGACAGCACCTCGCGGTCGCCTATCTGGTTGGCGAGGATCAGAACGAGGCGCGCATTGATCGCGTCGCTTTCCTCTTTGGTCTTGCCCTCATGGGCTGCGAGCAGGGTCTCGTAGAAATCGTCCGGCCCCTCGATATTCGGTTTGGTGTTCACTTCGCTCATGTCGTCCTCCTCAAACGCGGGCGGTGGCGGTGTTGACGGCACGTTTGACCGACGCGGTGTCGAAGCGCTCCCAACGCGCGACGACATGCTGGTCCGGGCGCATCAGGTAGACGGCGGTTTTGGCGTCTCCAAGATAGCGCTCGGCCAGTTCCGGGTTGCCCTCGGCGGTCAGCGCCAGACGCTTCACTTCGATCCCGTTGATGTCGATGGTCTCGGGGGCCTCGGCGTCGATGGTCATTAACGTGAAATCCCCGCCGATCATCGAGAGCAGCCAATCGTCTCCGATCGGCGCATCGACCATGGGGGCACCGACACGGGTCCGATCGGGTGCGCCGGGCAGCGCGTCGGGACCGTTCAGTGACAGCCCGTCGTAAACGCAGGGCACCGACAGGCGACCGGAGTTGACCAGCGGTCGTGCGAACTCGTGCTTGGCGGCCAGGTTCAGAACCGCATTGCGGAAGATATGCGACATCTCGGTCTTGGGCGTGATGAAATCCGTGGACCGGGTGGAATTCAGGATGTTCTCATCCGCGCCGTAGACCCGTTCCTCGGAATAGCTGTCGAGCAGCGCGTCGGGGGCCAGCCCCTTGATCACGAGCCCGAGCTTCCAGCCGAGGTTGTCGGCATCCTGCATCCCCGAATTGGCCCCCCGCGCGCCGAACGGCGAGACCTGGTGGGCGGCGTCGCCGGCAAAGAAAACGGGGCCATGGCGGAACTTTTCCATGCGTTTGCACTGGAAGGTATAGATCGAGGACCAGACCATCTCGTAGTCCACGTCCCCCAGCATCGCGTCCAGACGTCGGCGGATGTTTTCCTCTTTCAGCTCTTCCTTGCGGTCCACGTCCCAGCCGATCTGGAAGTCGATGCGCCACACGTCGTCGGGCTGCTTGTGCAACAGCGTCGACGCCCCCGAGCCATGCGACGGCTCGAACCAGAACCAGCGCTCGGTCGGGAAATCGACGTTCTTCATCTTGATGTCGGCGATCAGGAAACTGTCCTGGAACACCTTGCCGGTAAACTCCTCGCCCAGCATGTCGCGGACCGGCGAACTGGCGCCGTCGCAGGCGACCATGTAATCCGCCTCGATCTTGTAGGGCCCATCCGGCGTCATCACGTCGAGCACCACGTGATCGTCCTTCACATCGACCGCATCGACACGGTTCTTGCCGCGGATTTCAATCGGCTTGCCCTCGGCCTGCAAGGCGCGCAGCCGCTCGATCATGAAGCGTTCGAAATAGGGCTGTTGCAGGTTGATGAAGGCCGGGTACTTGTGGCCGTCTTCTGGCAACAGGTTGAATTCGTAGATCTTCCCCTCCTTGTGAAAGACCTTGCCGAGGTTCCAGACAACGCCCTTGTCCAGCATCGGCTCGCCGCAGCCATAGCGGTCCGCGATTTCCAGGCACCGTTTCGCGAAACAGATCGCGCGGCTGCCCATGCCGATGCCTTCATGGTCATCGAGCACCACGACCGGAATGTCCTGCATCCCGAGATCGAGCGCGGTCGCCACCCCGATCGGTCCCCCGCCAACGATCACGACCGGATGACGCACCGCCTCCGCCTTGTCCTGATCGGCGTGCTTTTCATACGGGTAAAGCTTGTGCGCCAGCGTATAGCGATCATCAAACATCGCGTCCTCCCTGTGATCTAAAGTCTTCTCTCGGTCGCATCGGCACGGTCCGACACCCCGGGTTCTTCCCAACGCGCATAGATCACGGGCCTTGATACCCGGGTCGACCTGTTCGCGCCAATTTCATTGCATTTGCAACGTTATTTGGTTTCTCGCATCTTCCGCACAGGATTTCAAGCGTCTTGACCCTGCCCCGGCAACCCCACGCCGTTTTCTCTGACAAAGACTTTATCCCGAGCCCCCCGGTTCACCTTGGCCCCCCCTCCGTGAGTTGCTACACACGCCGGAAAGCACAGAACAACGCGCGGAATCAGGGTGGTGTGATGGGAAATGGGGCCGGTTTTCTCGCCGTAGTAGCGATCTTGCCGTTTCTGGGGGCGTTGGTCCCCGGAGTGATGATCCGGGCCGGGCGCAATGCCTGCGCCACGTTTACGGCCATTCCAACGGCGCTTGCGCTGATCCTTCTGTTGATCGCGGCGCCCCGCGTCATGGCGGGCGAGGTCCTGACATTTTCGGCCGACTGGATCCCGCACCTCGGCCTGTCGTTTTCCTTCTTCCTCGACGGTCTGGGGCTTTTGTTCTCGGTGATGATCCTGGGCGTCGGCCTGCTCATCACGCTTTACGCGCGCTTCTACCTGTCCGGCGACGACCCGATGGGGCAGTTCTATACCTACCTGCTGCTGTTCCAGGGCGCGATGCTGGGCATCGTCCTGTCCAACAACATCCTGCTTCTGTTGATCTTCTGGGAGCTGACCTCGCTCAGCTCGTTCCTGCTCATCGGCTATTGGAAACACCTGCCCGAAGGGCGTCAGGGCGCACGCATGGCGCTGACCGTCACCGGCGCGGGCGGGCTTGCCATGATCGGCGGGATGCTCATTCTGGGTCAGATCGTGGGCAGCTACGACCTGACCGACATCCTGGCTTCCGGCGATCTCATCAAGTCGTCCGAGTGGTATATCCCGGCGCTGGTCCTGATCCTGCTGGGCGCGTTCACGAAGTCGGCGCAGTTCCCCTTCCACTTCTGGCTTCCGCACGCGATGGCCGCGCCGACGCCCGTGTCGGCCTATCTGCACTCCGCCACCATGGTGAAGGCCGGTGTCTTCCTCATGGCCCGCATGTGGCCTGCGCTCGCGGGCACCGAGCCGTGGTTCTACATCGTGGCAACCGTGGGTCTCATCACCATGGTGCTGGGCGCCGTGATCGCGCTCTTCAAAGACGACCTGAAGGCGCTTCTGGCCTTCTCCACCGTCTCGCACCTCGGCCTGCTGACGATGCTCCTGGGCTTCGGCACCGATGCCGCCGCCGTGGCCGCCGTGTTCCACATCATCAACCACCTGACCTTCAAGGCCGCGCTCTTCATGACCGCCGGGATCGTGGACCACGAAACCCACACCCGCGACATCAAGCGGCTCGGGGGGCTGGCGAAGCTGATGCCGATCACCGCGACCATCGGCATCATNNTTCGGCGTCATGCCGTGGATCGCCGAGCCGGTGGTGACCATGGCCGCCAATGCCGTGACGGGCGGCGATCTGCACCCGCACCTGAAGATCTGGCACGGTGTCACGCCTGCGCTCTGGATGTCCATCATCGCCATCGCGGGCGGCGCGGTGCTGCTCCTGCTTCACCGCCCGCTCGACACGGCCTGGATCAAGGCTCCCCGCCCCGAGGCCAAGACCATCTTCGACTGGCTCATCGGCCGCGCGGTCGCGCTGAAGCTCGCCGCTGAGGGCGCCTCGGTTGTGGTCAATGACCTCGAAGTCGACCCTGCGGTGGACGTGGTGAACGAGATCAAGGCCGCAGGCGGCAATGCCGTCGCCGTGCCGGGCAGCGTCACCGAAAAAGGCTTTGCCGAACGTTTCATCGGCACCGGGATCGAGACCTTTGGCGGCGTCGATATCAGCGTCAACAACGCGGGCTACACGTGGGATTCGATGATCGGTCACATGACGGACGACATGTTCGACGCCATGATGGACGTGCACGTCAAAGCCCCCTTCCAGATCCTGCGCGCAGCGTCAGGCTTTATCAAAGGTGCCGCCAAGCAAGAGGCCGAAGAGGGCCGCGAAGTGTTCCGCA
>DOUP01000155.1 GCA_003520545.1 Maritimibacter sp. | reverse complement strand
TCTGACACGCCCTTGCGCACCTTGCGCATGAAATACCACTCGAAGGCCAGCTTGGCCCAGTGCACCCACTTGCCTTCGGAGGCCCAGTTGACGTTGCGCGGCGGATTTTGCGGCATGGCGAGGAAGGCCGCGCCCCGGTCGCCGAAGTCTGCCAGGCACAGCGCGTTCCACGACGGCAGGTTGTTGGGCTCTTCGCCTCGTATGACGCGCGGCAGGTTGTGGGCCGTTGCGGTGACCATGCTTTCGATCATGAAGCCGGTCTTGGGCACCCCGGTTGCGACGGGTGTCGCCACGGGCGGTGCGATGGCAATGGCCACGCCGATCCCGAAGACGTTCTGATACTTGGGATTGCGCTGATACTCGTCGACGATGATGAACCCGCGTGGGTTCACGAGACCTTCGATGTCACGCACCGCGGGGATACCCCGGAACGCCGGCAGCATCATCTTGTATTTCGCGGGGATTTCGTGGGTCTTCTTCTCGTTCCCGTCTTCGTCGAACTCGGTGACATGCACGGCGTCCTCGGTGAATTTGTCGGTCCGTGCGTTGACGATCCATTTGATGTCCCGATCCCGCATGGCGCTTTCCAGCATACCCTTCGTGTCACCGACGCCGCCAAGGCCGAGGTGGCCGACGTATGGTTCGGAGGAGACGAAGGTCATGGGCACCTTGTGCTTGATCTTGCGCCGCCGCAGGTCGGTGTCGAGTGTGAGAAGATACTCATATGCCGGACCGAAACAGGACGCACCCTGAACGGCGCCGACGACAATGGGGCCGGGGTCTTTGCAGAACTCTTCCCAGGTGCCGCCCTTGCCGCCGGATTTCTCGGCATGTTCGATAGTGCAGACCGAATTCGTATGACCCTCGGGACCGAAACCCTCGATCTCGTCGAAGGCCAGCTCGGGGCCGGTGGCGATGATGAGGTAGTCGTAGGAAACCTCCGCCCCGCTCGCCAACTTGATCTTGTTCTCTTCGGGCAGGAGCTTTTCCGCGCCGTCGCAGATGAAGTCGATCCCACGGCGTTTCATGACCGGGGCAAGGTCGATGGTCAGCTCTTTTTTCGACCGCCAGCCGACACCGGCCCAGGGGTTTGACGGGGTGAACTGAAAATACGGTTTGTCCGAGATGAGCGTGATCTTGTCGCTCTTCGTCAGTGTTTGCCTAAGCTCGTAGGCTTGGATCGTTCCACCCAAACCGCCGCCAAGTACGACAACATGCGCCATCCTGTGCCTCCCAAAACCGGCGCTGATGTGCTGCGCCCTTGCTACGTCACGAAACCGCGTCTCCAGAATTGGGGCACACGGCCGAATTGCCCGACGATTGTATACGACGGAAGACCAAAAGCATCATTAAAGATGCAAAATTGCGAATTTGTCGCAGGCCAAGAATAATGGGCCTTGTCCGATGTGGGCGGACCGAGGCCGCGAAGTCAGTTCTTGCGCAGGCTGTCCATCAACGTCCCGGCGAGGTCGCGTCCTTCTTGCAGCAGGTCGAAGGTGTGGTTGTCCAGTGACCAATGCATCGTGAGACCCTGCACCGAGGCCAGGATCATCCGGGACACACTCTGTGGTGAGAGGTCGGTTCGATGCTCGCCGTTGTTCTGGCCGCGTCGAACGAGGTCGGCAATCCAGGATTCTCGGTCGCTCCGAAGGTTTTGAAAACGTTTATGAAGATCCCTGTTTTCCGCCTGCAGCTCTCGCGAATGAAGGATCGAGGGGAGCGATGGATACTGCGTGACCAAGTGAAAGAACCGACCCAGGTGGGCCGGGATCGTGTCCGGTCCGTCATCGCGCGGAACATCAGTAGCCGCGCGTCGAACATCGTCCGCCAGCTTCTTCGACACGGCATCCCAAATTTCGGACTTGGTTGCGAAATGACGGAAAATGGCCGGTTGCGTGACGCCGACACGATCCGCGAGGTGCTGGGTCGTCACGCGGTCTGGGCCGATGTCCGCGGCAAGGTCGATGACCGTGTCGACGATCTCGGCTTTCCGATCTGTTGCGCTTTTGCGTTTACGAACCTTATCCAAAGGGTAGTCCTCCAGCCACATTCCCGCGGCGGTTCGCGGGTGCAACGGTGTCTCGTGCATGATTTGTCCTGGACGATTTGTCGAGTCTCAGATGCAGGTTTGACAGGAGTCCGCGCCTACACCACCTCATCGGCATCCAGTTTCGCCAGGATCTTCGAAGCGTCCTCCAAAATCGTCTGCTTTTTGGCGCCGTCCATACGACGCCATGTACCCAGAACGTTCCCCATCCGCGGGTTGTTCCCAAATCGTTGTTCATGTCGGTCGATAAAATGCCAATGGAGTATATTGAAAGGGCAGGCATTTGGTCCTGACTTGGTTTTCGAGCCATATTCACAGTGGTCGCAGAAGTTCGACATTTTGTCGATGTAGTTCGCTGAGGAAACATAGGGTTTCGACGCGATAATGCCGCCCTCCGCGAACTGGCTTATCCCGATCGTGTTCGGTGCCTCGACCCATTCGAAGGCATCCGCGTAGACCGCGAGATACCATTCATGCACCTGTGCGGGATCAATGCCCGCCAACAGCGCGAAATTTCCGATGATCATCAGCCGCTGGATATGGTGGGAATAGGCGTGTTCCCTGGTGTGGCACAACAGCTCGCCCGAAAGCGTCTGTGCATTGTCCGGGTCGTTCAGTTTCGCATATCGGACATCCCACCCGTCATCCTCCAACCGCGCGGCAAATTTCCGCATGGCGGCAAAGATCAGCGCGATCTTCTGGGGGTGGTGCTTGGGGTGATCGGCTTCTCCTCGCACATGACCACGATGTCGCGCGCTTTGTCGGCTTCTTGAAGCGCGCAAAGCTTGGGCGAGAGCTGGTCACCAAGGACGAGGACGAGGCGGCTCACCAGACGACCCGTTCGCCTTTCCAGTCGAAAAACTGCCCGCTGTCCTCGGGCGTCAGCCCGCCCAGAACAGCCAGAAGGTGCGCGGCGGCCTGGGACGGGGTCAATTTGTCGTGCCCCTTGCCGTGCGTTTCGGTCAGGCCTGTTGCGACCGTACCGGGATGGAGCGCCACGCAGATCGCCGCCTTGTGGCTGCGGGCAAGTTCGATGGCGGCCCCGTGCATGATCTGGTTGAGCGCGGCCTTTGCGGCGCGGTAGCTGTGCCAGCCGCCCAGCCGATTGTCGCCAATGGACCCGACCCGCGCGGTGAGCGTGGCGACGGTGCCGGCTTTGGCCAAAAGGCGCGGAACATGCGCCATCACCAGGGCGGGGCCTATGGTGTTGACGCGAAACTGCGCGGCGAGCGTCTCGGGCGTGAGCTGTTTCAACGCCTTTTCAGGCCCTATTCCGTCGATCTCCAGCGCGCCGGTGGCGATGAAAATCAGGTCGAAAGGCCCGTGATGCGCCTCCAGCACCTTCGCCACGCTGTCAGGGGCATCGAAGTCGAGACCGTCCGCGCGCGAAAGGCCCGTGACCTCCCAGTCGCCCTGGCTCAATAGGTCCGAAATGGCCGACCCGATGCCGCCTGTCGCGCCGAGGATGAGTGCGTGTCTTGTCATATGCCGACTACGCGGGAGAGGGCGCACCGGACCAAAGGGGGCAAAAATTCACTTTTCATTCACGATGAGAGGGCTATAAACGCAACCATGATTAACGCGGCCACCAGCATTGCGACCCCGAACGCTTCCGAGCGGCTGGTCAGCCGTGCCGCGCTTCTTCTCCTTCTTAGCCGCCTCTGAGCGTGCCGTCGGCGCATGCGCTCAGGGGTTTTGGACCGCGCCCTTCGACACCAGGCTAAGACAGACAGACGAGATTATCCCATGACCGACAAGACCAAACAGGACCGCGTCCTGATTTTCGATACGACCCTGCGCGATGGCGAACAAAGCCCCGGCGCGACCATGTCCCACGACGAAAAACTCGAGATTGCCGAGATGCTCGACGACATGGGCGTCGATATTATCGAGGCGGGCTTCCCCATCGCTTCGGAAGGCGACTTCGAAGCGGTGAAGCAGATCGCACAGCGTTCGAAACAGGCTGTTATCTGCGGTTTGGCGCGCGCGAATTACAAGGACATCGACCGCTGTTTCGAAGCGGTGAAACACGCCGAGCGTCCGCGCATCCACACCTTCATCGGCACCTCGCCCTTGCACCGCGACATTCCAGGCCTGAGCCAGGACGAAATGGCCGACCTGATCCACGACACGGTGACCCATGCGCGAAACCTGACGGACAACGTGCAGTGGTCGCCCATGGATGCGACCCGGACCGAACATGATTACCTCTGCCGTGTGATCGAGATCGCGATCAAGGCCGGTGCCACCACGATCAACATTCCCGACACGGTCGGATACACCGCGCCGCGCGAAAGCGCCGAGTTGATCCGGATGCTGATCGAAAAAGTGCCGGGCGCGGATGAGATCGTCTTTGCCACCCATTGTCACAACGACCTGGGGATGGCGACCGCCAACAGCCTTGCCGCCGTCGAAGCGGGCGCGCGCCAGATCGAATCGACCATCAATGGTTTGGGCGAACGGGCCGGCAACACCGCGCTGGAAGAGGTCGTCATGGCGCTCAAGGTGCGCAACGACATCATGCCCTATACCACGGGCGTCGATACGCGGAAGATCATGCAGATCAGCCGCCGGGTGGCGCAGGTGTCCGGCTTCGCGGTCCAGTATAACAAGGCCATCGTCGGCAAGAACGCTTTCGCCCACGAAAGCGGCATCCACCAGGATGGGATGCTGAAAAATGCCGAAACGTTCGAGATAATGCGACCCGAGGACATCGGTCTCGCGTCGAGCCAGCTGCCCTTGGGCAAGCACTCGGGCCGCGCAGCGTTGCGCGACAAGCTGAACGCGCTGGGCCTGGAGGTCGGGGACAATCAGCTCAAGGATATTTTCGTGCGGTTCAAGTCCTTGGCAGACCGCAAGAAAGAGGTCTACGACGACGATATCATCGCGCTGGTCACGGACACGGCGGGCGACAAGGCTGTCGAGAAGATCAAGCTGAAGTCGCTCAGGGTCGTCTGCGGCACCGAAGGCCCGCAAACCGCCGATATCGTGCTTGAAATCGACGGCGAAGAGGTCTCGACCACGCAAACCGGTGACGGTCCGGTGGATGCCACCTTCAACGCGGTGAAGGCCCTGTTCCCGACCGAGGCACGGCTTGAGATCTATCAGGTCTCGGCCGTGACCGAGGGCACGGACGCCCAAGCGACCGTTTCGGTGCGTTTGTCGGAGGATGGGCGTATTTCGACCGGGCAATCGGCGGACACGGATACCGTCGTCGCCTCGGCCAAGGCCTATATCACCGCGCTCAACCGGCTTCAGGTCCGCTTGGCCAAATCGGCCCCCGAAGTGCGCTACACCGACGCCGGGTAAGGCCCCGAAAAGGAGCGCGCCAAGGCGCGCGCAGGTGAAGCCGATCCCGGCCTTGCGGCCGGGATCGGCGGATGCCTCCGGCGGGGATATTTTCGCGACCGGAAAAGAGGCGGTTTTGCGCCTTCGCCACAGGCAACTTTCTGCCCAATCGGGGGGCGGCCCCCCTTTCCCTTAAGGGGTCTGGCCCATATAAGGCCGGAAGCGTGCGGGGTGGCCTGCGACGTGGGGATTTGGGATACGGGAAAGACACAACTTCATGGCTGGTATTTCTGGACTATTTTCGTCCGATATGGCGATCGACCTCGGCACTGCGAACACGCTTGTGTACGTGAAGGGTCGCGGTGTGATCCTGAACGAGCCATCGGTCGTCGCCTATCACGTCAAGGACGGCGTGAAGAAAGTGCTCGCCGTGGGCGAGGACGCGAAGCTGATGCTGGGCCGCACGCCCGGATCAATCGAGGCCATTCGCCCGATGCGCGAAGGTGTGATCGCGGATTTCGATACCGCGGAAGAGATGATCAAGCACTTCATCCGCAAGGTCCACAAACGCACCACCTTCTCCAAGCCGAAGATCATCGTCTGCGTCCCGCACGGTGCGACACCGGTCGAGAAACGCGCCATTCGCCAGTCGGTGCTGTCTGCGGGCGCACGGCGTGCCGGGCTGATCGCCGAACCCATCGCCGCGGCCATCGGGGCCGGGATGCCGATCACCGATCCGACCGGGTCCATGGTTGTGGACATCGGCGGCGGGACCACCGAGGTGGCGGTGCTGTCGCTGGGCGACATCGTTTACGCGCGTTCCGTGCGTGTCGGTGGCGACCGGATGGACGAGGCCATCGTGAACTACCTGCGGCGCCAGCATAACCTCTTGATCGGGGAAAGCACCGCCGAGCGGATCAAGACCTCCATCGGCACCGCGCGGATGCCCGACGATGGGCGGGGCGCTTCGATGCAAATTCGGGGTCGTGACCTTTTGAACGGTGTGCCCAAGGAGCTTGAGATTTCGCAGGCCCAGGTCGCCGAAGCCCTTTCTGAACCTGTGCAGCAGATTTGCGAAGCCGTGATGACCGCGCTCGAAACCACGCCGCCCGATCTGGCCGCCGATATCGTGGATCGGGGCGTTATGTTGACCGGGGGCGGGGCGCTGCTGGGCGAATTGGACCTCGCTTTGCGCGAGCAGACCGGGCTGTCCATCTCGGTCGCGGACGAGTCGCTAAATTGTGTGGCCCTCGGCACCGGCAAGGCACTGGAATACGAAAAGCAACTGCGTCACGTTATCGACTACGACAGCTGAGGCCGCTTGACGGTCTCGCGACCGGGAAGGTCAGGGGGCCAGCTTGGCGAAACCGACACGGAACAGGAACGAAGATTACGTGGGCCCGGTCAGGCGTATCCTGATCGGTCTGGCCCTGTTTTTCCTCTTCGCGCTCTTTCTCCTGTGGCGTATCGACAGCCCACGGGTGGAGCGGTTCCGTGCGAACCTTGTCGATCGGGTCGTGCCGTCGTTCGAATGGGCCCTGGTGCCCGTGAACAAGGGCGCGGATATGGTCGAAGGCTTTCAATCCTACGCGCGGATTTATGAGCAAAACCAAGAGCTTCGTCGTGAATTGCAGCAAATGAAGGCGTGGAAGGAAGCCGCTCTTCAACTGGAGCAGGAGAACGCCAAGCTGCGCGATCTGAACAACGTGAGGCTCGATGCGCGCCTGTCTTATGTGACCGGCGTGGTGCTGGCCGACAGCGGCTCGCCATTCCGGCAGTCCGTGCTGCTCAATATCGGATCGCGGGATGGGCTGGTGGACGGCTGGGCGGCGATGGACGGTCTTGGGCTCGTCGGGCGCCTGGCGGGTGTCGGGGACCGGACATCGCGTGTCATTTTGCTGACTGATTCCAACTCGCGCATCCCGGTGACGATCCAGCCGTCGGGGCAAAGCGCAATTCTGTCCGGCGATAATTCGCCCGCGCCGCCGCTTGATTTCATCGAGAACCAGGACAGCGTGCGCCCTGGCGACCGCGTGCTGTCCTCGGGTGACGGAGGGGTCTTCCCCGCAGGCCTTCTGGTCGGCGAGATCGTGCAAGGCAAGGATCGGCGTCTGCGTGTCCGGCTTGCGGCCGACTACGAACGCCTCGAATTCCTGCGGGTCCTGCGGTCCCATCCGGGTGAGGCTGTTCCGGACAGTGGCGCTCTCCTCGTGATGAACCCGGTTCTGGCGCCCGTGGCCGAGGGCGTGCCCGCTGAGTGCCTCGATCTGGAAGACGGGGCGGAACGTCCCGAGACCTGTCCGGCCCCTGAACGCGCAGTGCAGGACACGGCGGAGGTCACCCAATGATCGACCCGTATCTGCTTCGTCGCTTGCTTTATGGTTTGGGGTTTCTTGCCATCTGCGCGGTCATATTGTTCACCCGGATGCTGCCACTGCAATCGGGTGCGCAGACGTTCCCGCCACCGGACCTGATTCTCTGTTTCGCGTTTGCCTGGACCGTGCGCCGGCCTGACTACCTTCCGGTCCTCCTCGTGGCCGGGGTGCTTCTCGTTTCCGATATGCTGACACTTTCGGTGCCGGGCATTGAACCGCTTCTGGCGATCCTCGCGCTGGAGTCGCTCAGATCGCGGCGGGTTCAACTCGCCGAACAGGGATTCGCGGTGGAATGGGGCATGATCGCCGTGATTTTCATGCTAATGATGTTGCTGGAGCGTGTGGTTTTCGGCGTCTTCCTCGTGTCCCAACCGGCTTTTGGCCTGTCCGTCCTGGAGGCGATTGTCTCGATCATATTTTACCCGGTTGTGGTTGCGATCTCGACGTGGGGTCTTCGCGTCGAATGGCTCAAACCGGGTGCCATTGATCCGGAGGCTCGCGTGGTATGAGGCGGGCACCAGCAGATACCGAAAAGAGCGCCAAGGTCATTACCCGGCGCGGGCTTCTATTGGGCACGGCCCAGGTCGCCATGGCCGGGGTCCTGGTCGGGCGTATGCGCTTCATGCAGGTCGATCAGGCCGATGAATACCGGATGCTGGCCGA
>DOUP01000244.1 GCA_003520545.1 Maritimibacter sp. | reverse complement strand
GCGATGGAGGTGCGCGCGCCGACCATGAGCATGGACAGCGTGTCGCGTCCCAGGTGGTCAGTGCCGAGGAGATAGGTCGCGGAGGGCTCTTGCAGCTTGTCCGCGATGGACAGCGCAGCCACGTCATGCGGCACCCAGATGAAGGTCACGAGGGCGCCGAGGACGAAGAGCACCGAAAGGACCGCACCGAGGATAAGTTGCACCGGCACCCGCATCAGCGTTTCCTCAGTCTCGGGTCGACAGCCGCATAGGCGATGTCGACGAGGAAGGTGACGAGGATCACCGCGAAGACCAGCAGCATCACGAGGCTTTCCACCACGATCAGGTCACGCTGGGTGATGCCTTGGAAGATCAGGCGACCAAGACCCGGAAGGTAGAAAACGTTTTCGATGATGATGGCCCCTGCGAGCAGGAAGGAAAACTGTAACCCGATGATGGTGAGCACCGGGATCAGCGCATTGCGCAGCGCATGACGCACGGTCGCCTGGCGGCGTGTAAGCCCCTTGGCGCGGGCGGTGCGGATATAGTCCTGACCCAGCGTGTCGATCAGGGCCGAACGCATGACACGGGCGAGGATCGAGGCTTGGGGCAGGGCAAGCGCCACGGCGGGCAGGGTGAGCGCCTTGAGCCCCGGCCAAAGGCCTGCGTCCCAGCCCGGAAAACCGCCAGCCGCGAACCAACGCAACGACACCGAGAAGACCAGCACCAGCAACATGGCGAACCAGAAGTTCGGAAGCGCGATCCCAAGCTGGGTGACGCCCATGATCGAATAATCCGTCATGCTTCCGCGTTTGGCCGCCGCGACCAGCCCAATGGGAATAGCGATGAGCGTCGAGAGTATGAGTGCGTAGGCAGCGAGTGGGAGGGACACCCAAAGCCTCTGGGCGACCAGGTCGGCCACGGGCACCTTGTAAGTGTAACTTTGCCCGAAATCGCCAGCGAGCATCCCCGTGATCCAGTCGACATAGCGCAAGGGCAGACTGTCATTCAGCCCCAGCCGCTCGCGCAAGGCCTCGACTGCTTCAGGGCTGGCATTCATGCCGAGCATGTAGCTTGCCGGATCGCCCGGAATCACTTCGATCACCGCGAAAATCACCACGGAGGCCACGAGCAGGCTGAGAGCCAGGGAGATGAACCGGGTGACGGCGAAACGCAGCATGGGGGAAGGTTAGGACGGTCGAGGTCGCGGGGAAAGAGGCAAAGATTGCGGGGACCGCTATTGTGCTTGCAGGATTGTGCGGGCGAGATGGGTTTCGCGCAGCCTTGCCGGCAAATCAGGATGGTCGCCCGACCGGGGGACCGAGAGCATCGGCGTGCCAGCACCACAAGCGCCCTTATCGGTCTTCGAACGCGCCACTGCGCTTACCGCCCCACCGGTGGTGATCTGACGTCGATACCTGAATGAAAAAGGGCGCCCGAAAGAGCGCCCCTTTGCCTGTCTCGTTTGCTCAGATCACTCGGTCCAGCGCACATCCGTAAGGTCGATGGCCTGGGTTGGGGCGTTTTCCCACAACCCTTCGATCTTGGCATTTGCCACGCCAACCTTGGCCAGCTGGAACAGGTAGCCGTTGACGAAATCCTCAGCGATGATCGTCTGGGCTTGCTTGTTCATTTCGGTCCGCTTCGCCGGATCGCTTTCCACGCCCAGATTGTCGATCAGGGTTTGGAAGTCGGCGTTGTCGTACTGAAAGTAGTAATCGGGTCGGGCATAGATGTTGATGTCGGCAGGCTCGGTGTGGCTGACGATGGTCAGGTCGAAATCCTTGCCTTTGAACACCTGTTCAAGCCACTGCGCCCATTCCAGGTTGGTGATCTCCGTCTCGATGCCGACCTCGCGAAGCTGGGCCGCGATGATTTCACCGCCGCGCCGGGCATAGGTCGGGGGCGGCAGCATCATGCGCAACGTCAGATCTTCCGCACCCGCTTCGGCCAGGAGGGCTTTTGCCGCGTCCGGGTCGTAGTTCGACATTCCGGTCAGATCGACGTAATCTGGGTTGTGCGGCGCGAAATGCGTGCCAATGGGCGTGCCGAAGCCGAACATGGCGCCGTCGATGATGTCCTGACGGTTGATCGCGTGCGAAATCGCCTCGCGCACTTTCACGTTGTCCAGCGGCGCTTGCGCGTTGTTCATCGCGAGGATCGTTTCGCCCTCGGTCGAGCCGACGATCACCTCGAAACGGGGATCGGACTCGAACTGGCTGACAAGCTCGGGCGCCGGGAAGACCGGAAAGACGTCCACATCGCCCGCCATCATCGCGGCAAAGGCGGCATTGGCGTCGGAAATGAACTTGAACGTCGCGGTCGAAAGCGCGGCGGGGTCGCCCCAGTAGTTGTCGAAGCGCGAAATCGTGACGTGGTCGCCTTGCACCCACTCGGTGAAAACGAAAGGGCCGGTGCCGATGGGCGTGGTCGCGGCCTGTTCGATGGTTTCTTCCGCGACGATCACGGCATCGCCCCAAGCCATGTTGAAGGGGAAGTTGCCGTTGGGTTCGGCGAGCGTGACTTTCACGGTCAGCGGGTCAACCGCTTCCACGTCCGTGATGCCGGCGAAAAGCGCCTTCTGCGCGTTGGTGGAATCCTCGGCACGGGCACGGTTGAGGCTGAACACCACATCCTCGGCATCCATCGTCGTGCCGTCATGGAACACCACGCCATCCCGCAGCGTGAACGTGTAGACGGTGCCGTCCTCGCTCACCTCCCACTCGGAGGCAAGCGCGGGCTGGATCGAACCGTCCGGGCCGAACCGGGTCAGGCCCTCGAAGATATTGGCATAGGTCACTTCGTCGATCGCGGCGGCCGCGCCCCCGGTCGGGTCGAGGTTCGGCGGCTCGAGCTGCATGCCGACGGTGATCGTATCCTGCTGCGCGAAGGCCGCACCTGCAAGGAGCGCCATGGCGGCAGCGCTTGTGAATAGCTTTGTCATATGTCTCCCTCCGGCCCCGTCTTGGGACAGCACCATGAAACAATCCTGCGCGATAGGGCGCAAGGCAATTTGCAAAATTGCGCATTTGGCGCGGTGTTCTTGTTGGAAAACGCATTTTGAACGGGTATGACGCTGCAACGCGGCATGAGGGAGGATGGCATGAGCGCGACAGGATCGGGGGCGGCGATGACGCCCAGCCAATTCATGGCGGCCAAGGGCGGTGCGCCGCTGGTGTGCCTGACGGCCTACACGACGCCGGTGGCGAAAATCGTTGACGAGGTCTGTGATCTCGTACTCGTGGGTGACAGCGTTGGCATGGTGCTGCACGGAATGGATAGCACGCTGGGCGTGACCATGGACATGATGGTGATGCACGGTAAAGCGGTGGCGCGCGGGTTGTCGCGGTCGCTGATGGTCGTGGACATGCCATTCGGCTCTTACGAGGAAAGCCCCCAACAAGCGTTTCGCAATGCCGCGCGGTTGATGCGTGAAACAGGCGCAGCGGCGGTGAAGCTGGAGGGTGGCGAAAGCATGGAAGAGACGATCCGGTTCCTCGCCAGCCGGTCGATCCCGGTCATGGCGCATGTCGGCTTGACCCCTCAGGCGATCAATACCTTGGGCGGATACAAGGTCCAGGGGCGGGGTGAGGACCGGGCCAGGGTCTTGGCGGATGCGCAGGCGGTGGAGCGTGCCGGGGCGTTCTCGGTGGTGCTGGAGAAAGTGCCATCACGTCTGTCAGAAGAGATTACGCAGGCGTTGTCCATTCCGACGATCGGGATCGGCGCCGGGTCGGGGACCGATGGTCAGGTGCTCGTGGTCGATGACATGCTGGGGCTGTTCGACATGTTCAAGCCGAAATTCGTGAAACGCTATGCGTCTCTTGTCGAAGACGCCCGCGCCGCCGTTACGGCCTACGGCGAAGACGTGCGCGCCCGGCGCTTCCCGGCCCCTGAACACAGCTTTGACGACGAGACCTGAGATGCAGGTGATAGACAATCTGGAAACCATTCGCGCCCAGGCCTCCGGCTGGCGGTTGGCAGGCGAGAGCATCTGCGTGGTGCCAACCATGGGCGCGCTGCACGCGGGCCACATGTCCCTCGTGGAGATCGCGCGCGCCCATGCGGACCGGGTGGTAGCGTGGATCTTTGTGAACCCGAAACAGTTCGAAAACCCTGAGGATCTGGCGAAATACCCGTCTCACATGGAGGCGGATATCGCGAAACTCCAAGCCGCCGGGGTGGACGCGCTCTATGCCCCGACACCGGATCAGATCTACCCGGAGGGGTTCGCAACCACGGTTTCGATCGCAGGTGTCTCCGAAGGGTTGTGCGGCGCGGGCCGTCCGGGCCACTTCGACGGGGTCGCCACGGTCGTGACCAAGATTTTCACTCAGACACAGGCCGATTGCGCCACCTTCGGCGAAAAGGATTACCAGCAGTTGCAGGTGGTGAAGCGGCTGGTCGCGGACCTGAACCTGCCAATCGACATCCTGCCCTGCGAGACCGTGCGCGAAACCGACGGCCTTGCGCTGTCCTCGCGCAATGAACGTTTGTCCGACACCGACCGGGCGATCGCTCCCGCGCTGCACGGGGCGCTGCAAGCCGCGTCAGCACGGTTGCGCGACGGTGAAGCGCCGGGTCCAGTGATCGAACGCGCCAAGGCCGAAATCGAGGCGGCGGGGTTTACCCGGGTGGAATACCTGGAGCTTCGCGCGGCGCGCGACCTCGCTCCCTTCAAGGACCTCGACGAACCGGCGCGCCTTCTCGTGGCGGCACATCTGGGCAAGGTCCGGTTGATTGACAATATCCCGGTCTGATCCGGCCCGGGGTGCTCGTCATCGTGCCAGGCATGGCCGCAGGGACGGTCTTGCGTGGGGCAAAGCCCCCGCGTCGGTCGGATGGACGCAGCCTATCCGAACCCTCACTTCCCGCGCCAGCTTTGCCACCATCTGCTCAGACGGCCGCGCCGCTCATCCGCATAGGCATCGACCTTTTCCCACGCGTCGCGCGTATCTTCGAGGCGCGGGTCGATGGCGCGTTCGCGAAACTGCATCCAGAAGGCGCGAAGGAACACGGCGGCGGCGATGAGCGCGACGAAGAAGAAGATGTTGAACCAGGGGATGATCGTTACGTTCGGCCCCTCCACGGGTTTGATCGCGACGGCGTTCGGGTAGATCGTGAAGAAGCGGTTGCGCCAGCCATAGCGCGTGATGACCACCCACTGCTCGTTGCCCGGTGCGGAGACATTGGCCAGCGCCTCGGCCTGCAGGTCCGACGAGTCGAATTTGAAATACGGCGGCCAGATCCAGCCCGTATCCTCGTTGCGGTAGACGAACACGCGCTCGCTGTCGCGCCGGATGAGACCCATGAGCGCCTCGCGTTTGCGGACCGTATTGATCAGGCGAATGTCCCGCGTGGCCATTTCCGTATTCGCGCTGTCGGTCTGGGCGAAGAACGGACGGTTCAGGTTCGAGAAATCCATGCGGATGATCTCGGTCCCGGTGATGCGCGCGATGTCATGCCGGGGCAACGCATAGAGCAGGACGAGCCCGAAGGCCAAGAGCAGGACGGTCAGGATGACTTTGCGGAGCGTGCGCAGCATAAGAGCCTCAATTCGCGTTAATAACGTAAAGGATCGTCCCCACGGCGAGCATGGGGACGATGTAGATGAGCAGGAGCAGCTTGGGCCGGATCGAGTCGTTGTAGTCGGTCATGCCCTGGGTGATGAAGGTCTGGCGCGCCGCCTTGTCGCCACCATCGGGATGATCCTCGGCCCATTCCTTCTCCAGCTTCTCGCGCCGGACGGACCGGGAATACCACGCCACGGCGAGGTAGATCACCGAGAGAAACAGGAAACCGAAAATGACAAGCCGAATGAGATTCATCCCTACCTCCTGACCGCGCCCCAAGGACCGACGATGTCGAGTATATCTTCTTTGGAGCCAGTGGAAACCGGCTTGGATTCCTGTGTCGGCGCGGGTTCGTCGCCGCCGAAGAGCGCCTCGCGGGCGCCCGCCTTGTTGGCGGCATAGTCCCGGTGCAGGAACTCGGCCACATACTCTTTCTTGTCGTCCGGCCACGTAGCATAGGCGTCATAGAACGCCTGCTTGTGGCAGATGAACAGTTGCCGGATGTCGAGCGGTGACAGCTCCGAAAGCATCATGTTGATCAGGTCGCGGTCTGGATGATCGGGGCGCGCGCGCAGGGTGTAGAAATAGCTCGCGTCATCTGACGCGATCCGGGGCCACTTGCCGCCGTTCAAAGCCCAGCGGACCAGTTGGTTGAGCTTGAGGAATTCCTCGGGCAGGTCCGATCCCATGCGTTGGGCCAGCCGATGCAGTGCCCGGTGATCCATCTCCTCGATTTCGATCCCGGCACTGGTCGCGGCATCAACAAGGATGAAATCCATCTTCTGGCGCAGGATCGCCGCGCCGTCCACACCGCGCGCCTTGATGATAGGTTCGACCAACTCGTTGACCTCCAGGAAAGCCGCGATCCCGTTCCGGTCGCCGAAATCCAGCGTCGTCTCGATCGGCAGCACACCCAGTGGGTCCTTGTCCCCAACCGCGACCACGGCGGGTTCGGCCACGTCGCGAAACACGTAAAGCCCGCCGAAATGCGCGGTCCAGAAGTTGCTTTGCTCATAGCTCGGGCGGTCGAGGTCGATGGGCTGGCGGGTGACATCGCCGGTCTTCTTGGCCAGACCGATCATCTCGGCGATCAGCACATCGTCGAACCAGGCGTCCTCGGCCGTCTGGAACGTCTCGATCCGGTCCGCCAGCTTGCGCGCGTTCTCGACGTGGCTCTGCGTGGTGTCCGCGTTCACGGTGATGGTGCGAATGTCGAGCAGGCGCGCGGCCTCGCTGGCCTCGAACACGGAGTTGTCCAACTCACCTGCCACCGCATCATGCGCGGTCAGCGCGAAAAGCTTCGCCTCGTTCTCCTCGATGAATTGCCGCAGGATGCCGCGCGAGGTGGAGAACTTTGCGTTGAGCAAGGGCGCGGTTTTCTGGTCGGTGGTGAGGATGATGAACATCCGGTTCACGCCATTGGGGTTGAGGTAGAGGTGGTCGCCAAGCTCCTCGCCGATCTCGTAGGAATAACCGGAGATGTCGATGTGAAACTCGGTCAGCTCCGAGCGCTTGCCGGTCAGGTTGTGGAGCGCCCGGTTGTAACGACGGATCAGCGCGGGGCTGTCCACCCGGATCAGGTTCCCGAACATCAGGCCGCGTTTGATGAGGCGGATCATTTTTGCGTCTTCTCTGTTGCGTTCACGTCAGCCTTCAAGCGATCCCATTCTCGTTTCAGAATTCTTTGTCCGATCACGTACAGCGCCTCGCGGTTTTTGCTTGGATCAGCAACAGGATTTTGGAGAGAAGCGATCAAGCTTTCGTAGTCGGGGTCCTCTGGGTTCATACGCATGCGTATTCTAGCTTGCGTCAGTATTTGCTCAGTTTTTGCGGCTTCGCTTTCTTGAAGGTCCGAAGACCAAGTTCGAGCGGTGTATAACGCTAAATCATCTCTTAGCTCATCAATCCATTTCTGACGAAATTCAGATAGCTTGAGCTCACGTGCTAGTTGCCTTTCGATAGTCTTAACGGCTGTCGCGCGTTTTTCAGCAGCACGTTCCAATCGGTTGGTGATCGTTACGGTCAACGTTGGAATTAATATAAGCGTTAGAAAAGGTAACACCACGAACGAGATTAACTCTTTGTGTTCGGCACTCCAGACTTGAAGCTTATCGAGGAATTCAAGAACCATTGGTACACCAGTTTGACATACCTGGCGGCACGCCGAGCAGCGCCCGACCGCCCCGTCGTGTCGAAGGCACGCCTTGGGCGTGATGGGCGGGCGCTTCTCGACCACCCCGGCGGTTCGCGCGCTCACCTTTGATACAATGACCCCAACTCATCACGCCCCCCTTTTCGCCCGTCGCCAACTCGCAAAAAACGCCCCCACATAGGCCACGATAATCATCAACGTCGCGACCCAGCTCATCAAGCCCAGATTCCCGTCACAAACCGCCGTGGGGTCAAACCCAGCGGCCTCCACCCGTCCTTTCACGATCACCGCAAGACGCGCGCCGACCTGAAGCACGGCAAGTGACACGACAATGGCGCCGAGGATCACCCATGTGTTCGGCTCGGCCATCCGGCCCACGAACCGCCCGACGATCCACGCCGCCACCGCCGCGCCAATCGCCATCAAACCACCCACCAGGAACAGATCGCCACAGTCTCTCATACGTTTCCCTTCCGCGCCTTCCGGCCCAAGACATACCCGCCGATCCAAAACGGCGACGTGAATAGCGCCGCGATGCCCCCCACCACCATGCCGGTCAAAACCGGCTCGTCAAACCCATCGCCCACCGGCACCCGGTCATTGGTCACGGTGAACCAAAGCGCGAAACCGCCTATGAGCAGACCGGCCCAAGCCGCCAATGTCACACCCGGCGCACCCATGCGCCCCGCACCCCAAGCCAGCAGCCCGAGCGGCACACCGACCGCGAGGACGAAAAGCGCCATCATGACCCCTTGCTCTCCACATACCGCCGCTTCGCCTCTTCCGTGATGCCGAACTCGCGCACCATGTTGGCAATCGCCGCCTCGTCCGACTTGTCGGCATAGCGAAACTCGCTGTCGGCGTAGCGGTTGATCTCCTGGATGACCATTTCGATGGTAATCGGCTGGCGCAACTCCTCGATCATGGCTTTCTTGGTGTCGTAGTCGCGAAACAGGAACAACTCTGGTTCTTCCATCCATTCGTCCGGCAGTTCGAAATCCATCGCGCGGACCTTCACCGCGTCGGTGATGTTCTTGATCGCGCGGCCGGTGAAGCGCGGGTCGGTCTCCTGGATCCCTTTCAGGTAGGTGCCGAGCTTCGCAATCGTGTCGAGCGTGCCGATGTCCCTCGACACCCGCTCATAAACCTTGAAAAGCCCGTCCTCATGCGGCTTGGCATGGCTTTCGAAACTCTCCGCCACGGCTTTCTTGATTTCTTGCGCCGCGTAAAGCTCATGTTCACCCAGCGGAATGTCGTGGTTCTTGCCCA
>DOUP01000245.1 GCA_003520545.1 Maritimibacter sp. | reverse complement strand
ATATACAGCCCGGAGGTGCGGAACTTCATTTTCACGGGAAGGGCATGGACCCAGCCGTGCTTCTTGCGCTTCGGAACCACACGGCCGCCGCGCGTGCGCAAAAGCGCGCGCAGGCTTTCCACCAGCATGAGCCCGCCGATGATGCCGAGGAAGACGACATAGGACAGGGTGACGAGCAGATCGACCTGGCCAATGGAACGCAGGTAGGCAAAGAACTGCACCCCGAGGGCCGCGCCAACAAGGCCGCCACTCAGAAGCACGGTGCCCATGCGCAGGTCCACGGTCTTGCGCTTGAGATGCGCGAGCACGCCGGAAAAGGAGGACGCGACGATCTGGTTGGTCCCGGTCGCCACCGCCACGGCTGGAGGAATGCCGATGAAGAATAGAAGCGGCGTCATCAGGAACCCGCCCCCGACCCCGAACATTCCTGACAGCACGCCCACCATTCCGCCCAACCCCAGAAGGAGATAGGCGTTCACGGCGACCTCGGCGATGGGGAGGTAGATCTGCATGAACCATGAGTGCGACAGCAGGCCGCGGTTGTCCAGACGTCAGGCCGCCCGTCAGATCAAAAGGTTGCCCGCGCCCTCGTGTTTGAGAAGCCAGACCTTGGTTTCGACCCCGCCGGACCCGGAGTATCCGCCAAGACCATTCGCACCCAGGACCCGGTGGCAGGGGATCAGGACCGGAACGGGGTTGGCCCCGCAGCCCTGCCCCACCGCTTGGGGCGACACGCCAAGCGCGCGAGCCAGATCGCCGTAGGTGCGCGTCTCGCCGGGTGGAATGGCGGACATCGCATCGCAGAGGGATTGCAAAAACGCGCTGCCGCCGACCGCAAAGGGAAGATCGAAGGATATGGTAGGGTCTTTGAAATACAGGGCGAGTTGATCGCGGGCGCAGGCAAGGAGCGGCGTTTCATCATGGCCGCCCTCCTCCCATGCGACCCGCGTGATCGCGCCCCCGTCCTCGTGAATCGTGAGCGGCCCGACCGGGGACGGGACCGTCAGGCGAGGCATCAGAGCGCGCCGAGGTAGGCGCGGATCACACGTTCCAGCTTCTCAGCCCCCGCGACGGCGTTCGCCTTCGTGTGGGCGTGGCTGAGTTTTTCGTCGGACATGCCCTCGCCCATGTTGGTGATGGCCGAAATCGCCGCGACCTCGATCCCGAAGAAACGGGCGAGGATCACCTCCGGCACGGTCGACATGCCGACGGCATCCGCCCCAAGGGTGCGGATCGCGCGAATCTCGGCAGGCGTTTCGAACGAGGGACCGGAGAACCACGCGTAGGTGCCTTCGGCGAGGTCGATGGATTCAGAAGCCGCAGCCGCCGCCAACCCCGCACGCATGTCGGCGCAATAGGCGTCGCCCAGCGGCACGAAACGCGCATCGGTTTCCTCGCCGATCAAGGGGTTGGCCCCCGCGAAATTGATGTGATCTGTGAGCAGCATCAGGTTGCCGGGCGTCAGCCCTTCGCGCACCGACCCTGCGGCGTTCGTCAGGAGCAGCCTGGGCGCCCCGAGCTCCTTGAGCACTTCGAGCGGAAGGCGCATCGCGGCCGGGTTGCCGTATTCATAGTAATGCGACCGGGCGCCGAAGATCGCGACGCGGTGACCCAGCAGATCGCCAACAACCAGCTTCGGGTTATGCCCCGACACGCCGGGTTGGGGGAAACCCGGAAGCTCATTGTACCCGATGGCCTCGCCCTCGACCGCATCGGCGAGATGGCCAAGGCCGGACCCCAGGATCAGGCCCAGTTCAACAGGCGCATTGCCAGCGCGGAAACGGATCAGGTCGGCAAGTTCGGCGGCAGTCATGGGGCGTCTCCTTTTGGTGTCGCCCTACCCTAGACGCGAGGCGGGGTGGAGGACCAGAGGCAGAGATTTCATGCCTCCGGCGGGGATATTTCTGGCACGATGAAATCAGAGCGTCTTGCTCATGGTCAGAGCATCGACGGCGGAGCCGGTCGGTCGTTTGTAATAGGCTTTGCGACGCCCGGTGTCTTGCCAGCCAGCCGATCGGTAGAGCGCGATGGCCGGGGCATTGTCGGCGGCGACTTCGAGAAAAAGGTGGTTGGCGTCAGCCTCGGCCTCGAAAGCGGTCAGGAGTGCGCGGCCTGTGCCCTGGCGGCGGGCACCGGGGTCGACGGCAATGGTGATAAGCTCTGCCTCGCCTGCGATGGACCGTCCGATAGCAAAGCCGTTGGGGGCGGTGACGACGAATCCCGGAGGCCGCGAAAGCGCGCCGATTTCCGCCTCGGACCAGGGACGGCTGTCCGGGAAAGCGGCGGCATAGACACGCGCCATTTCAGCCGGGGTCACGGCAGGATGACCGGCGGCGGGTCAGACGCAGGCGCCGCATCGGCGGAGCGGATATAGAGCGGCGCAGGACGTGGGAGCGCCTTGCCGTCTTTCGCCCGCGTCGCGGCGATTTGTGCAATGTTTGCGATGAGGGTTTCGGAATCGACCGGCCCGGCCTGCGGGACATCCTGCGCCACGTCCTCGGCGGCCATGATCTCGGGCGACCCACCGTCCATCTGCTGCACGTAGACCATGCCGCGTTTCGCGTCTGCCACGGCGAGGCAGGGCCGGGCAAAGCCAAGAGCCTGTGCCTCCAACGTGGAGACGCCAATCGCGGGCTTGCCAAGGCCCAGCGCGAGGCCCCGCGCCGTGGCGACGCTGATGCGAATACCGGTGAAATTGCCGGGGCCGATTCCCACGCCGATGGCGTCGAGGTCAGACCACCCAAGGCCCGCATCCGCCAGCATCTCTTCGAGCAAAGGCATCAGGCGTTCGGCCTGACCGCGCCCCATCTCTTCGACGCGGGTGGTGAGATTACCTCCCACAAGCAAAGCGGCCGCGCAATGCGCGGCCGATGTATCAAACGCCAGAAGGGTCGGGTCAGACGGCAACGGGCCGGACCTCGGTCACTTCGGGGATATAGTGCTTGAGCAGGTTCTCGATCCCCATCTTGAGCGTGAGCGTCGACGACGGGCAACCGGCGCAGGCACCCTGCATGTGGAGGTAAACCACGCCGCGTTCGAACCCGTGGAAGGTGATATCGCCACCATCCTGCGCCACGGCCGGTCGCACGCGGGTGTCCAAAAGATCCTTGATCTGCACGACGATGTCGCCATCCGGGCCGTCATGTTCGGCATGAGCCGCCTGGCTCGCACCTTCCATCGCCGGGGCGCCGGACTGGTAATGCTCCATGATCGCGCCGAGGATCGCGGGCTTCACATGGTCCCAATCGACGTCTTCGGCTTTGGTCACGGTCACGAAATCGGTGCCGAGGAACACGCCCGTCACACCGCTCACCGCAAAGATACGGCCCGCGAGCGGCGACACGGCGGCGGCCTCCTGGCTCGTGAAATCGGCGGTTCCCGCTTCGAGAACGGCCTGCCCCGGAAGGAATTTCAACGTCGCGGGGTTCGGCGTGGATTCGGTTTGAATGAACATATGTCCCACCTTTCTGGTCAGGTACTCATATGATCTTAGAGTCATTCCAAGTCAACCCGGGCGGAATTTCCTTGCCCCGGATTACAGATCACGGTTTGAGGAGGTATGAGCGATCATCTTAAAGGCCTTCTCATCACCTTCACCGGTGTTTTGTTCATCCTTCCCGACAGCCTCATGGTGCGGCTGATCGAGACGGACGGTGTCACCGTTGCCTTCTGGAAAGCGCTGCTGACCGGCACCGTGACCGGGATCGGGCTGCTGCTTTGGCGCGGGCCGCGGGTATTTCGCGACACCTTCGCGCCGGGGTGGAAAGTCTGGGCCTACGCGGCGACGAGCGGGATTTCCGGGTCGCTCTTCGTGATCGCGGTCGCCAATACCTCGATTGCCAACGTGGTCTTTATCCTCGCCGCGACACCTCTTGTCTCTGCGCTCTTCTCGCGGGTGTTTCTGGGCGAACGGATCACGCGGCGCACGGCGATCACCATGGCGGTGGTCCCCGTCGGCATCGCGATCATCGCCTACGGGTCGGGCGAGACCGAGGGCGCCTCGATCGTCGGCGACCTGATCGCGCTCGGGCTGGTCTGCGTGTTCTCCATCGGCCTGACCATCGCACGAAGCTTGCGGCCCGTCTCCATGGTGCCCGCGATTGCGCCGGGGATGCTGGGGGCGGCCTTGGTGCTCTTGCCGTTCTCAGCGCCAATGTCCGTGCCGGATGGCGATTGGATCTGGATCGCGCTGCATGGCGGGTTCTTCATCGTGGTGTCCACCGCGCTTCTGGCGACGGGGCCGAAATACCTGCCCTCGGCGGAGGTCGCGCTGCTCCTGCTGGTCGAAAGCGTTTTTGCACCGCTGTTGGCCTGGGTCGTCGTGGGCGAAAACCCCGGCAAATGGGCATTGGTCGGCGGGGCCATCGTGATTACCACACTGGCGATTTCGAACCTGATCGCGCTGCGACGCGGGCGGCGGATCGTGGTCAGACCACCGGTGCGCGGCTAGCCGTCAGGTAATGCTTTCGAGTCGTTCCTTGGACATTTCGCCCGGCACGATGGTGAGTGGCACGGGAAGATTTGCCGACGAACGGGTCAAGGCCGTAACCAGAGGCCCCGGCCCTTTCTTGCCCGCCCCGGCCCCAAGCACGACGACGCCAATTTCAGGATCATCGTGAACCTGCGCCAACAGTTCATCCACCGCATCGCCTTCGCGGATGACAAGCTCCGGGTCGACCCCCTGCTTGTCGCGCATCCATTTGGCAAAGACCTCGAAATGCGCCTCGATGCGTTCGCGGGCCTCTTCGCGCATGACCGCGCCGACGCCCAGCCAATGGTTGAATTCTTCGGGCGGGATGATCGACAGGATCTCCACCCCGGCCCCGGTGTTGGCCGCGCGCATCGCGGCGAACCGCATGGCGTTCAGGCATTCGCGGCTGTCGTCGAGCACCACGAGAAACTTGCGCATGAAAGCACTCCTCTTCGATCACGTATCATGACGAAGGCCCAAGCCCCGTGCAACTGCCAACCGCGCGTCCTAGCGAGAGCCTAAATGGGGTCGGACAGGGCCCAGTCCCAATAAAGCTCGCGCACTTTGCGCGTTACAGGTCCATGTTGGTACATGGTGCCGTCGAACTCGGTGACGGGCGTCACCTTGTTTAGATTGCCCGACAGGAACACCTCGTCCGCATCGCGGAAATCGTCAAACGACAGAACGCTTTCGTGCACCGTCACCCCATCGGCCCGCAGGTTCTCAATATGCCGCGCGCGGGTAATCCCGGATAAGAACGTCCCGTTGGCGATAGGCGTGAACACCTCGCCATCGCGCACCATGAACACATTGGCCGAAGCGGTTTCCGCCACATTGCCCAGCGCATCGGCGACAAGCGCGTTGGAATACCCCTTGGCGTGGGCTTCCGCCAGCATCCGGGCGTTGTTGGGATAAAGGCAACCTGCTTTCGCGTTCACCACCGCGTCTTCCAGCACCGGACGGCGGAACCGGGTTTGGGTCAGGGTCATGGCGGCGTCCGGGGCGGCCATCGGAATCTCTTCAAGCGAGACGCAGAACCCGGTCGCGGATTGATCCGGCAGGATGCCCAGATGCCCGCCATCAATCCCCCAATACATCGGGCGGACATAGACAGCGGCATCCTTGGGATAAAGCGACAGCCCCTCCCACACGATTTCCAGCATCGCCTCGGTCGTGACCGTCGGTTTTATCATCAAGGCTTCGGCGGAGCGGTTCACCCGCGCCAGGTGCGCGTCGAGATCCGGGGCAAGCCCGTCCACATAGCGCGCACCGTCGAACACCGTGGTGCCGAGCCAGGCGCCATGGTCGCCGGCCTTCATCACGGGCACATCGCCTTCGTGCCAGGTGCCATCGAAATAGGTGCGCAGATTGGTGCCGGTCGCCATGGTCGTCTCCTTCTTTTGGCGCGACCCTAGGACTGCTTCGACGATTTGACCAGTCGGCAAAAAGAAGCGCCCCCGGAGGGACACCGGGGACGCGAAGGGCGCGCTGAGACTGGGTAGGGACAGGCGCGCGGCCCGCTTGCCTTGGGGTTAAGGTCGGGAATCGCGGGCAGAGCCAGACTAGGGCACGGATGAATCCGTTTCGTGACAGGTCACAGGCCCACGATCCGCGCACCGCGTCTGGCGAGCGCGTCGTCCACGACGGCGATCTCCTCGTCCAGAAGCGCCTGGTGGCGCGGATAGATCGGGGCAGAGCGGTCATCGAGGATACCGACCTGCCAGCCTTCCGTGGTCTCGAAGAAATGCGCGACGCCCTCGGGACCGAACTCGGTCAGGAACCCCTGCACAACGACGTCGATGTAGGACAGGATCACGACGTCGTCCTCGGAAGGGGGCTGAAATGTTACCGGATCGGCGGCAAAGATCGCTACGTCGAGATCGCGCCCGACCGGATGTTTGACGGTCCGGCTCACGTCATGGCGGTTGTAATGCTGCTCACGCTCATCCAGTGCCGCCCAGTCGGAGCCGGGCACGGCGGCGACCAACCCTTCGACGTAATCGTCGGTGGCAGGCACGACCGACAGGATACAACGGTCCAGCGCCGGCGATTTGCGCCAAGCCCGGCGCCATCCGGTGACGCTGGCACGATGGGCTTCGGGATAGGCATGGGTGCGCCGGTTCACCAGAGAGCCATAGCCAAAAAAGAACGGGTCAGACATGGCGGCAAGATCGTCGCCAAGGGCGCGAATGGCAAGGCTTGTCTCCCACGCGCGTCCGCTCTAGGTTTGGGTCAACCGCGATGGGAGAATCTGACCCAGTCAGTGCCGAAGGAGCAACCGCCCCGGAACCTCTCAGGCAAAAGGACCACGTGGGGAACACACTCTGGAGAGAGGCTCGGGAGACATCCGGCCCGCCGAAGGGATAACGATCTCAGGCGTCAGGACAGAGGGGGCATCGACGGGGCGCTTGGCGCTTCGGGATGCCGGGCCCACCCGGTCGAACACGAGAAACCGGGAGCCGACATGGGTGAACTGAAACGCACCGCCTTATTCGATTTGCATGAGCGCCTTGGCGGCAAGATCGTCGCCTTTGCGGGCTGGGAATTGCCTGTCCAATACCCCATGGGCGTGATGAAGGAGCATCTGCACGCGCGGGAGGCCGCAGGTCTGTTCGACGTGAGCCACATGGGGCAGGTCATCGTCCGCGCCGACGCGGCGGCCCTGGAAGCCCTGATGCCCGTCGACGTCGCGGGACTGGCCGAAGGGCGACAGCGCTACGGGCTTTTCACCAACGCGACCGGCGGGATCATGGATGACCTGATGTTCGCGAACCGGGGCGATCATTTCTTCCTCGTCGTAAACGCGGCCAACGCCGAGGCCGACATCGCACACCTGGAATCCCATCTGGGCGACGCGGTCGAACCCATCACGAATCGCGCTTTGCTGGCGCTTCAGGGACCGAAAGCCGCAGACGCACTTGCCGAAATCATACCTTCGGTCCGCGACATGCGGTTCATGGACGTCGCCGTTCTGGACAGCGCGTTCGGCGCGGTGTGGGTGTCGCGTTCCGGCTACACCGGCGACGACGGGTTCGAGATTTCCGTCCCCCGCGACCAGGCAACCGCCTTTGCAGAGACGCTCTTGGCAAACGACGCGGTGGCCCCCATAGGCCTTGGCGCGCGTGACAGTCTGCGCATGGAGGCGGGGCTTCCCTTGCACGGCCACGAAATGACCGAGGAGACCACGCCCAAGACCGCCGGAGTGGGCTGGGCGATCTCCAAATCGCGCCGGGCGGGCGGTGCGCGCGAGGGCGGCTTCCCCGGCTCCGATGTGATCCTGCCGGAGCTCCAAAACGGCAGCGCGCAAACGACCGTCGGCCTCCTGCCCGAAGGCCGTGCGCCGGTGCGCGATGGTGCGCCCGTTTTTGCGCCCGACAGCGACAGGCAGATCGGCATCGTCACCTCCGGCGGCTTCGCCCCCTCTCTCGGCCATCCCATTTCCATCGCGCGGATCGACGCGGACCATGCCGCGCCCGAGACTGTGGTGCATGCCGAAGTGCGCGGCAAACGGCTCCCCGCGCGTGTGACCAAGCTCCCCTTCCGCCCCTCCACTTTCAAACGCTAAGCCAACAGGGAAACAGCAATGAAATACACCGAAGAACACGAATGGCTCCTCGATGAAGACGGGATCGTGACCGTGGGCATCACCGCCCATGCTGCCGAGCAACTGGGCGATATCGTTTTCGTGGAATTGCCCGACCCGGAAACCGAGGTTTCCAAGGATGACGAGGTCGTGGTGATCGAAAGCGTGAAAGCCGCGTCCGACATTCTCGCCCCGGTGGACGGCGAGATCGTCGAGGTGAACGAGGCCATCGTGGCCGAGCCATCCAAGATCAACGAAGATCCGGAAGGCGAAGGCTGGTTTTTCAAGATAAAGCCCGCCGACCCGTCCGACATGGATGATATGATGGACGAGGCCGCCTACAAGGCGTTCATCGGCTGATCCTCGCGGGGGCGGTCCCGCCCCCGACAAAGCGCTTTTTCGGGAGAGACCCATGCCCTTCAACTTCACCGGCTACGACCCCTACGACTTTGCCAACCGGCGTCACATTGGCCCCTCGCCCAGCGAGATGGACGAGATGTTGTCGGTGATCGGGGTCGGCAGTCTCGACAAGTTGATCGACGCGACCATCCCGAAAAGCCTGCGCCAGGATGCGCCCCTGGATTTTGGCGAGCCGATGTCCGAGCGTGCCATGCTCCACCGGATGCGCAAGGTCGCAGGGCAGAACAACGTGCTAACCAGCCTTTTGGGCCAAGGCTATCACGGCACCGTCACGCCGCCCGCGATCCAGCGCAATATCCTGGAAAACCCGGCATGGTACACGGCCTATACCCCCTATCAGCCGGAAATCAGCCAAGGGCGGCTGGAAGCGTTGTTGAACTACCAGACCATGATCTCGGACCTCACCGGGCTGGAGGTCGCCAATGCCTCCCTTCTGGATGAGGCGACGGCCTGCGCAGAAGCAATGGTCATGGCGCAGCGCGTGGCGAAGACCAAGGCGACCGGGTTCTTTGTCGACGAAAACTGCCACCCGCAGAACATCGCCGTGATGAAGACGCGCGCGAAACCGCTGGGGATCGAAGTCATGGTCGGCGCGCCCGAGGCGCTCGATGCCGAGGCCGTATTTGGCGCGATTTTCCAATACCCCGGCACCCTCGGTCACCTGCGCGATGTCACGGACGAGATGGACGCGCTGCACGCGGCGAAGGCAGTCGGTATCGTCTCGGCCGATCCGCTGGCGCTGACCCTGCTCAAGGAACCGGGCGCGATGGGCGCAGATATCGCGGTGGGCACCACGCAGAGGTTCGGCGTCCCGATGGGCTACGGCGGACCGCACGCGGCCTATATCGCCACCCGCGATGCATTCAAACGCTCGCTTCCCGGCCGCATTGTCGGTGTCTCCGTCGATGCCCGCGGCAATACGGCCTATCGCCTGTCGCTGCAAACCCGCGAACAGCACATCCGGCGCGAGAAAGCGACCTCGAACGTCTGCACCGCGCAGGCGCTGCTGGCCGTGATGGCGAGCTTTTACGCGGTGTTTCATGGCCCCGAAGGCCTCAAAGCCATCGCGCAATCGGTCCACCGCAAGGCATTGAAACTGGCCGAACGGTTGGAAGCGGCCGGCTTCGAGGTCGAGCCGGAGGCGTTTTTCGACACGATCACGGTCGAGGTCGGGCTATTGCAAAAAGGGCTGATCCACGCGGCGCGGCGTGAGGGCGTGAACCTGCGGCCTGTCGGCAAGACCAAGGTCGGGATCACGATGGACGAAGCCGTCCGCGCCGAGACGCTGGACGCTGTGGTCCGGGCCTTTGGGATCGAAACCGAAGACCCCGGGGGCGAGGTCGGCTACCGCCTCCCCAAAGCGCTGCTACGCGAAAGCGACTACCTGACCCACCCGGTCTTTCACATGAACCGGGCCGAGACCGAGATGATGCGCTACATGCGCCGTCTCGCGGATCGCGACCTGGCGCTGGACCGGGCGATGATCCCGCTTGGCTCCTGCACCATGAAACTGAACGCCGCCGCCGAAATGATCCCGGTGTCATGGCGCGAGTTCGCCTATATGCACCCCTGCTGCCCGCCAGGTCAGGCCAAGGGGTATCACGCGCTGATCGAGGATTTGAAAGACAAGCTCTGCACGATCACCGGCTACGATGACATGTCGATGCAACCGAACTCCGGCGCACAGGGCGAATACGCGGGACTTCTGACCATCGCGGCCTATCACGCCGCCAACGATGAAGTGCATCGCAACGTCTGCCTGATCCCGATGAGCGCTCATGGCACCAACCCCGCCTCGGCGCAGATGACGGGCATGAAGGTCGTGGTGGTGAAATCGGCGGAGAACGGCGACATCGACCTCGATGATTTCCGCGAAAAAGCGGCGGCGGCGGGCGACAAGCTGGCGGCGACGATGATCACCTATCCCTCCACCCACGGGGTGTTCGAAGAAACCGTGCGCGAGGTCTGCCAGATCACGCATGACCACGGGGGTCAGGTCTATATCGACGGAGCCAACCTGAACGCGCTGGTGGGTCTCGTGAAATTGGGCGACCTGGGCGGGGACGTGAGCCACCTGAACCTGCATAAGACCTTCGCCATTCCCCACGGCGGCGGCGGGCCGGGCATGGGACCGATCGGCGTCAAGGCTCACCTCGCCCCGCATCTGCCGCCCAATCCGCTGGAGGGAAGCGAGGGCGCCGTGAGTGCCGCCCCCTACGGGTCAGCCTCCATCCTCCCGATCTCCTGGGGCTATATCCTGCTCATGGGCGGCGAAGGGCTGACCCAGGCGACGCGGGTCGCCATCCTGAACGCCAACTACATCGCGGCGCGTCTGAAGGGGGCCTATGATGTGCTCTACAAAGGCGAAGCCGGGCATGTGGCGCATGAGTGCATTCTGGACACGCGGCCCTTCGCCGAAAGTGCCCACATTACCGTCGACGACATCGCCAAACGGCTGATGGACGCGGGCTTCCACGCCCCGACCATGTCGTGGCCGGTGGCCGGTACATTGATGGTGGAACCGACGGAATCCGAGACCAAGGCCGAGCTCGACCGGTTCTGCGACGCCATGCTGGCGATCCGCGAGGAAATCCGCGCCATCGAAGAAGGACGTATGGACGGGGAGAACAACGCGCTGAAGAACGCACCCCATACTGTGGAGGACCTGGTGGGCGATTGGGACCGGCCCTATTCCCGCGAACAGGGGTGCTATCCGCCCGGCGCCTTCCGGGTCGATAAATACTGGCCGCCGGTGAACCGGGTCGACAACGTCTTTGGCGACCGGAACCTGGTGTGTATCTGCCCACCGCTGGAAGACTACGTGGAGGCCGCGGAGTAAGGGACGAGGACGGGTCAGGACGAAAATTGGCCCGGCGCCTCGCTCATGACCGCGTGCCTTTGACCGCAACAAAAAACCAGAAAATTGGTTTTCTAGTTTTCTGGTTTTCGTTTGAAAACAGTGCGTTGAATGGTTTTTCTTCCCGAAACCCTAACGGGGATCAGCCAAAGCCGTCGTGGGACGCCGGGCTGACTCAGCTTGCCCGCTTGCGCCGCATCTTCGACGGCCAGGCCGCCACACCCTTGAGCGCGCTGGTAAAGGCTTTCTGAGCGAACCGCTTCTCGACCTCGGCGTATGTCTGGTTGCCCGCAAGCACATCGAAGAACGCCGTGCCGACCCAGTCGGAATGACGCAGGCGGTCCTTGAAGTGTTTCTCGAAAGCCTCGGCATAGACGATCCCGCGAATGCGGCGCACCTTGTCCAATTCGGCCTGAATGGATTTCACCGCGGCGAAGTAGAATTTCTCGGCGCGCCTCGGGCGGTCTGCCGCCAGCGCCTCCGCCGCCGCGTCACCTGCCATGGCACCACTTTCAATGGCGAGCGCGATCCCCTCGCCCGTGATTGCATCGACGAACCCGGCGGCGTCGCCGACCAGGAGGATATTCTCGCGTCCCGGCCTCTTCTTGTAATCCCCGCCCGGCAGATGCGCGCCCTTCACCTTCACGCTGTCGGGGTCGACACCCTCCAGCTCCAGATACTGCGCCATCAAAGCCTTCAGATCCTGATCAACCGACTTGATCCCGCCCAGACCGATGGTCCGCGTCTTGCGCTTCGGGAAATTCCAGCCGTAGCCCCACCGCACGATGCGGAAATCAATGGACATGAGCGCGTCTTTTTCACCGTCGCAGGGTTGATCCGCTTCGGCCTCAAAGGCGAAGGCGATCTTGTCGTTGTCGAAGGCTTGCCCGAAGAGGTGCTTGGCAAGCGGGCTCGCCGCCCCGTCGGCGCCGATCAGAACGCCGTACTCGATGCGCGTGCCATCAGCCAGCTCGAGCGCATTCTCCGCGTCAAGGAACGCCGCGACCCGTGTGCCTTCCATGTTGACCGCGCCCGCCTCCAATGCAGAGTTGCGGAGCCAATGGTCGAAGTCGATCCGGTTGGAGTAGGTCAGGTCATAGGGCGCTTCGATGTCGCGGAGCACTTCTCCGTTCCACTTGAACTCGACTGAGCGGGACGGAAGATACATGTCTTCCGGCATCTCCATTCCATGCACGTCGCGGATCGCCTTGTTCGCGCGCGGGCTGATGAGCGCACCACAGAGCTTGTGACGCGGAAACACCGAGCGGTCGATCAGTGCGACGGAAAGCCCCCGGTCCGCAGCCCGTTTCGCAGCGGCCGACCCGGCAGGACCCGCGCCCAGCACGACCACGTCAAAAGTCAAAGTGTCAGCCATGGTTCATCCTTTCGCGCGGCGCGACAGGATCGACGGCCAAACCGAAAGCTTGGACGCCACTTTCACCATCGCATGTTTCGCCATCCTCTTTTCGATGTCCGCATAGGACGCATCGCCCCGGACAACTTCAAACAGCGCGTCGCGCAACCGCGTCGACGTGGCGAGCTTTTCTTTGAACATGCCGCGGGTCTTCGAGCTATAGGCAATCACGCGCAATTGACGGACTTTCGCCAGATCGGCCTGGATCTCGGCCACGCGCGCGAAATAGGCCCGGTCGGCCCTTTGCGGGCGGTCCTCGGCGATCACCTGCGCGGCGGCCTGGGCGGCATGGGCGCCGCTTTCCATGGCAAGCGCAATTCCTTCGCCCGTGATCGCATCGACGAAACCCGCCGCGTCGCCCACCAGCAGGATGTTTCCGCGACCCGGTTTCTCCTTGTAGTCGCCGAACGGAATATGCGCGCCCTTGATGGTCACGCTTTCGGGATCAACGCCCTCGTGTTCCAGATAGCGGTGCATGACCGCGCGCAAATCCTGGTCCACCCCCCGGATCGAGACGACGCCGATGGTCTGACTGTCGCGCTTGGGAAAATTCCAGCCATAGCCCCATTTCACCACGCCGAAGTCGATGGACATGCGGGTGTCGTCGGCACAGGGCACGGGCACTTCGGTCTCATAGGCAAAGCCTATGGTTTCCGTGTCGAACGCCTTGCCAAACAGGTGCCGGGCGACCGGCGAGGCGACTCCGTCGGCCCCGATCAGCACCTGGTAGCGGACCCGCTCTCCGCCCCCGAGCACCAGAGTGCTGACGTCATCTAGGATCTCTTCGACCCGCGTGCCTTCACGCACCTCGGCCCCGGCTTCGCGCGCCAACCCCAGGAGCCAAAGATCGAAATCCATTCGGTAGGTGTATTTGAATTCATAGGGCTGGTCGAATTCCGCCAACACCGCACCATCCCAATGAAAGCCCATCTTGGTGGATTGCAGGGTAATTTCCCGGGGCATCTCGACCCCGAAAATTTCGGCCAGCGCGGTCTGGCTGCGCGGCGTGATCCCGGCACCACAAAGTTTCGCTCGCGGGAAGGTCGCCTTGTCGACGACCATGACCGACAACCCAGCCTTGGCAGCCGTCACCGCCGCGGCCGAACCAGCCGGACCCGCCCCCATGATCACAACGTCGACGTCGTGAGAAATGCTCATCAAAAATCTCGCTTAAACCCTATTAGCGGCTTTTACGGGAAATCTCATCGGCTGAGAAGATGATATCCCGTTCCGCAAGCCATTCGGTGAACCGTGCGACTTTCTCATCCATGTCGCAGGTCCGCGGTTCGCGATCGAGCACGCGCTGATACTCTTCGCGTATCCGAAGCTGTTCGTCTGGTGTAAGTTCGCTCCAACGGCGCATGGTCCCTCCGGGGCTTGCACTTCGGGAGGCATCCCCTACATATGCGTTAACCTGAATGTTATCCGAGGGACGACCATGACGAAACCCGTGAAAATGACCTGCCTCGACTGCGGCGCGGTGAACCGTGTGCCGGGCGACAAGATTTCGGCCGGGCCGAAGTGCGGCACCTGCGGCGCCAAGATGAACGATGGCAAGGTGCGCGAAATGGACCCGGCGGCGCTGGCCAAGGCCACGAAGAACGACGACCTGCCGCTCCTGGTGGATTTCTGGGCGCCGTGGTGCGGTCCCTGCCGGATGATGGCCCCTGCGTTCCAGCAGGCTGCCCAAGCGCTCGGACCGGGCGCGCGGCTGGCCAAGATCAACACCGAGGATTATCCGAAGGTCTCGATGAAGAATAACATCCGGGGCATTCCGACGATGATCCTGTATCAGAACGGTCGCGAAGTCGCCCGACAGTCCGGCGCGATCCCGGCCAAGGCCATCGAGGATTTCGTGCGGCAGAAATCCAAGGTTGGGGCCTGAAACCAGTGCTTGGCGGAGTGCTTGACTCCGCCGGGCAAAATCGCCAAAAACCGCAGCGTTGGGGCCGTAGCTCAGTTGGGAGAGCGCGTCGTTCGCAATGACGAGGTCGTCGGTTCGATCCCGATCGGCTCCACCAAATCCCTCCCCAGATCCTTCCCATGTGTCGCTTGGACTGATCGCGGTCTGCGCAGGGTGAGTCTGCGGATCAATAGCCCCGCGACACCCAAACGTCCCGCGACCGTCGGACCGACTGCTGCGCAGGGTCCAATCCATGTTTCGTGAAAGACCGCGCCGGACGAGACGGGCGCCATTTCTCTGACGGGATCAGGTCTAGGTGACCTTCGAAACTGCCGGACCGGGCGAGCAGTCCGGAATTGGAGGGCACCGTGTGATCCTCGCCCACGAGGACGCGCGCCGTTGCGGGGGCGCACATCCCCGAACCGCATGGCGCCGACAGGCCGAACAGTTGGAGTCGGCCAACGTCTCGGGCCGCGTGATTTCGAACCGCAGGGCACCGCACGGGCAGGAACAGGAAGTAACGCCGGACATGCGACCTCCGAGGTGATCCCCGGAGGTTGTCATGGTTTGCGTCAGCCGTCCTGGCGGATGCGGGCGTTGGTCGGGTCGTGGGGGCTGTCCTCCGCGACCTCCGCGTCATAGAGGTCGCCCAGGATCTTGACCTTCAGCTTGGTCCCGACCTCGGCCAATTCCGGTTTCACGTAACCCATGCCGATCTGCTTCCCGAAGGCGACAGAGTAGCCGCCCGATGTCAGACGCCCGATCTTCTCATCGCCGAGATAGAGCGCCTCGCGGCCCCACGGGTCCGCATCGTCGGGTCCGTCGATCAGAAGCGTGACGCATTTCGAACGAATGCCCGTCTCGATCATCCTGGCCTTGCCGTAGAAGTCCTTCTCCAGATCAACAAAGCGATCCAGACCGGCCTCCAGAGGCGTGGCGTCGCGGCCAAGCTCTGTGCCGAAGGCGCGGTAGGATTTTTCCTGGCGCAGCCAGTTCTGCGCGCGGACGCCCGCAGGCTTCAGCCCGTGCTTCTCACCGGCTTTCATCAGCAGATCCCAGAGGTAATTCTGCATCTCGATCGGGTGGTGAAGCTCCCAGCCCAGCTCGCCGGTATAGGCCACGCGGATTGCCATGACCGGGCACATCTTCAGCTCGATGTTGCGCATCGAGAGCCACGGGAAGCGCTTGTTGGACAGCGCGGTCTCGGGGTCGGCATCCACGACAAGCTCTTTCAGGATATCGCGCGCATTGGGTCCGGCCAGGGCGAAGACGCCGTATTTCGTCGTCACGTCCTCGCGGTTGATACGCCCGAATTCTTCCTCTTTGTCCTCGATGGCCTTGTAGAGATAATCCTCGTCATAGGCATGAAGCCCCCCGGCGGAGACGAGGTAATAGCTGTCCTCAGCCTCGCGCACGATGGTGTATTCCGTGCGGGTCGTGCCGGTTTCCGTCAGCGCATAGGTCAGGTTGATGCGGCCCACTTTCGGCAGCTTGTTGGTGGTGAACCAATCGAGGAAGGCGGTCGCGCCCGGTCCTGAGACCCGGTGCTTGGCAAAGGCCGTCGCATCGACCACGCCTGCCGTTTCGCGGATCGCCTGAGCCTCGGCCTTGGCATACTCCCACCAACCGCCACGGCGGAAGGACCGGGCCTCGAAGTCGAAAGTCTCGGGCGCATCGAGCGGGCCGTAGTAGTTCGGACGCTCGAACCCGTTCACGACACCGAATTGCGCACCCAGCGCTTTCTGGCGGTCATAGGCGGGACCCGTGCGCAGGGGGCGGGCAGCTTCGCGTTCTTCGTCCGGGTGGTGCAGGATATAGACGTGCTCATAGCACTCTTCGTTCTTGCGCGCGCCGTACTCGGTGGTCATCCAGTCCTGGCCGTAGCGCTTGGGGTCGAGCGACGCCATGTCGATCTCGGCCTCGCCCTCGACCATCATCTGGGCAAGGTAATAGCCGGTGCCGCCCGCAGCGGTGATCCCGAAGGAAAAACCCTCGGCGAGCCACATGTTGCGCAGGCCCGGCGCGGGACCGACGAGCGGGTTACCGTCGGGCGTGTAGCAGATCGGACCGTTGTAGTCGTCCTTCAGCCCCACCTCTTCCGTCGTCGGAATCCGGTGGATCATCGACATGTATTCCTCTTCGATCCGGTCCAGATCGAGCGGGAAAAGATCGGCGCGGAAGCTGTCCGGCACGCCAAATTCGAACCGTGCGGGCGCGTTGCGCTCATACGGACCCAGGATCCAACCACCGCGCTCTTCGCGCACGTACCACTTGGCGTCGGCGTCGCGCAGAACCGGATGCTCCGGGTTGCTCTTGCGGTAGTCCACTAGCGCAGGATCGGCTTCGGTCACGATGAACTGGTGCTCCACCGGGATCGCGGGCATCTTGATACCAAGCTGCCGGGCGGTGCGTTGTGCGTGGTTGCCGGTCGCTGTCACAACGTGCTCGGCGTGGATCTCGAACTCCTCTTCGGTCGAAATCAGGTTACCGCCCTTCTCGCCCGTGATGCGTCCTTTGACGATCCAGTGGTCGCCCGCCCATTCGTAGCTGTCCACTTGACGCTTACGGATGATCTCGACCCCGCGCTGTCGGGCGCCCTTGGCCATCGCCATGGTGACGTCGGCGGGGTTAATGTAGCCGTCGGTCGGGTGATAAAGTGCGCCCTTCAGATCATCGGTGTTGACCAGCGGCCAGCGTTCCTTGATCTCGGCGGGCGTCATGAACTCGTAGGGCACGCCCACGGTCTCGGCGGTGGTGGCATAGAGTTTGTATTCATCCATCCGCTCATCGGTCTGCGCCATACGCAGGTTGCCGACCACGGAAAAGCCTGCATCGAGCCCGGTCTCTTCTTCCAGTGTCTTGTAGAATTTCACTGAGTAGTCGTGAATGTGCGAGGTCGCGTAGGACATGTTGAACAGCG
>DOUP01000241.1 GCA_003520545.1 Maritimibacter sp. | reverse complement strand
GTGGGTCGCCCGCCCCAGAATACCGCCGATTTCCAGCGCTTCGACCGGTCGCCCCGTGACCTCATCCGTGATCATCAGCATCAGCGTTTCCCCGGACATGGTGGGTTTCACGTCCCAGCCCAACGCACGTTGGCCCGCCAGGTTGTCGTTGAACTTCTGGCTCGCCACGTAGGAGTTCTTCGTCTCCAGCCCCGGAAAGGTCGTGATCGCCTTGGTCGCCATGAAGATATTGACCCCGATGATGATCCCGAAGGCTCCCACCGCAATCGCCAGCACATGCCAACCGGTCAGCTTTCGCCCGGCATCGGCCTCTTGAACCATACTCATTGTCCTCTCCCGTTGAAGACGGTGTCTTGGAATGCCCGGTCGCCATTGACGCCGTCGACAACCCACAATCTGATTTCGGTGCGGTCGCGCATGCCTTCTTCCGAACCCGGCTGGCTGGTCACATAGACCCGCACCTTGGTTTCGGTATCGGCAGGCACAACGACCATACGCTCGTCGGAGCCTTCTATTGCCACATCGAACGGGCTGTCGACACCGAGCGAGAAGTAGTAAGGGCGGCTTTCCCCATGCTTGTTGCGCACGCCCACTTCGTAGGTATTGCGCACCGCGCCATCTGACAGGGTCACGAAAGTCGGGTTACGCTCCGGGCGCACGGTGATCTGAAGGTCCGGGCGCACGAAGAGCGCGACCGTCAAACCAATCCCCACGGCAGCCCACAGGGCTGTGTAAAGCATCGTGCGCGGACGCAGGATGTGCTTCATCAGCGAGCGCTTCTCGCCCCCGGCACGTTCGTGCACCTCGTCCTTCAACGCGATGTAGTCGATCAGGCCACGCGGTTTGCCGACCTTGGCCATGACCTCGTCACAGGCATCAATGCAGAGCGCACAGGTGATGCACTCCAACTGCTGACCATCGCGAATGTCGATCCCCATGGGGCAGACGTTCACGCAGGCCATACAATCAATACAATCGCCCAGCTCCTCCGCGCCTTCCCCCTTGCGGTGTTTGCCACGCGGCTCACCACGCCATTCACGGTAAGCCACGGTGATGGTGTCTTCGTCCATCATGGCGGCTTGAATGCGCGGCCACGGGCAGGCGTAAATACAGATCTGCTCACGCGCGATGGCACCAAAGAATATTGTGGTGAACGTCAGGATACCCATTGTCGTATAGGCAACGGGATGGGCGTTCAGCGCGACCAGATCGACCAGCAGGGTCGGCGCATCGGTGAAATAGAACACCCACGCCCCGCCAGTGGCGAGCGCAATGGCGAACCAGACGATGTATTTGACCACCCGAAGCCGGAACTTTCGCAGATCCATCTTTTGCTTCCACAGCCGCACCCGCGCGTTGCGGTCACCCTCGATCCAGCGTTCCGTCAGGATAAAAAGGTCGGTCCACACTGTTTGCGGACAGGCATAGCCACACCACACCCGGCCCAGCGCCGAGGTGAACAGGAACAAGCCCAAGCCCGCCATGATGAGCAAGCCCGCGATGAAATAGAATTCATGCGGCCAGATCTCGATCCAGAAGAAATAAAACCGGCGGTTTGCCATGTCGATCAGAACCGCCTGATCGGGCAGGTTCGGGCCACGATCCCAGCGAATCCAGGGCGTCAGGTAATAGACGCCCAGGGTCAGCGCCATGATCCACCACTTCAACGCCCGGAAGCGCCCGCGCACACGGCGGGGGAAAACGGGTTCACGGGCGGCATAGAGTTGCTGGGTCGGTTCCGGGTTGTCAGTGGAAGACATAAGAATCCATTCCTGGCTAAAGTTACGTCCGTTTTAGAGTTTTAGCACCGAGGGCAACCTTGACTTGGATCAACCCGGGCGCGCGTGCCACCACCCTTACGCGACGTAATGTTTATTTCGGCTATATGTTTTAAGCCTTTGAAATGCGGGAGTTTCAACCCGGTGCGACCCGGCGTCGCGGCTTGTGCCAAGTGACTGATAACCAAACCTTTATCGCGATGCATTTTGACCATGCGTACCGGCTGTGACAAAACGCCCAAAGACCCGGAACTGCGCGAACAGGATCAGGGCATGGAAACGGTGCTCCGAGTGGGCGCCGTTTTCGCGTTATTGCACTTGTGGTCACGGGCCGACAGGTTCTCGGGGATCTCTTCCTCGAACGGGTCTTCGTCCCCACCCCACCACTTCGCAACATGCGGAAGCCCACGCCAGGTATGGAGCAGCGGTTTGTCCGCCTCCGTCACCGGGATGAAATCGTAAAGTCGTCGCATAGGGTAGCTTACCACGAAAAAGGCCGAGACAATCGCCTCGGCCTTTCTGTCTGATGGCACCGACCCCGGAGAAACGCGCGAACAGGATCAGGGGTCGGTGCCGAACCGGGGAGTGAGGCCCCGGAACTCTTGCTGGCCGGCTTACTCGCCGCCGCCCAGCTGGTGAACGTAGGCTGCCACAGCCTTGACCTGGGCATCGTCCAGACGGGCATTCCAGCTCGGCATCACACCGAACGGACCCTGGCGGACCGAGGTTTCGATCGCCTGCTCGGACGAGCCGTAAAGCCAGATCGCATCCGTGAGGTTCGGCGCACCCTGTTCACGGTCGCCCGTGCCGTCTTCCATGTGGCAGGCGGTGCAGTTGTCCATGAACACGGTTTCACCGGCGGTCACGTCGCCCTCGAACTCCAAGCCGGATAGCGAGCCGACATAGGCCACCACATTGGTGATCTCGTCATCGGCGAGGTAGTCGTCGCCAAAGGCGGGCATTTGCGACCAGCGGGCATCCGGGTCTTCGTCGTTGCGAATCCCGTGGGTAATCGTGGTCGTGATTGCCGTGATGTCGCCGCCCCAGAGCCAATCGTCGTCGAGAAGGTTCGGGTATCCGTTCCCCTCTTCCACACCGTTGGCGCCCGAGCCGTGGCACTGCGAACAATAGGTCGCGAAAGTCGCCCGACCCGACTGGATCGCGTAGTTGTAAACCGCTTCGTTTCCGACGATGTCCGCCGGGTCCATCGAGGCGAGCTCGGCTTTGACGCCAGCATTCATCTCTTCGAACCGGTTGATCTCGGCGGCAACCTCGGTGCGGGTGGAATACCCCAAGAGCCCCTTGGTCGCCCCGTTGATCAGCGGCCATGCCGGATAGGCAATGGTGTAACCGATGCCCCAGATGATGGTCGCGTAGAAGATGTAGACCCACCATTTCGGGAGCGGATTATTGAATTCCTGAATGCCGTCCCACTCGTGTCCAGTGGTTTCGACGTCTTTCTTTTTGTCACTCATAGCCGCGCCTCCTTAATGGTCTTCGGCGGGTTGATTGTCGTGGCGGAAAGGAGCCTGGGCCGCGTCCTTGTGGAGCTCCCTGCTCCCTGGGCGAAACACCCAGAGAACAGTGAGTACAAAGAACAGGAACATGGCCAAGAGCACCCAGCTGTCTGCGATTTGGCGAAAGATGCTATAGGTGTCCATCATCAGTCTCCCTTACCGGATCCACTCGTCAGGCGTCTGCTCGAATTCCGAGAAGTCCACCAGGGTGCCGAGCATTTGCATGTAGGCAATCAGAGCGTCCATTTCGGTGACTTCGGGCTGCCCGTCGAAGTTGCGAACTTGCGCGCCGGGGTAACGTTCAAGAACGGCGTCCGGGTCACTGTCTGCGTAGATCATGCCGTCAGGATCGGCCTGGCTGAAGAAATCAGCGACGGCCATTTCCAGATCCTCGTCGTCGTAGGGCACACCCACCAAACGGTTCGTGTTCATCACGTCGGTGATGTACTCGCCGTCCAGGGGGCGATCCAAAAGGAACGCGTACTTGGGCATGACCGATTCCGGCACGACTGCCTGCGGGTTCACGAGGTGATCCACATGCCACTCGTCGGAGTAACGGCCCCCCACGCGGGCGAGGTCAGGCCCCGTCCGCTTGGAGCCCCACTGGAACGGGTGGTCGTATTGTGACTCCGCTGCCAGTGAGTAGTGACCGTAGCGCTCCACTTCGTCGCGCATCGGGCGGATCATCTGCGAGTGGCAGACATAGCAGCCCTCGCGAACGTAGATGTTCCGACCCTCAAGCTCGAGCGGCGAGTAGGGCCGCACCCCTTCCACGTCCTCGATCGTGTTTTCGAGGTAGAAGAGCGGTGCGATTTCCACGATGCCGCCGACAGTCACCACCAGAAGTGAGAAGATCAGAAGCAGCGTTGCGTTCTTTTCGAGAACCGCGTGTTTATCAAGGATAGCCATTGTCTGCTCCCTCCTTATTCAGCGGCTGCCGTGGCGGCGGTCGACTCGGCAAGAGGCGCACGACGCACGGTCATCCAGAGGTTATAGGCCATGATCAGAGCACCCGTGAGGTAGAGAACCCCACCGAAGCCACGGACCAGGTACATCGGGAACTTCGCAGCCACCGTATCGGCGAAGGAGTTCACGAGGAAGCCCTACGCATCCACTTCACGCCACATCAGGCCTTCCATGATACCCGTGACCCACATCGACGCGGCGTAGAGCACGATGCCGATCGTGGCGAGCCAGAAGTGCCAGGCGACCAGCTTGTTCGAATAGACGCCCGCCTTGTTCCACAGTTTCGGGAACAGGAAGTAGAGCATCCCGAAGGTGATCATGCCGTTCCAACCCAGCGCACCGGAGTGCACGTGACCAATGGTCCAGTCGGTATAGTGGCTGAGGCTGTTGACCGCTTTGATCGACATCATCGGGCCTTCGAAGGTGGACATGCCGTAGAAGCCGACCGAGACAACCATCATACGGATGATCGGATCGGTGCGCAGCTTGTCCCAGGCGCCCGAGAGCGTCATCAGGCCGTTGATCATGCCACCCCAGGACGGCATCCAGAGGACCACCGAGAACACCATGCCGAGGGTCGAAGCCCAATCCGGCAGCGCGGTGTAGTGCAGGTGGTGNNCGGTCAGGAAGAAGCCCACGGCGTTGTGGCCATACCACCACTGCGTCATGGCGTCTTGCACACCCGAGAAGACCTGAACCGATTTGGAACCGAAAATCGACACCGGCAGGGACAGGTTGTTGACGACGTGCAGCATCGCGATGGTGACGATGAACGACAGGTAGAACCAGTTGGCCACGTAGATGTGCGGTTCTTTCCGCTTCATCAGCGTACCCATGAAGAGCACCAGATACCCCACCCAGACGATGGTCAGCCAAAGGTCGGTGTACCACTCGGGTTCAGCGTATTCTTTCGACTGCGTCGAGCCGAGGATATAACCCGTCGCGGCGAGCAGGATTACGATCTGGTAGCCCCAGAAGACGAACCATGCGAGGCCGTCGTTCCAAAGGCGTGCGCCCGAGGTGCGCTGCACAACATAGAACGACGAAGTGATCAGCGCCGTGCCACCGAAGGCGAAGATCACCGCCGAGGTGTGCAGGGGACGCAGACGTCCGAAGTTCAGATAGCCTTCCGCCCAGGCGAAGTTCATCTCCGGGAAGGCCAGCATAAAGGCGATATAGGTCCCGACGAGAAAGCCCACGACGCCCCAAAACGCCGTAAGTGCAACACCGACCTTGATCGGCGCGTCGAGATACCCGGTTTTCGGTGCCTTTTCATGTCCCATCCGCCGCAGCGTAAAGATGAAAAGG
>DOUP01000046.1 GCA_003520545.1 Maritimibacter sp. | reverse complement strand
TCGCGGGGGGTCAGGTCGGTCATGTCCGCCTCTTATTTCGTGATTTTTTCAACGGTCAGATTGCCGTTCGTATAAACGCAGATGTCGGACGCAATCGCCATCGCTTCGCGCGCAACGGTTTCCGCGTCCTTGTCGGTATCCATCATGGCGCGGGCTGCGGCGAGGGCGTAGTTGCCACCTGATCCGATCGCAGCCACGTCATGCTCTGGCTCCAACACGTCACCGGCACCCGTCACGACGAAGATATCCGCGCCATCGGTTACAATAAGCATGGCTTCAAGCTTCTGGAGGTATTTGTCCGTCCGCCAGTCCTTGGCAAGCTCGACGCAGGCGCGCGCGAGCTGACCGGGCGTTTGTTCAAGCTTGGTTTCCAGCCGTTCCAGCAATGTGAAAGCGTCGGCCGTGGATCCCGCGAAACCGGATACGATGTCGTAACCACCCGGTGAAAGCCGGCGCACTTTCCGCGCCGTGCCCTTTATCACCGTGTCGCCCAAACTCACCTGTCCGTCGCCCGCCACGACCACTTCGCCACCCTTGCGCACACCACAGATCGTCGTGCCATGCCAGCCGGGGAATTCACTCTCAGCCATATCGCCTCCGTTTGTTCTCTCGTATATGGACCCCTCCAACGACCGCGACAACCACCGCGCTTGACCAAGGATATCGGTTGCCTACTGTCGCGCTTATGGGAGTGGCGAAAATCCTGCGTATCTACCTTGATGAAACCATGCTGTGGCGCGCGCAGCAGGGAACATTCGGGTTCTGCGCACGTGTAACCAAGGCGTTCGAGGAGGCCGGGTTTCGGGTCGACCTGCGCAAGAACAGCTTTGATGAGCGGATGAAATCCGGGGCTCGACGCGGATACTCGCTCTTCCTTATGGATGAGCCGTTTCACAAGAAAGCGCTCACCATGCGCAAAGCCTACTATTTCCCCTATTGGCGGATCGAGAAAACCGCCGAACGGTGGGCGTTCGCGGTCGCCAAGAAGACTTTTTATCCAGCTGAAATAGACCCTGATCTGGCTGAGAAATGGTTCATGAATTGGCGACGGTGGCTGTTCAAATTCGGTCCTGCAAATGCGGAGCGAACCGGTATGGTCTACGTCGCTCTTCAAGGGAAACTGACAGAATGCCGCTCTTTCCAATCGATGTCCCCCATCGACATGATCAGAGCCGTTCAGGATCAGGCGGGCGCGCGGCATATTCTTTTGGGCCTTCATCCTGGCGAACATTATTCGGACGGCGAGATGAACTTGCTGAACGAGATCGTGCATGCGGATGGCCGCATGGCACTTCAAACGGGTGGAATGGATGAGGCTCTGCGCCAATGCGACCTGGTGGTCACGCAAAACTCCGCGGCGGCATTGTCAGGGTTTTTCTTCCAGAAGCCCGCCATTCTCTTCGGGGAAAGCGATTTTCACCATCAAATGCCCCGGGTGTCTCAGCTCGGTGTAGCCGAGGCTTGGCGCCAGGCCGAAGAGGTGACGCCGGATTTCGCCGCGTATCTTTATTGGTTCGTGCACCTCAACTCGATCAAGGCCGACGAAGAAGGTGTGGCCGAAACGAAGATTCTCGATACCTGCCGCCGCCATGGGTGGGAGATCTAGGCGAGCCAACCCTTCAGGTTTTCGACGGCCACGTTCGCAAGCGCTTCGATGTGCAGATCGTCGTCGTTCAGACAGGGAATGTAGGTGAAACTCTCACCACCGGCCTTTTCGAACGCCTCGCAAATCTCGCCTTTGATTTCTTCCAGCGTTTCGATGCAATCAGCCGAAAAAGCGGGCGCGAGAACGGCGATCTTTTTGACGCATTCGTCCTTCGCGAGCCGTGCGACTTCTTCCACTGTGTAAGGCTTGAGCCACTCTTCCGGTCCGAAGACCGATTGGAAGGTGGTCTGGATACGATCTTTCGACCAGCCAAGCCGTTCGGTCAGAAGCCGCGTCGTTTTCTGGCATTGGCAATGATAGGGATCGCCCTCCATTAGGTAGCGTTCCGGCATACCATGGTACGAGCAGATGATCCGCTCCGGCGCGTCGGCTTCGGTCGGATAGACTCGCAGCACCGACTGCGCGAGCGCTTCGATGTAGTCCTTCCGGTCAAAGTATTCGGGCGCGGTGCGCACCGCCGGTTGCCGGTTTTGTTCCATCATTGACCGGAAAAATTGGTCGTTGGCCGTCCCGGTAGTGGTCGCTGAGTACTGTGGATAGAGCGGGAAGAACAGGATACGCGTGCAGCCAGCTTTCACCATCGCGTCGACCTTGGACTTGGTCGACGGATTGCCATAACGCATGCAGAAATCAACCATGACGTTGTCGCCAAATTGTGCGGTCAGTTTCGCATCGAGCTTGGCAACCTGAACCTTGGTGATCGTCATCAAAGGGCTCTCGCCCTTGTCGTGGTTCCATATCATCTTGTAATTCGCGCCAGATTTGAATGGACGAATGGTCAGGATCGGTCCTTGTAGGATCGGCTGCCATTTCCAGTTCGGATAGTCGATGACGCGCTTGTCCGACAGGAACTCGTTTAGATACCGGCGCATCGACCAGTAATCGTAGTTGTCCGGGGTTCCGAGGTTCGCAAAAAGAATTCCCACTTTGGGCTGCGGCACCTTCGGGTGATCGGCTGGCATATGTTCCGTATTCATCGTCGTCCCTTGATCTGTGTCCAGCCTGTTACGGCGTATCGTCCAGCTTGGTTTCATCGGTCTTAAGCGCATCCGCCAATCGCGCCTGCGCGGACCCTGGGCGCAAGGGTTTCTGCTGGCTTTCATGCGGCGCCCATCCAGCAAGGAAAATCATCTCGAAAGTTGCTGGAATGCGGCCATCTTCTGCGCCGAACTGCTCGGCATACCGGGCGGCCATCGCAGGAAACAGTGCGCGTGGCGTTTTGCTGGAGCGTTGTGACAAAGCGTTTCCTTCACCCATCTCGCGCAAGTCTTTCAGGAGCGCGAGCGCATCCGAGTATGTCACGTTCCGGGTCGATCCATCTGCGACCGGAAGTGCGAAACCGGCGCGCTGCAAGAGTGCCCCTAGATCCCGGATTTCACCCATCGGCAGAAGCCGTGGCGACAGCCCGCCTGTGAGCGCGATTTCGGTTTCCGAAAGAACTTCGCGCAATTCGTTCAGCGTTTCGCCTCCGAACATGGCGCCAAGGAACAGACCGTCAGGTTCCAGAGCCCGATAGCATTGGATCAGCTGTCCGACCGGATCATTCGCCCAGTGCAAGGATAGCCCGTGGATCACGAGATCATGGCTACCCGGCGTCAAGTCCAACGTTTCGGCGTCCTCGACGACCTTGGCGTCCGGGAAAAACCGGGACCACACGGAGGGAAAGCCGGTGACGATCGCAGGTTTTGTAAACGCTTTGTTAACCTCGGTTAAGCGATCTTGAATCTCGAAGGCCGCTTCTTCCTGAAGAAACATGCCCGATGCGGTTGAGCGCGCGCGCGTCAGGGCAAGCCGGCTGGGATCGGTAAGGCGTTGGGTCATGGCGCGTGACCATAGAAGGAGGTTCATGAAATGCAATCGCTGGTCCATGCGATTTACCCTGCGCAATGCGCAAGTTGTGGTGAGATGGTGGAAGGCGATGACGGACTCTGCGGAGCCTGTTGGCGCGAGACGCGCTTTGTCATGGGGCACGTTTGTGATCTCTGTGGTGCGCCGCTTCCCGGTCAGGACGACGGAGGCGTTGATCACTGCGACGAATGCCTCACCATTGCGCGTCCCTGGTCGCATGGTCGCACCGCGCTGGTCTATTCGGGCAACGGTCGCCAGTTGGTACTCGCGTTCAAACACGCCGACAGACCGGATATTGCGCGACCAGCCGCGGGGTGGCTCGCCAAGGCAGTTGCACCAATCCTCGCGCCCGACATGCTCATTGTGCCCGTCCCCTCGCACTGGACTCGCATGTTTCGGCGCAAATACAATCAGGCGGCCGAACTTGCCCGCGCCCTCGCCCACCGAACCCGCCTTGATGTTGCGCCGAATGCTTTGATCCGCACGCGTGGTGGCGAGACACAGGAAGGCAAGACCTTTGATCAGCGGTTCGCCAATCTCGATGGAGCGATCCGCCCCCATCCAAAGAAGGCGTCGGTCTTGGTGGGTCGGTCGGTGTTGATCGTCGATGATGTGATGACGTCGGGCGCGACCCTTGCCGCAGCGACCGAGGCCACAAAACTCGCGGGTGCGCAGGAGGTGAGTATCGCGACACTGGCGCGCGTTGTCAGGGATGCCTAGATGTTCGACAAAGGGCCAAGCCCGCGAAAGGACACGCTATGCAACCGATCACAATCTACACCACGCAATATTGCGGTTTCTGTCACGCCGCCAAGCGTCTTCTCAACAAGAAAGCCGCAGAATACGAAGAAATCGACGTCGGCCGTGACCCGTCGCTTCGCCAGGAGATGATGCAGAAAGCCGGGCGCCACACGGTTCCGCAAATCTGGATCGGCGAAATCCACGTGGGTGGCTTCGATGAACTTAACGAGCTCGAGCGTGCCGGTAAGCTCGACCAAATGCTCGCCGGATAGATGCGCGTCGCCCTGATCCAGCTTTCATCGGGAGATAACCCGGCGGAGAATCTGGCGGAAACGCTTCGATACGTTGACCAAGCGGCTGGGTTGGGCGCGGAATTCATCCTGACCCCGGAAGTGACAAATTGCGTTTCGACCAGCCGGTCGCACCAACAAGCGGTGCTCACCTCCGAAGAACACGATCTCACGCTTCAGGCGATCCGCGAAAAAGCCCGGACGTTGGGGGTCTGGGTGTTGATCGGGTCTCTGGCGCTGAAGACGGACGACCCGAACGGCCGGTTCGCGAACCGGTCCTTCTTGGTTTCTCCGATGGGTGACATCGCAGCCCGGTACGACAAGATCCACATGTTCGATGTGGATGTGTCGGAAACCGAAAGCTACCGTGAAAGCAAAGGTTACCGACCCGGAACAGAGTCTGTTCTAGCCACGATCGGCGAGACGCCGATTGGGCTGACCATCTGTTACGACGTCCGCTTCCCATACCTTTACCGGGCTCTTGCGCAAGCTGGTGCGAAGATCCTGACCGTCCCGTCGGCCTTCGCACAAACGACAGGCAAAGCGCACTGGCACGTGCTTCTTCGGGCGCGGGCCATTGAAACCGGGAGCTTCCTGCTGGCGCCGGCTCAATGCGGGCAAAACACTCCGAAGCGTTCGACTTTTGGTCATTCGCTTGCGGTATCTCCTTGGGGGGACATTCTGGCGGATGGCGGCACTGAGTCAGGAGTCACTATGGTTGATCTTGATCTCGATGACGTGGAAAAGTCTCGCCAACGCATCCCTTCCCTCCGCCATGACCGGGAGTTCAGTGGCCCCGCATGACTGATTCAACCAACGATAGCCTGTCCGTCGCTCTGTTCTCAGAGATGTTCATGGCCGACCAGCTGGCACGGACGGCTTTGTCCAAAGCGCTGCCGAAGGGTATGGAGTTGAACCATTTTTCGGTTCTGAACCATCTCGCGCGCGCAGGCGAACCGCGATCCCCGGCCCAGCTCGCGAAAAACTTCCATGTCACGCGTGGTGCTATGACCAACACACTCAACAAGCTTGAGTGGGCCGGTCACATTCACGTCCACCCCGATTGGGATGATGCACGGCGAAAACAGGTGACGATCTCTCCCGCCGGTCGGAAAGCCCGCGACGCGGCACTCGCCGCGATCACGCCAATCATCGCGGACGTGGTGTCTCAGATCGGGCCGGACAAAGTGCGCGAAGTCTTGCCAGTCCTGCGCAAGGTCCGCGCACGGTTCGATCAGCAGGACTAGGGTTAGGTCATCGCATGTTCGACGTGACCGAAATGGTCGGGAACGGTCGGTTTTGGCAGGAACAGTCGCGCGGTATTGCCGTAATGCCTTGAAATCTTGGTCGAGTTTGCCTGTTGGGCGCACACCTCCGGGAACAGGCTGCGCAACTCGGCCAGCGCGGCGCGGTCGACCACGTGCAGGGCCATCGGGCCGGGGTAGAAGCTTTCCGCCGGGCTTCCTTCGGCAAAGATGATCTGGTGGGCATCGAACATCAGGTGCATGTAGGTGACGGATCTGCGGCCATGGGCAATGCGCACCCGCGATTTGGGGACCTCGATCAGATGCTTAGCCCGCACCAGATGATCCAAGCCAAGAAGCATACCGTGCTGCGATGATACCAGCAGGTTGCGCGTAGCCCCCATCACACCTCTGGGGATCAGAATCGGCCGCAGCCTTGGGTTGGCAAGAAGCGTAGCGTTTGAGATGTGCCTGCGCCCGATCCAGCGGATCGGTTGCGGGCCGTTATCCATCGTGCTGACCAGATCGCCGATGCGCAAATCGTCAATCAAACGCTCTCCCCGCGGTGTGCGAATCGCGGTTTCGGAACTAAAGCAGACGGCGAAATTGGCAAAATCGCGATCGGCTGAAAGCCCTGTGTTAGTGTCGTTGTTGACGCTGTCCAGGGTAAGGGAGCGAATTGGTTTCGCCTCAAGCGCGATCTGATCGGTGCCGGCCGTAAGTTCGGGCACCAGGTAAAGATTACCCGTCGTGTCCTGGACCACATTTGCGGTTATCGTGTCGGTGGTTCCGTCCGTATAGGTGATGGTCGCGTTGTAAACGATAACGCTATCGAATGTCTGGTCCGGCCCGCCGTCAATCGTGAAATTCTCGTTGGCGGCGAAATTGTCCTGTTCGTATTGCAGCGCATGCACGCCACCAGAGAATCCGCCGGTCCCCGGCGCGAAGGATTGGATATGATCGGCCAACGGATCGCCCACGCTGCCAAAGGTCCACCCGACCAGGCTCCCGGCATCCTCGGCAGTGTCATTCCCTTCGATCGGATCAAGCGACCAGACAGTGCCAAGATAGATTACATCAAAAGTCGTTGCCATTGTCGCCGCTCCTTACAGGCAATTCTGTGGCTCCAAATCGCGGGCAGGTTCTGCTTCGGTCGGTGACACCCAAGGCCCGCTTCTTCGTCTTGCTTCGCATACGGCAAATTGCCCATTTCACTGAGTCCTGATGCCCAGGTTCCAGCCAGTTGTGCTTAACTACCCCAAAAAGGCTTTCTATTGGTAAATGCGGACGAAATCCTTGCGATTCTGGCGTATCCGCCAGTTCGCTCAGAGCCAAAGTACCGCCCGCGATCTCGGCCGAAGGCTCGAGGATCATGTCGCGGGGCGTCATTTGTGCCGCCGCCAGCGTCGCGAGCACGGGGAAGCGTGGTGTTCACCAGCTTTATTTCGGGGAAAGCGCTATCAATCCCGCTTTCATGGCGGTCGAAGACGCGCAGAGCGGGCAGGCAGAAGTCATGGCCTGCCTCGCGCGTATGGGCATTGGCCCCGGTGTTATGGAGCACGTGATGCCCACGCCGCCCGAGCAGATTTACATCCTCTCGGCAGACGAGCTGACCGAATACAATTTCGCGACCGACTAGACTGGCTTTACGCTTGAGGTGACATAGTTCACTGAGAGATCCCGCGAAGAGATCGACCATGTCCAGGTCACGGGATTGAACACGAAGCCTTTGCGGTCGACGGGTCGAAGTCCCGCGCGAGAGATCAAGTCTTCCAACTCGTCGGGTGTGATGAACTTGTGCCACTCGTGGGTCCCTTTCGGCAGCCAACGCATCACATGTTCGGCACCAACGATGGCAACCATGAAGCTTTTCGGATTGCGGTTGATGGTTGAGGCGATCATGAGCCCGCCCGGCTTGAGCAACTGCTGGCAGGCAGTGAGATAGGCCAAGGGATCGGCCACATGCTCGACCACTTCCATATTCAGAACGATGTCGAACTGTTCGCCCGCCGCTGCCATCGCTTCGGCCGTTGTGAAACGATAATCGATATCGAGCCCGGATTGCTCGGCATGAACCTTAGCAACGGGAATGTTCCGTTCCGCCGCATCCGCGCCGACAACCTCGGCCCCCAAACGGGCCATGGGTTCGGACAGGAGACCGCCACCGCACCCGATATCCAAGAGCCGCAGATCGGCAAACGGTTTGTCATCGGCAAGATCGCGACCAAATTCAGCCGCGATTTGTGAGGTGATGTAATCGAGCCTGACGGGATTCATCATGTGGAGGGGCTTGAACTTGCCGCCGGCATCCCACCATTCTGCGGCCATGGCTTCGAACTTGGCGACTTCACTGGGATCGACTGTCGTTTCCGCGGTGGTCATGGTATCCTCGTTGCTTTACTGGCAGGGCTTTGCCCGAACCCTATATTAGGTATTGATGGAACACGCCGCAGGAAAAAACACCGCAGGGGGCAATTTGTATCCTCCGATCGAACCCTTTGACCGGCGTATGCTCGACGTGGGCGACGGTCACCAGATTTACGTCGAACAATGCGGGGCCAGGGACGGCATTCCCATCATCGTTTTCCACGGCGGTCCCGGGGGCGGATGTTCTCCGGCCATGCGCCGGTTCTTCGATCCCGAGAAGTACCGCATATTTCTCTTCGACCAACGCGGTTGTGGCCGGTCTCGCCCACACGCCAGCGTGACGCATAATACGACCTGGCACCTGATCCGCGATATCGAAATCATACGGGATACGTTCGGCATTGACCGTTGGATCGTCTTCGGCGGAAGCTGGGGGGCGACGCTCGCGCTGGTCTATGCACAGGCCCATCCCGACAACGTCGCGTGGCTCGTGCTCCGGGGCGTTTTCCTTGCGACCGAGCGGGAGTTCGATTGGTTCTACGGGGGCGGTGCCGGGCAATTCTGGCCCGATCTCTGGTCCCGTTTCCTCGACCCGATTCCGGAAGAAGAGCACGGCGACCTGATCGATGCGTATCATACGCGCCTCTTTTCCGGGAACCGCGCGGATGAGCTGAAACATGCGCGGGTCTGGGCCTCGTGGGAAAATGCGTTGGCCAGCATCGAAAACGACGGTGCGATGATCGACAGCCCGGCAGATTACGCGCTCGCTTTCGCGCGGTTGGAAAACCACTATTTCCAAAACCGCGCCTTCCTTGGCGATGACCAACAGATCCTGACCAATATGCGCAAGATCGCACATATCCCGGGAACCATTGTTCAAGGGCGGCACGACATGATCTGCCCACCACAAGCCGCTTGGTCTTTGCATAAGGCATGGCCCACCTCCGAGTTTCGGATGATCCCGCGCGCGGGCCACGCAGTCAGCGAACCCGGTATTGCGGCAGAGCTCGTGCGGACGACTGACAAGCTCGCACGGCAGAGGGATACGCTCGGAGTATGAGAAACCAGGGCCGCATCTGGGATCGTTTCGCCAAGAAATATGTGGCCTCCCCTATCGACGATGTTCCGTCCTATGAGCACAAGCTGGATTTGACGCGCAGGTACATGCGTCCGGACATGACCGTTCTGGAGTTCGGGTGCGGGTCCGGGAACACGGCGCGGCTTCATGCACCGCATGTTGCTCAGTACACGGCTATGGACATCTCGAAAGAGATGATCGCACACGGCGCCGCACTTGGCCCGATCCCCGACAACATGAAATATAGGGTCGCAGATTTCGCGACCGCAGATTTCGGCGGCGAGACGTACGACATGATTCTCGCTCTGTCGGTTCTTCACGTCTTGCCTGATCCGCCGTCCGTGGTGCGCAAAGTCGTCGAGGCCTTGAAACCCGGAGGTTACTTCGTGACCTCCTCCGTCCCGATCAAGGAGTTCGGCGCGCTCCGTTTCGCGGCACCGATCCTCGGGTTCTTAGGTATCATTCCAAGCCTGACAGCCATGAGCGCTGATGAGCTGCGGTCCCTTATGACCGATTCCGGTCTCGCCATACTTGAAGATTGGCGACCCAAGCCGAGATCCGCCCTCTTCCTGATTTCTCAGAAACCTGCCTGATGCATTTTCCTTGCAGACTCACCCATACTTCCCTATATCCCCCTCAACAGCGGAGGCGCTGGGGTCCAAACCCGACGCTCCACCGGAAACATCAACGGGCCGCTGGCCCGTTTTTTTGTGCCTGATGGCCACCCCGAAAGGACCACATGACTGACCTCGTCGCCAAGACCGCCATCGACCGCCGGCTCGCTGATATCGTGCGCCCGGTGATCGAGGATATGGGTTTTGAACTTGTGCGCCTGCGTCTCATGGGCGGCAAGACCAGCACGCTTCAGATCATGGCCGAGAAACCCGAGGGCGGGATCGAAGTGGACGATCTGTCCGAAATCAACACAGCGCTGGGCGCAACCTTGGATGTCGAGGATCCGATAGACGGCGAATACACGTTGGAAGTATCCAGCCCCGGCATTGACCGCCCCCTCACCCGCTTCAAAGACTTTGATGCGTGGACCGGCTGGCTCGCCAAGGTCGAAACCAGTGAGCTCATCGGTGGGCGCAAGAGGTTCAAGGGTGTCCTGCAAGGCACCGAAGACAGCGAAATCCTTATCGAGATCGAAGACGACGGCGAGCCGGTCATCATCGGGCTGACCTTCGATCTCCTGGCCGAAGCCAAGCTTGTCCTCACGGACGATCTGATTGCCGAGATGCTCAAGCAACGCAAAGACGCAGGCATTATCGACGAAGCTCAATACGACGAAATTATCGAAACGGACGAGACGTCCGAGGAGGACTGATATGGCGATTACCTCTGCTAACCAGCTTGAACTTCTCCAGACGGCGGAAGCTGTCGCGCGGGAGAAGATGATTGATCCGGGTCTCGTGATCGAAGCGATGGAAGAGAGTCTCGCACGGGCTGCGAAGAGCCGTTACGGCGCCGAGATGGATATTCGTGTCGCCATCGACCGCAAGACGGGCCGCGCCACCTTCACACGCGTTCGCACGGTGGTCGACGAAGAAGAGCTGGAGAATTACCAGGCCGAGTTCACCGTCGAACAGGCAAAATCCTACTTCGAGCCGACCAAATCCGGGCGTGAAGAATTCTGGTACCGCGACGGTCAGCTTCTGGACCTTAACGAAGTGAAAGAACCGCAGGTTGGTGACGAGTTCCGCGAAACCGTCCCGCCGGTGGACATGGGGCGTATCGCCGCCCAATCCGCCAAGCAGGTTATCCTTCAGAAGGTGCGCGAAGCCGAGCGTGATCGCCAGTACGAAGAATTCAAAGACCGCGCAGGCACAATCATCAACGGTGTCGTGAAACGCGAAGAATATGGCAACGTGATCGTGGATGTGGGCGCTGGCGAAGCCATCCTGCGCCGCAACGAAAAGATCGGCCGCGAAAGCTACCGTCCGAACGACCGTATCCGCTGCTACGTGAAAGACGTGCGGCGTGAAACCCGCGGCCCGCAGATTTTCCTGTCGCGCACCGCGCCGGAATTCATGGCCGAACTCTTCAAGATGGAAGTGCCGGAAATCTACGATGGTATCATCGAGATCAAAGCCGTCGCCCGTGATCCGGGTTCGCGCGCCAAGATTGCCGTCGTTTCCTACGATGGGTCCATTGATCCGGTTGGCGCTTGTGTCGGTATGCGCGGTTCCCGCGTGCAGGCAGTCGTGAACGAGCTTCAGGGTGAGAAAATCGACATCATCCCATGGAACGAAGATGTGCCAACCTTCCTCGTGAACGCGCTCCAACCTGCCGAGGTTTCCAAGGTGGTTCTCGACGAAGACGCCGGGTCCATCGAGGTTGTCGTCCCGGACGAACAGCTTTCGCTCGCCATCGGGCGCCGTGGTCAGAACGTGCGTCTGGCGTCGCAGCTTACCGCGCTCGACATCGACATTCTTACCGAGGAAGAAGAGAGCAAGCGTCGTCAGGCCGAATTCGCCGAGCGCACCAAGCTCTTCATGGATACGCTGGATCTGGACGAGTTCTTCGCCCAGCTTCTCGTCTCCGAAGGCTTTACCAACCTCGAAGAAGTCGCCTATGTTGAGATTGACGAACTGCTCGTCATCGACGGGGTCGACGACGATACGGCCAACGAACTACAGGCTCGTGCACGAGACTATCTGGAAGAACAGAACCGCAAGGCGCTTGAGAATGCGCGCGAGATGGGCGTTCAGGATAGCCTCGTGAGCTTTGAGGGGCTTACGCCGCAGATGATCGAAGCTCTTGCGAAAGACAGCGTTTTCTCACTCGAGGATTTCGCCACCTGCGCCGACTGGGAACTGGCCGGCGGCTGGACCACGGTCGATGGTGAACGTTCCAAGGACGATGGTGTTCTGGAACCCTTCGACGTGAGCCTTGAAGAAGCTCAGAACATGATCATGACCGCACGCATCCAGCTTGGCTGGGTCGATCCTGCTGATCTCGAGGTCGAGGAAGAGACCGAAGAGGGCAGCGACATCACCGAGGAGGCCGAGGCCTGATCTCAGGCCTCGGAGCGGCGCATGACGCGCGGGGGTTCACCCAAAGACCGAGCCGCAGGGCCTGAGCGCCGCTGCGTCGCGACGGGAGAGGTGCGTCCGACGCACGACATGATCCGTTTTGTCATCGGCCCGGATGGGACCGTTGTGCCTGATCTGCTCGGAAAACTGCCCGGGCGCGGGATATGGATCACCCCGACGAAGGCCGCTTTTGCGCAAGCAATCAAGCGCGGCGGTTTTCATCGGGGTGCGAAATCCAAGGTTTTGGTGCCGGAAGACCTTGTGATAAAGGTCGAAACGGGACTTGCGGATCGCGTAATTCACCTTATCTCTCTATCTCGGAAAGCGGGCAGCGCCGTGGCCGGGTTCGAGAAGGTCAAGGATATGCTCGCAAAGGATGCGGCGGATGTGCTCTTTCAGGCCTCCGACGGATCGGAGCGAGGAAAATCGAAACTCCGCCCGCCTGATGGCCCAAACAGCTTATTTACTTGCCTTACGGCGGATGAATTGGGTTTGGCATTCGGGCGCGATCATGTGATACATGCCGCACTCTCGGGTGGTGGACTCACGAAACGTGTAGTAGAGGAAGCCGCAAGACTGAAGGGTATACGCACCCAGGGCGGCGACGATGACCGCCGGAAAGGATGAAGAGAGCCAGATGAGCGACAACGACGGTAAAAA
>DOUP01000185.1 GCA_003520545.1 Maritimibacter sp. | reverse complement strand
CGCTGGTCTGCGGAAACCGAGATTTTGCTTTTCACAGCGGCGCGGCGGGACCATCTGGAACGGCTGATCGACCCGGCGTTGGCGAAGGGGCAGATCGTGGTCTGCGATCGTTTCGCGGACAGTACGCGGATGTACCAGGGGTTGCGCGGTCCGGGTCTGCGCAAGATCGTCGATGACCTGCACGACCTGATGATCGGGCGCGAGCCGGACCTGACCTTCATCATCGACATGGACCCGGCCAAGGGACATGCGCGTGCCAAGGGCCGCCAGACCGCCGAAGAACGGTTCGAGGATTTCGGCGCGGAACTTCAAGAACAGATGCGGGCAGGCTTCCTTGAACTGGCCGAGGCCGACCCTGAGCGGTGTGTCGTGATCGAGGGCGACCGCGCGCCCGAGGACGTGGCGGCAGATGTTCTGGCCGTGGCGACCAAGCGGATCAGCTCGCGCTAGGCTGACACATCTCCGACAGATCAGCGAGGTCCGGGCGCGGCAACAGTCCGAGCAGCCGGGTGATCTCTCTTCGGGCTTGCCCGCCAGGCCAATCTCCCAACGCCAGGTCGGGCAGATCGCCGTGTCGCAGGCGCAAGCGGCGCCAGTGGTGGAAGGCGAGAAGCCGTAGGGTGATCGCGTCCAGCGGATCGTCAGGCGCGCGGTGCAGCTCGGCGAGGAGCGCGGCGAGGCGGCGGTAGTCTTGCAGTAAATCCTCAGGCGCGATCTGGGTGATCATCCAATCGGGCAGGGGGCGCGTGTCGAGCGGCTCCGTGAAGCTCTCGGGCACGTTCACTGGCGAGAGGGCCATGCGCGGCGCAAGCGTGATCGCTTCATCCGGCAGGGTCGTGTCGAATTGGGCCGCGGGGTGCGTGGGGTCGCCGAGCACAAGGTAGATCCGACGCGGGGTCGGTGGCGCGCTGGCATAAATAATCGGTCGCACGTCCTCGGTCCGGGCGCGGCCCACGTCGGTGAGCCGGTAGAGCGACCCGCGCCCCTGACGCTCCGCGTCGATCCAGCCGTCACGTTTGAGCCGATGCAGCGCCACGCGCAGGGTCTGGTTGGTTACGCCCATCTCTTCGAGCAACCGCCCAAGCACCTGGCCGGAGAGCGCGTCCCCCGGCGCACGGCAAAGATCGCCCATGATCGTCACCACCATCGACCAGACCTTGATCGGGGCGAAGTCGATCAGGGTCTGGACCGTGGTGTCTCGCGTGGTGGCAGCCGTGTTGGACGTCATGGGGCGAGGTTATGTGCCTCGTCCCGGAGCCTCAATAGGCGTTCATGGTCAGAAGTTCGTATTCCGCTACGGTATCTTCCTCACCGTCGAGGATCGTGACGGCCCAGCGAACCTCACCATATGCGCCGGTCCGGCGGGTTTTCTGCTTCACGGTCAGGACCACGTGGATCTCCGTGCCAGCCACGACGGGTTTCATGAAGCGCAAACCGTCCAGCCCCGTATTGGCGAGCACCGGGCCTTCGTTCGGTTCGACGAAAAGACCCGCCGCGAAGCTGAGGAGCAGGTAGCCGTGGGCGACGCGATCCGGGAAGAACGGGTTCCGCTTGGCGGCCTCGGCATCCATGTGGGCATAGAAGGTGTCGCCCGTGAAGGTCGCGAAATGCTCGATGTCCTCCAGCGTCACTTCACGTGGCGCGGTGGTGATGCTTTCGCCGATCTCAAGCTCGGTGAAGGTCCGGGTGAAGGGATGGGCCGGGGCTGCTATTGGCGTGGAGCCTTTCACGTAGCGCCCGGTGATCTCTTGCAACATGTCAGGCGAGCCCTGGATGGCGGTGCGCTGCATGAAGTGTTTCACGCCACGAATGCCGCCCATCTCTTCGCCGCCACCGGCCCGACCGGGGCCGCCATGGATGAGGTGGGGCATGGGGGAGCCATGGCCGGTGCTTTCCGCCATCGACGTGCGGTCGTTGATGTAGACCCGGCCGTGGTAGGCCCCGGACCCCATGATGACGTCGCGCGCGACCTTGGGGTCGTGGGTGATGAGCGACAGGGCAAGCGACCCTTGGCCACGGTTTGCCAGCGCGACGGCGTGGTCGATGTCGCGGTAGGGCATGATGGTGGAGACAGGGCCAAAGGCTTCCGTTTCGTGGACCTTGGTCGCCGCATCGGGGTCGGCGCAGTGAAACAGCATCGGCGGCAGGAACGCGCCTTTCTCCCGGTCGGCGCCATGGACCTCGAAGGTCTCCGGATCGCCGATCACGCGCTCCGCTTCTTGGCTCAGGATGCCAATTTTCTCCAGAACATCAGAGCGTTGCGCGGTCGAGACCAGCGCGCCCATGCGCGTGGCCTTATCCGCTGGATCCCCGATGACAACGTTCGAGAGGCGCGTCTCCAGCGCTTCGATCACTTCGGCCACGCGCGCCTCCGGGGCGAGGATGCGCCGGATCGCGGTGCATTTCTGCCCGGCTTTCGTGGTCATTTCCCGCGCGACTTCCTTGACGAACAGGTCGAACTCGGGCGTGCTCGGGGTCGCGTCCGGCCCGAGGATCGAAGCGTTCAGGCTGTCGGCCTCTGCCGTGAAGCGCGTGGCATTTTGCAGGATCTTCGGATTGGACCGGAGTTTGAGCGCAGTGTCCGCCGAGCCGGTGAAGCTGACCACGTCCTGACAGGTCAGGCGGTCGAGCAGGTCGCCGGTGCCGCCCGCGATGAATTGCAGCGCGCCTTCGGGGAGGAGGCCGCTGTCGAGCATGAGTTTCACGCAAAGCTCGGTCACATAACTGGTCGCGGTGGCCGGTTTCACGATGGCCGGAACGCCCGCGAGAAGGGTGGGGGCCAGTTTTTCCAGCATCCCCCAAACCGGGAAGTTGA
>DOUP01000196.1 GCA_003520545.1 Maritimibacter sp. | reverse complement strand
GGACACGGAGAATCGGATTGAGGGCGACTGGGCGAAGACGTCGCGGCCTTGTCCGAGTTTTTGTATTCAGCCGATGGTGCCTGCACCGGGTGTGACGCCGATTGGCGAGTTGGAGATACTCGATTTCCTGCAGGACCCGAATGTTCTGGTCGTCGATGGTCGGGTGCGCCCCGATTATCGCACCGGCGCGATCCCCGGTGCGATCAACATCCCATACACCGAGGCGGCGGATCGTCTGGGCGAGCTTGGGTGTGAGCCGGACTTCGAAGGGTTCATTTGCGAGGGGGACGACATCAAGTCGGTTGCGCTTTACTGCAACGGCCCGTGGTGCGGACAGTCGCCGGCCGCGGCGCGCCGGATGATCGACGCGGGTTTTCCTGCCGAGAAGATCTACTACTACCGTGGCGGGATGCAGGGTTGGCGGATGCTGGGCCTGACGGTCACGGATCCGACCGAGTAAGGTCGAGCGCCCCGTCGTCTTTCAGCGTCTTGAGCACGAAGTCCGAGCGGATCCGGTTCACCTGTGGCTGGATAAGGAGCCGCTCGTGCACGAACTCTGAAAAGGTGTCGAGGTCACGGACCCGGACTTCGAGGACGTAATCGGCGTCACCCGAAACGGAAAAGGCGTTCAGCACTTCGGGCTGGTCGTCGAGCCAGCTGGTGAAATCCAGATCGTCCTGTTTTCGGTGGGCGGTCAGGTCCACGCGCACGAAGGCGCGCAGGCCGAACCCCAGTTTCTTGGCGTTGAGCTGGGCGCGGTAGCCTTTGATCAACCCGGCCTGTTCGAGAGCGGCGCGACGGCGCGAGCATTGCGACGGCGAGAGGTTCACGATGTCTGACAGCGCGCCGTTGGTCAGAGCGCCATCGTGTTGCAGGGCGTCCAGCAGGCGGCGGTCGTAGGCATCGAGGGTCATGGGAAGGGTCATGGGTGCATCCGAGTCGGTGTGAATTGTGCCAAGTATGCGTGATTTGTGCATAATCGGTCAATTCATGCGCAATATCGACAAAAGGGGGCGCCTGGGCGGGCCAGATTGCACACCTGTTTCATCACTGCGGGGCTATGATCTCCGCACCGAACAGGAGGACCCCATGAAAGATAGCGCGATGAAAACCACGACCTGTTACCAATCCCTCGCCCATGCCCTGTGCGACCACAAGGTCGAGACCATGTTCGGGCTGATGGGGGATGCGAACCTGTTCATGGTGGACGCCTACGTGCGCGACTGCGGCGGCAAATTCGTGCCTGCCGTCCACGAGGGAAGCGCGGTCTTGATGGCGCAGGCATATGCGCATGTGTCGGGCAAGGTGGGTGTCGCCACCGTGACCCATGGTCCTGCTCTGACCAACTGCGTGACCGCCTTGACGGAAGCGGCACGGGGGAACGTGCCGATGGTCTTGTTGGCAGGGGATACGCCCATGGCGAACCCGCGCCACGTGCAGAGCACCGATCAGCGCGAGGTGGTCAAATCCACCGGCGCGGGGTTCGTGCAATTGCGCGCGCCGGGAACCGCTGCCGAGGACCTCGCGCGGGCGTTCTACCAGGCGCAGGTGGAGCGCCGTCCGGTCGTGCTCAACATGCCCGCCGACTACATGTGGGAAGACGCAGCGCATGAGACCAAGGTGTTCGACGTGTTCAACGCGCCGGGCGACGTGCCGGAGGGAGAGGCGCTCGACAATGCGGTCGGCATGATCGCGTCGGCCAAGCGTCCGCTGATCCTTGCCGGTCGCGGGGCGCTGGAGGCGAAAGACGCGCTGATCGAGCTTGCCGACCGGATGGAAGCGCCGTTGGCCACGACGTTGAAGGCCAAGGGGCTGTTCTCGGGCCACCCTTACGACATGGACATTTTCGGCACGCTCAGCACGCCCGCCGCCTATGACCTGATCGCGAAATGCGATTGCATCGTGTGTTTCGGCACGCAGATGAACGATTTCACCACGGACCGTGGCAACCTGATGAAAGACAAGCGGATCGTGCAGGTGGACATCGAGCCGACCGCGATTGGCGGCGGGGTNNCTTCTACTGGCTGAACGAGGCCGAAATCCCGGCATCTGGCTTCACCAAGGAGCTGGACATCGACGAGCTGCGCCATCATCCGATCGGGGCGGACAAATCGGGCGAGGGTTTCGTGAACTACGTGGAGGCGCTGACCCGTCTGAACGAGACGCTGCCGAAGGATCGCGTCGTGGCGACCGATGGCGGGCGTTTCATGACCGAGGTCTGGTGCCGCGTGGACGTGCCCGATCCCCGCAGCCTGGTTGCGACCGTGAATTTCGGGGCCATTGGCCTCGGGTTGCAGGAAGCGATCGGTGCGGGCTGCGCGGCCGAGGGGCGCCCCGTGGTGCTGTTCACCGGGGACGGTGGCTTCATGATGGGCGGGATCAACGAGTTCAACACGGCGGTGCGCCTTGGTCTCGACATGATCGTCATCGTGGCGAATGACAGCGCTTACGGCGCGGAGCATATCCAGTTCCTCGATCGCCAGATGGACCCGTCGCTGAGCGAGTTCGACTGGCCGTCCTTTGCCGAGGTCGCCACCGCCCTGGGCGGGCAGGGGATCGAAGTCACCACGATGGAGGAGCTTGAGACGGCGATCACGGCGATGGAAACCCGGGATCGCCCCATGCTGATCGAATTGAAGCTCGACCCGAACGACGTGCCGCGTATGCGGATGTAAAAACCTGTTTTTTCCAAATGGGTTGAACCAAATCAATTCCGCTGTGCACTTTGCCCTGTAAGGTGGGGGCATGGCAGAACGCGTTTTTCATACGAATGGTATCACGAAGGTCTATCGGACCGGCGAGATCGAGGTGCATGCGCTGCGCGGTGTGACGGCCGAGCTGTATGCGGGCGAATTCACCGTGCTGTTGGGGGCCTCCGGGTCGGGGAAGTCCACGCTCCTGAACATTCTGGGCGGTCTGGATTCGGCGACCGCCGGGCAAGCGTGGTTTCGCGACTTCGAATTGACCGCGATGAGCGAGCGCGAGCTGACCCGCTATCGCCGCGATCACGTGGGATTCGTGTTCCAGTTCTACAACCTGGTGCCCAGCCTGACCGCGCGCGAAAACGTGGCGCTGGTCACCGAGATCGCCAAACACCCCATGAAACCCGAAGAGGCGCTGGAGCGGGTTGGCCTGTCGCATCGGCTCGATCATTTTCCGGCGGAAATGTCGGGCGGCGAACAACAGCGCGTTGCAATTGCGCGGGCGATTGCGAAGCGGCCCGATGTTCTGTTGTGCGATGAGCCGACCGGTGCGCTCGATAGTCACACCGGGGTGCAGGTGCTCGATGCGCTGGAGCGGATCAATGACGAGCTTGGCACCTCGACCATCGTGATCACGCATAACGCGGGGATTCGCGCGATGGCGCACCGGGTTGTGCAATTTGCCGACGGCAACGTGTCGGAAGTGACGGTGAACGATACGCGCGTCGCGCCGCAGGACATCGTGTGGTGAGGCTATGCGCGCGCTGAACAAGAAACTTGTCCGCGATCTGAAGCGCCTCTGGGCGCAGTCGCTCGCGATTGCTGCCGTGCTGTCGGTCGGCGTGATGATCATGGTGATGGGTTTCGGCACGCAGGCGTCCCTGGTTGAAACGCGGGACACGTTTTACGACCGGGCGCGATTTGCAGATGTCTGGAGCGGGGCGGCGCGGGCGCCGAAGTCGCTTGTCGCGGAGATTGCGGCGATCCCCGGCGTGGCGCGCGTGGCGCCCCGGATCAGCCAGTTCGCCGTGCTCGACCTTCCGGACATGCGCGACCCGGCGATGGCGCAGATCCTGTCGATCCCGGAGAGCGGCACGCCGGCGCTGAACGATTTGATCGTGAACGAGGGGCGGATGCCCGAGTTCGGAGCGCGCGACGAGGTCGTCATCAACGAAGCCTTCGCCATGGCTCATGGTTATGAGCCGGGGGATCGCTTCTCGGTCACGCTGAACGGACAGAAACGCGACGTGCAGGTGGTTGGCGTCGCGCTGAGTCCCGAGTTCATCTACACCATCGGGCCGGGGTCGATCATGCCGGACGACGAAAGGTTCGGCATCCTGTGGATGGCCGAGGATGTTCTGGCGGCGGCGTTCAACCTGTCGGGGGCCTTCAACTCGGTCTCCCTGTCCGTGACGCGCGGCACGGAATTGGCCCCGGTCAAGGATGCGCTGGAAAGTTTGCTCGACCCCTATGGTGGCACCGGGGCCTATGACCGCGCGCAGCAGACCTCGAACGCGTTTCTGGATGGGGAGCTTGAGGGGCTGGACGTGATGAAGAACATCGTGCCGCCGATCTTTCTCGTCGTCTCGGCGTTTCTCGTGAACATGGTGCTGGGCCGGATGATCCAGCTGGAGCGCGAGCAGATCGGGCTCTTGAAGGCGCTCGGCTATTCGACGGTCGAGATCATGGCGCATTACCTCAAGCTGTCGTTGGGGATCGGCGCGGTCGGGGTTCTGATCGGCTGGGTTCTGGGGCTGATCGCGTCGCAGGCGATGGCGGCGGTCTACGTGGAGTATTTCCACTTTCCCTACCTGGTCTTCGCGCAGCGCCCCTCGGTCTACGTGATCGGGGCGGCGGCGGGGTTGTCCGCGGCGCTGATCGGCGCCGTGATGGCCGTGCGCAAGGTTGCGGGGCTGTCTCCCGCGGTCGCCATGGCACCGCCGGCGCCGACGCGGTTCCGGCGCGGGTTGTTCGACCGGATGATCCGCGTGTTCCGGCCCGAACAGCCGACCATGATGATCATGCGTTCCATCGGGCGCTGGCCGCTGCGCGCGGCGCTCACCAGCCTCGGGATCTCGATCAGCGCGGCGATCATCGTGGCGGGGCTGTTCATGTTCGACAGTTTCGACGAATTGATCGACGTGGCCTTCGTGCAGGCCAATCGGCAGGACGCGGTGTTGGAATTCGCGGCGGCCCGGCCCGAGACCGTGCTGGATGCGGTCGAGGATTTGCCCGGCATCATGAAGGCGGAAGGAAGCCTGACGCTCGCCGCGCGGCTGACCCACGGGCATTACACGCGCACCATCGGGATCGAGGCGGGACGGGCGGAAAATTCGCTTGTGCGGCCCTTCGACGGCGACGCGCGGGTCGCCGTGCGGCCGGAAAACGGGGTTGTGCTGGCGAAACGGCTGGCCGATCATTTGAACGCGCGCCCCGGTGACATCATCGAGATCGAGTTCTTGCAGGAAGGCGACGAGACCTACCAGGTGGCGCTGACCGGGACGGTGGCGCAGTTCTTCGGTCTGTCGGCTTTCATGGAGCTTGAAACAGTCTCCGCCCTGTTGGGACATGCGCCGCGCGTGAGCCTTGCCAACGTGGTGATCGACGAAGGGCAGGAGGCAGCGCTTTACGACGCGGTCAAAGCCGCGCCCGCAATCTCCGGCATCACCTACATGAGCGAAGTGCGCAAAGGCTTCGACGAGACAATCAAGGAGAGCCAGGGGATCACGCTGACGGTTTACACGCTGATGGCGGCGATGATCGCGATTGGTGTCGTCTATAACTCCGCGCGCATCCAACTGTCGGAACGGGCGCGGGAGCTGGCGAGCCTGCGCATCCTCGGCTTCACGCGGGGCGAGGTGAGTTACATCCTGTTGGGTGAATTGTTCGTGCTGACGCTGGTGGCGATCCCGATCGGGCTGGTGTTGGGCTACGGCATGGCGGCGGCGATGGTGGAGAGCTTTTCCTCCGACCTCTACGCGCTGCCGCTTATCGTATCAGAGACAACGTATTTCCGTGCGGCAGGCGTGGTGGCTGGGGCAACCATCGTCTCGGCGCTGATCGTGCGGCGGCGGATCGACCGGATGGATCTGGTCGCCGTCATGAAAACAAGGGAGTGACCCCATGAAACTGAGAAATATCGTGATCGGTGCAGTGGCCGCGGCGGCCATCGGCGGGGCGGTCTGGGTATCGGTGCAGCCCGATGTCGTGCCGGTCGATATGGTCGAGGTCGCCTCCGGCCCGATGGAGGTCACGGTGAACGCGGACGGGCGGACCGAAGTGCGGGATGTCTATGACGTGGCCGCGCCGGTGGCCGGGAAGGTCGCGCGTGCTCCGGTGCCGGTGGGCGCAAGGGTTATCGGGGGCGAAACGGTCGTCGCGCGGATCGAGCCGGGGGAGCCTGCGTTCCTGGACGAGCGGGCGCGGGCGCAGGCGGATGCGGCGGTTGCACAGGCGGAAGCGGCGCTGGCGCTGTCGCGGGCGCAGACAGCGGCGGCCGAGGCCGATTTGAACAACGCGCAGCGGGCCTTGAACCGGGTCTTCGATCTGAACGCGCGTGGCACGGCGCCGGATGCACAGGTC
>DOUP01000054.1 GCA_003520545.1 Maritimibacter sp. | reverse complement strand
GGCACCACCGGGCGGCGCATCGTGCGCGGTATCCTTGGCGGGATATTCAAGGCGCGCTAGCGGCAGGCGACCGGGTAGGTGATCTTGTCGGCAGGCGCGCTCTGTCCGGTGTAACAGGTCACCCGTCCCGGTCCGTTCACCCAATAGGCGTTAGGGTCGCGTTGCTCGATCCCTTGCCACCAGTTCTTGCCCGATCTTATCCGCGCGCCGCGCGCGGTTTCCCGGTGATATTCAAAGTGCAGATGCGGATAGGACGACAGCAGGCCCGTTTCTCCGAGCGTGCCGATCTGCTGGCCACGGGCAACGCGTTGACCTTCGCTCACCAGCCTTGTGTCGAGGTGAAAATAGAGCGTCTGAATGCGCAGGCCCGAGCTGTCCTTGCCATGTTCGATGATGACGCGATTGCCATAGGCGGGTTCCGAGAAACTCTGGGTCACCACGCCGGGGGCAGCGGCGAGCACCGGGGTGCCCTTGGTGGTGGCGACGTCCAACCCCATGTGGCCGGGCGCGCCGCGTTCTGCCGGGGGGCGAAATTGTTGCGCGATGGGCGGCGCGTTGGCTGGCACAGCCACTGCGAAAGCCGGTTCGGTGTGGCGATGATAGGGGACGGCCGTGCCGTAGTCGTAGGCCAGGCAACCGCTGAGACCCGTTAGCAGGATCATGGGCATTAGGTGACGCATCGCAAACCTCGGTCTGACGTTGCGTCCACCCTATCCCAACGGCGGGGTATGGCAAACCCTCAGGAATACCTGGCTTCGTGCTTCCTGAGCGTCTTCTCGGCGCGGGCAAGGGCGGCAGTCAGCGCGGCCTGAACCGACGGTTCGCCAAGGTTCTCGGCGGTCATGATCCCGGCGTGGGCGGCACAGATCCTCTGGGCGTCGGCCCATTTCGAGGTGAGACGCGCACCCCAGTCGCGAAAGGCGGGCGCGGCCTCGGCATCCCGCTCCAACGCTTGTTTCAGCGTCAGGTGGACGGAAAGCTTGCCCGGCTTGAGCTTCGTGGCCCCGCGCAGGTTGAAGGTGTCGTCCACGTGGATCGTCTTGGACGGCCGATGATAGGCGAGGATGGAGCCGCAATGGATATTCTCGTTCGCGGGCACCAGCATGACGCCGTCGGGGATCGAGAAGTCGAGGTCTTCGGCAAATTCGGTGGTGAGGGCCAGCTCTTCAGTGGTGATCTCGTCCCAGGTCAGATCGGGGGATTTGAGCTTGTGTCGTTGGGTTCCGATGTGGCGCGCGTTGGAGAAGGCAGCGTGCATCGCTTCGGAATGGAGCGTATGGAAGGGATGCAGGTTGATAACGGCGACCACGTTGTCGCGCCCGCCGGTGATCGCGTCGATCTTGGCCAGTTCGTCTTCGGTAAGAGTGTAGCTGTCGAGCATCACGAAGCGCCCGTCCGACAGCCGGACGAGAGAACACTGCGTCCCGATATCCAGCAGTCCCGCGATCTTGAACGAGCCCCGGATGTTCCAGAACCCTTCTCCGCAATCAATGATCTTCGCCAAATCTCTCTCCTGTCTGTTGATACCAAGGTCGGCTATGGGTGGAGGTCGCGCGCCGCTTTGCGATCCACCACCCCAAGAGGTAACCGATCGCAGCGGCGACAGTTGCAAAGAACGGGAAGATGAACAAGCGACGGCGCCGCGGGCGGCTCCGGGAACGGATCACAGTTTGCGGATCTTGAGCCGGGCGATGCGGTTGTCGATGCGCTTGGTCACCTCGAACCGGAACCCGTGGAAGGAAAACACCTGGCCCTCGGCGGGGATCGTCTGGGCTTCGTGGATCACGAGACCGGCAATGGTGTTGGCTTCTTCATCGGGCAGCGACCAGTCGTTCGCGCGGTTCACGTCGCGGATCGTCATGGCGCCGTCGACCGAATAGGCGCCATCGGACAGAAGGTGCAGGTCGGTCTCGTCCGCCGTGTCGAACTCATCGGTGATCTCGCCCACGATCTCTTCGAGAATGTCTTCGAGGGTGATGAGACCCTGGAGGGTCCCGTATTCGTCCACCACGAGCGCGAAGTGCGTGTGCCGTTTGAGGAACTCGCGCATCTGGTCGTCGAGCGTGGTGGTCTCCGGGATGAAGTAGGGCTCCATCGCCACGCCCGTCACGTCGAAGCTGTCGAGCGTTTCGCCCCAGTGCCCTTCGACCGCGGATTCGCCCGCGGCATACATGGCGCGGCTCAGGTCTTTCGCATGGATCAGGCCGATGATGTTTTCCTGGTCCTCCTTGAACATGGGCAGGCGCGTGTGCGGTGAGGCGAGCGCCTGTTCCAGAACTTCACGCGGGGGGAGCGAGGCGTCGATCATCTCGATCTGGCTGCGGTGGAGCATGATTTCCTCCACGGTGCGTTCGCCCAGGTCGAGCGCGCCCAGAAGCCGGTCGCGGTCCTCTTTTTCCACCGCGCCCTCGTGGTGGCCAAGGGTGATCGCGCCCATGATTTCCTCGCGCACCGCAAGGATATGGCTGTCCGGGTCGGTCTCGACCCCGAAGGCGCGCAGGATCAGGCGCACGAAGGCGCGCACGATGCTGACGATGGGGGCCAAGACAAGGATAATGATGCGGATCGGGGCCGAAACCCAGCCCGCGGCTTCCTCGGGCCGGGTGATGGCGTAGGTCTTGGGCAGCACCTCGGCAAAGACCAGCACGAGGAGTGTCATCACCATGGTCGCAAGCGCCACGCCGCTGTCCCCGAAGAGCCGGGTGAAAAGCGCGGTGGCGAGGGCGGAGGCAAGGATGTTGACGAAGTTGTTGCCCAGAAGCACCGAGCCGATCAGGCGTTCGTTGTCCTCGGTGATGAGCAAAGCGCGCTCGGCGGATTTGTCGCCCTTGTCCGCCTTGGCCCGCATTTTGCCGCGAGAGGCGGCGGTGAGCGCCGTCTCGGACCCGGAGAAAAACCCCGAAAGCACCAATAAAAGAAGGATCGCGCCTGTGCTGATCCAGAAGGCCGTGTCGAAAAGCGAGCCGGTGTCGGCGGGCGTCATTGTGATTTCATCTCCAAGGGTTGGACGTGTTATGGTCGCCGAACCCCGACGTTTCAAGGGCGGGGAAGGGAGGAGCCATGAATATCCGTGATCTGGGCGAGCTGTCCGGCGCGGTCGCCCTGTGGGGTGGCGCGCTTGGAAACCTGTCGGCTTTGGGCGCCCTGGAGCGGGTGTTGGAGGCGGACGGCGTGGTCCATGCGGTCTCGACCGGCGACATCGTGGGCTACGGCGCGGAAGGGGCTGACTGCGTGGCGGCGATACGGCTTCTGGGATGGCCGGGGATCGCCGGGAACGTGGAGCGGCAGTTGGGCGCGGACGCGGGCGATTGCGGCTGCGGGTTCGAGGCGGGGAGCCTTTGTGACCGGTTGAGCGGCGGCTGGTGGTCGCACGCCGATGGGACGATCGGCAAGAACGCGCGTGACTGGATGCGCAGCTTGCCGGATGTGATTGTATTCACGCATGAAAATCGGCGCTACGGCGTCATTCATGGCGGTGTGACGGATGTGTCCCGTTTCCTCTGGGCGACCTCCCGTCAGGAAGAATTCGCCGAGGAGATCGGGGCCATCGAGGCGGCGGTCGGACCCGTGGACGGGGTGATCGCGGGGCACTCGGGGCTTGCGTTTCAGCGGGTCGTGGCAGGGCGGCGCTGGATCAATGCGGGCGTCATCGGGATGCCGCCCAATGCCGGGGTTCCGGGCGGGCAATATGTGCGGTTGGATGGGACCGGGGCGCATATCCTGCGGCTTGCTTATGACCCCACGCCCAGCGTTCATGCGATGAAGGCGGCGGGGCTGACACAGGGCTACGATCAGGCGTTGATGGATGGGTATTGGCCCTCCGAGGAAATTTTGCCCGAGGGGCTGCGTCGTGGGGTCGGTGCGGCCGGTTAAGGTTTGGCAGACTCCCCGGAACGGGGAGTCACACAGCGTATGACATCCGTATGATTTGCATATGACTTCCATATGAGCCCGATAGGCTGAAAGCGCGGGGTGCGGGGTGTTAAGCCCGCGAACGCTAGAGCGCGTCCGAGACGCGAAAAACCCGTTCCCACCTTTTCGCGACCTGCTCCAACGGGATCGTGACGCAAAAAACGGCGCGCGAGGGGGCTCGCGCGCCGTTTTCCCAACCTCGGTCGGGATCAGCTTTCGATGTTGTAGGCCTGTTCGCCATGCACGGCGAGGTCGAGACCGTTGGCTTCGGTTTCTTCGTCCACCCGCAGGTGGGTGACGAGCGCGATGCCTTTGATCAGGATGAAGGTCACGACCAGGGTGAAGACGCCGACGATGGCCAGCGAGCCGAGCTGCGCCGCCCAGGCGCCAGCGCCGAAGACCGCGATCATGATCGTTCCGAAGATGCCGCCAACACCGTGGACCGCGAAGACGTCGAGCGTGTCGTCGATCTTCAGCTTGTTGCGGATAAAGTTCACGGCTTCCTGGCACAGGATACCGGCGACACCGCCGATGACCAGCGCTTCGATGGGGCCGACGAAGCCCGAGGCCGGGGTGATCGAGGCGAGGCCCGCGATGGTGCCGGTCACGATGCCGACGAGCGAGGCGCGGCCGAACTTGATCTTCTCCCAGAGCGCCCAGCTGAGCGAGGCGGATGCAGCGGAGATATGCGTGACGGTGAGCGCCATCGCGGCCCCGCCGTCAGCGGCAAGCTGCGAGCCGCCGTTAAAGCCGAACCAGCCGACCCAGAGCATGGAGGCGCCGATCATCACGAAGCCGGGGTTGTGTGGCGGGTGTTTCTGGTTCTTGCGCGGCCCCAGAACGACCGAGATCAGGATCGCCGCGAGCCCCGCGGTTTCATGAACCACGATACCGCCTGCGAAATCGCGCACCCCGGTGTCCCCGAAGATGCCGCCATCCGAGAGAAACCCGCCGCCCCAGATCCAGTGGGTCACGGGCGCGTAGCACAAGAGCATCCAGAGGCCCGAGAAGGCGAGGACGAAGCCAAACCCGATCCGTTCCACGTAGGCCCCGACGATGAGAGCGGGGGTGATGATCGCGAAGGTCATCTGGAAGGCGAAGAACAGGACTTCGGGGATGGTGCCCGATAGCGTGTCCGGGCCGATGCCGATCAGGAACATCTTGCCGAGACCGCCCCAGATGGCATTTCCGTCCCCGAAGGCGATGGAATAGCCGAAGGCGAGCCAGAGCACGCTCATGAGCGCGGCGATCGCGTAGACATGCATGAAAACCGAGAGCACGTTGCGTGCGCGCACGAGGCCCCCGTAAAAAAGCGCGAGCCCCGGCAGGGTCATAAACAGCACGAGCGCGGTCGCGACGGTAATCCAGGCGGTATCTGCCCCGTTCATTTTTTCCTCCATCCCTTCAAGTTCGAGTGGGGCGGGGTGTAAGGGGCCGGGCCGGGTAGGCAACGGAATGCGTCAGGCGGCCTGCATAAAAGCTGGGCAGATTCAGAAAAGCCTAGAAAATGGGCGGGAAGTCCGGAAAGACGCCCGTTGTGAGGGCGGAATATGGATTTCGGGCACCGGGAGACAGCCCGAAACCCGGAGCGTGATCTGGTTTGAGATTTTCTTCTTCCTGCCCTGCGCCGGGGACCTCGGGCTATCCGCCCGCGCGCTGTGCGAGGAGGGCGAGCGCGTAGTCGGTGGCGGCCCGGCGCACCTCGGCGCGGCCGAGCGGCCCGAACTCTACGGTTTCGGTCATGGTGTACTCAGCGTCCGCGATCCCGAAGCACACGCGGCCTTCGGGTTTGTGGTCGGACCCGCCCGGGCCCGCGATCCCGGTGATGGAGACCGCGAGCGTGGCGTGACTGTTGGCGAGCGCGCCTTCGGCCATTTCGCGGGCGACCTCCTCGGAGACCGCCCCAAAGGCCTTGAGCGTTGCGGGCTTCACGCCCAGCATCTCGGTCTTGGCGTCGTTCGAGTAGGTGAGGAAACCTCGCTCGAAAACGTCGGACGATCCGGCCACGTCCGTAAGCGCGGCCCCGACCATGCCCCCCGTGCAGCTTTCCGCCGTCGCGATGGTCAGACCCTTGGCGCGGCAGGCCTGGAGGACATGGGCGGGGTCCGTGGTCATGCGAGTATGAACGCGTGGCTGGCGGCGGCGGCGAGCAGGACGACGATGGCGGCGAAGACGCCCGCGATCACGTCATCGAGCATGACGCCCATGGCGCCACCGCGCCGGTCGGCTTTGCCGATGATCCAGGGTTTCCAGATGTCGAAGGCGCGAAACGCTATGAAGCCGACGATCCAGCCGGGATAGAGCGCGAGCACGTCTGCCCCGACGCCGGCCGCACCAAGGGAGACCGGCAGGATGGCGATGCCTTGCCCGACCACCTCGTCGATCACGATCTCGGAGGGGTCATGGTCGTCCATGGTCGCGGTCATGTCGCGCGTCGCCCAGAGCCCGCAGATGAAGGCAAGGACCAGGCCGATGGAGAGCAGGATCGGGCCGCCGAGGTCCCACGGGAGATAGAGGCGGCCAAGCTCGTGCAAGGCCCAGATGAAGGGCAGGGCGGCGAGCGATCCCCATGTGCCGGGTGCGGGGCGCAGGTAGCCGATGAAGAAGAAGGTGGCGAGGAAACGGCTCATGCGCGCACCAGCGTCACGACCGCTTGCGCAGCGATGCCTTCTTCGCGGCCCGTGAACCCGAGGCGCTCTGAGGTGGTCGCCTTGACGCTGACGCGGTCAACATCGACGTCCATGATCCGGGCGAGTTCCGCGCGCATGGCGCCCGCGTGTGGGCCGATCTTTGGCTGTTCGCAGATCAGGACCACGTCGCAGTTTGTCATTTCGAAGCCCCTGGAGCGGGCCAATTCGATGGCGTGCTTGAGGAAGATGTCGGAGGCCGCGCCTTTCCATTGCGGATCGGAGGGCGGGAAATGCTGGCCGATGTCGCCCTCGGCGAGCGCGCCGTAGATGGCATCGGTCAGCGCGTGCATCCCGACGTCGGCGTCGGAATGGCCTTTGAGCTTCTTGTCGTGCGGGACTGCTACGCCGCAGAGGATGCAGGCGTCGCCTTTCTCGAAGGCGTGAACGTCGTAGCCAAGGCCCGTGCGAATATCGGTGCGAATATCCATCTGCTCCCTCATCAGGTCTTCGGCCCGGGCGAAATCCTCGGGTCCCGTTATTTTCATGTTTGCCTCGTCGCCCGCCACGATGGCAACGTCAAGACCTGCATGGCGTGCAACTTCAACGTCATCCGCGGCACCGCCGGGGTGGGCTGCATGGGCGTCGAGGATGGCTTTGAAGCGGAAACCCTGCGGGGTTTGCGCACGGTAAAGCCCGGTGCGGTCCTGAGTGCCGGTCACGGTATCGTGGTCCCCGGTCCAGAGCGCATCGGTGACGGCGAGCGCTGGGGCGGCGCCTGCGGCATGGTCCAGCGCGTCGATCACGCGGTCGATGACGGCAGGGCTGACCAGGGGGCGGGCGACGTCGTGGATCAGCACGAGGTCTGGCGGGTCGCCTGCGAGGGCTTGAAGGCCCGCCGCGACGCTCGCATCGCGCGACGCGCCGCCGGTGGCGATGATCGCGCCGCTGAGGTCTTCGGCCTGACCCATGTCATCGGGATGCAGGACGACGACGATCCGGTCCACGCGCGGGTGGTTCCTGAAAGCCGCCAACGTAATGTCGGCGACTCGCGCCTTGCCGAGTCGGCGCCATTGCTTCGGCACTCCGCCTCCGGCGCGTGTGCCGCGCCCGGCGGCGACGATGATCGCTGCGATATCCATGGTCTTCGTTTAGTCTGTGCCGAAATGAAAGCCAATGCCGCCTGTTCGATGGGGGCATTTTGCACAAAAAATAGGCGAAAGCAGTTTCGCAGCCCTTGCTTTCCGCTGGGATTTGCACCTTTTTAAGGCAACTCCTAGGAATAGGGCAATCGCACAAGGATTAAGCAGCGTGCTTCGCCTGACTGACTCGCTCACTCTAGATCCGCCGGTGTTTCTGGCACCGATGGCAGGGATCACAGATTTGCCGTTCCGCGACCTCGTCGGTCGCTTCGGGGCGGGGCTCGTCGTGTCCGAGATGGTGGCGAGCCAGGAGATGGTGCAGGCCAAGCCGGGAACGCGAGAGCGGGCGGAGCTGGGGTTCGGGCATTCGGACACCGCCGTGCAGCTCGCGGGCCGCGATCCCTATTGGATTGCCGAGGCGGCGCGGATGGTCGAGGCCAATGGCGCGCGGATGATCGACATCAACATGGGGTGCCCGGCGAAAAAGGTCGTGGGCGGGTTGTCCGGGTCGGCGCTGTTGCGCGATTTGCCGCTGGCGTTGCGTTTGATCAAGGCGGTGACGGGTGCCGTGGACCTGCCCGTGACGCTGAAAACGCGGTTGGGATGGGATGAGAGCGACCTGAACGCCCCGGAGCTGGCGCGGCAGGCCGAGGCGGCGGGCATCCGGCTGATCACCATCCACGGGCGCACGCGCTGCCAGTTTTACAAGGGCCGAGCCGATTGGGCCGCGATCCGCGCGGTGAAAGAGGCCGTGTCGATCCCGGTCATCGCGAATGGCGATATCGGCTCGCCCGAGGACGCGCGGACCGCTTTGGCGCAATCCGGGGCGGACGGTGTCATGGTGGGGCGGGCCTCTGGCGGGCGGCCCTGGCTTTTGGCCGAGATCGCGGCGGCGCTTTACGGACGACCCGCGCCCGATATTCCGACGGGTCGCGATTTGATCGAACTGGTGCAAGGCCACTACGAGGCGTCGCTGTCTTTCTACGGCGACGATCTCGGCAAACGCGTGATCCGAAAACACCTGGGATGGTACATGGACGCGGCGCACACGCCTGCCGATCTGCGTCGCGCTGTCCTGTCCAATCCCGAACCTTCCCGTGTCTTGGCGCTTCTTCCCGACGCCCTGAGCCGTGAACATGAGGCTGCCTGATGGATAACGAAGAACTCTGGAATTCGCTGCCCGTGCCGGGTCTGATCCTTGGTCCCGAGAACCGGATCGAACATGCGAACTCTGCGGCGGAGAGTTTTTTTAACACGTCGGTCAAGGCGATGATGGGCAAGCAGGTGCTCGATTTCCTCGCCATCAATGCCAACATGGATGGGGCCTTTGACCGTGTGCGGCGCGCGCGGGGGCCGATGTTCGTGAACGCGGTGGACGTGGGGACGGGATCGACCGCGCCTGTCGAGTGCAACATCCAGATCGCGCCCCTGATGGAGCGTCAGGATCGGCTCTTGATGCTGATGGAGCCCCGCAAGCTTGCCGACCGCGTGGGGAAGGCGCATGGGGTGAAATCCGCCGCCCGGTCGGCCATCGGGATGGCCGAGATGCTCGCGCATGAAATCAAGAACCCGCTGGCCGGGATCACCGGGGCCGCGCAGCTTCTGTCGATGAACCTGTCGGCAGAGGACCAGGAGTTGACCGATCTGATCGTGGCCGAAAGCCGCCGGATCGTCGCGCTTCTGGAACAGGTCGAGCAATTCGGCAACCTGCGCCCGCCCGAGCGGCAGGAGGTCAATGTGCATGATCTTCTGGATCGGGCGCAGAAGTCGGCCGAGGTGGGGTTCGCGGCCAAGATGAAAATCCGTGAGGATTACGACCCTTCGCTGCCGCCGACCTTCGTTGACCCGGACCAGTTGATGCAGGTCTTTCTGAACCTTCTGAAGAACGCCTCGCAAGCGGCGGGTGAAGGGGGCGGCACGATCCGAATCCGCACGTTTTACGACCACGGGTTGCGGTTGCGTCGATCGGACGGGTCGGGGGCCTCGTTGCCGTTGCAGGTCGAGATCATCGACGACGGTCCCGGCATTTCACCCGAGATCGCCGAGCAGATTTTCGAACCCTTCGTCTCCGGGCGGGAGAACGGCACGGGGCTCGGCCTCGCGCTGGTGTCCAAGATTATCAATGACCATGACGGATGGATCGGCGTCGATTCCGTTCCCGGTAAAACGGTGTTCCGGATTTCGCTTCCGATCGCCCCGAAAAACACAAACAAGGAGTAACCCATGGATGGCACGGTTCTGGTCGCAGATGACGATCGCACGATCCGAACGGTTCTGACCCAAGCCCTGACTCGGGCGGGGTGCCGGGTGCATGCGACTTCGTCTTTGGTCACGCTGAAACGCTGGGTCGAAGAGGGGCGCGGTGACCTGGTGATCTCGGACGTGATGATGCCGGATGGAAACGGGTTGGAAGCCCTGCCGGAGATCGCGGAAATGCGGCCTGACCTGCCGGTGATCGTGATTTCGGCTCAGAATACCATCATGACGGCCATCCAGGCCGCCGAGGCCGAAGCCTTCGATTATCTGCCCAAACCTTTCGATCTGCCGGACCTCATGAAGCGGGCGAGCCGCGCGTTGGAGCAAAAGCGCCGCGCCCCCGCGCCACGCAGCGATGCGCAGGGCGGGGAGGCGACAGACCTGCCGCTGGTGGGACGCACGCCGGCGATGCAGTCGCTTTACCGGCTCGTTGCGCGGGTGATGAATACGGACCTGTCGGTTCTGATCACGGGGGAAAGCGGGACCGGGAAATCGCTGATCGCGCGGGCGATCCATGATTTCTCGGATCGGCGGAACCTGCCGTTCGTGGTGGTGACCACCGATGATCTGACGCCGATTGACGGACCGGCGCGGATCTTGTCGAAGGCCGGGCAGGGCACCATCCTGTTTGACGAGATCGGGGACCTGGACGCGGACGCCCAGGCGCGGATCACGCGGATGCTCGATAGCCTGACCGATCCTGCGCCGCGCATCATCGCGACCTCGCAAAACGACCTGGACCGGCGGATCAAGGACGGCGAGTTCCGGCAAGACCTGTATTACCGGCTGGGCGGGGTGACCATTCCGGTGCCCGCGTTGCGCGAACGTCTGGAGGATATTCCCTCGCTCGCCGACCACTTCCTGGCCCGTGCCGAACGTGATGGGATGAACCCGCGGACGCTCTCGGAAGGTGCGATCGAGCTCTTGCGGGCCTACCCGTGGCCCGGAAACGTGCGGCAGTTGGAGAACACGGTTCAACGCCTGATGGTGACCGGGTCCGAAGCCGAGATCACCAAGGGCGAGGTGGAGCAGACGCTGGGCACCGCGTCGGGTGGTCCGATGCCGACGGCGGATGCGAGCGAGAAGCTTTCGACCTCGGTCGCGCGGCATTTGAAGCGCTACTTCGATCTGCACGGCGGAACCCTGCCGCCGCCCGGTCTGTATCAGCGCGTTTTGAAAGAAGTCGAAGTGCCCTTGATCGAGATTGCGCTGGATGCGACGGGCGGCAACCAGGCGAAATGCGCAGACCTGCTCGGGATCAACCGGAATACTTTGCGCAAGAAGATCACAGAGTTGGAAATCGAGGTGACACGCCGCCGCAAATTGATGTAAAACTGCCACAGCCGTGGCGCGTCGGTGTCAGTGAACCCGAAACGCCACAGGGTCCGTTCAGAATTGACCCATCGGGGCCCGTGGGTCGGAGCAGTTATTCATGGCGGCGCAAGGCGTTAAGCGGAAATGGACATGGGACCGTCTGGCTCGTTTACGGCGGCTGAGACGGGTCCAGGCGGTCGCGACCGTCGGGGTCGTGGTGTTGGGGCCGATTCTCGCGCTTGCGACCTACCTGATCCTTGGGCCGCTGGATCAGGGCTCAACCAGTTCCACGCTGCGCATCGTTCTCTTGGCCGACTTCGTCTACGTGATGACCGTGGCGGCGCTGGTGATGGCGGGGGTCACGCGGATGATCGCCGCGCGGCGGGCGAAATCTGCGGGGTCCAAGCTGCACCTGCGGCTGACAGGGGCGTTTGCGATCATCGCGCTGATCCCCACCGTTCTGGTCGCGATCTTCGCGGTGCTGACGGTGAACGTCGGGCTGGAGGGCTGGTTTTCCGACCGGGTGAGCCGGGTGGTCGGCAACTCGCTCGAAGCCGCGCAGGCCTACGAGGAAGAGCACCGGCAGGGGCTGGTGGCCGACGCGAGCGCGCTGGCGGCCTATTTGAACCTCGCCAAGAACGCCAATGCCTTTCTGTCCGAAGCGCAATTGCGACAATCGCTGACGCAGGCACAGACCCAGATCCAGCGCGGTCTGCGTGAGGCCTTCGTGATTGATGGCGACGGGGAAATCCGGGTGCGGGGGGATCGGTCCTATCTCTTTGATTTCGAGGCGCCATCGGCCGAGGATATCGACCGGGCGCTGCAAGGCGACACGGTGGTGATCGAGGATTGGGACATCAACGAATTCCGCGCCCTCGTGCACCTGGAGGCTTATCCGGATCATTTCCTGTATGTCTCCCGCTCGGTGGATGGCGAGGTTCTGAACCTGCTTGATGAAACGCAGGAAACCGTGATGTTCTATCAGCAACTGGAAAGCCAACGTGGGCGCGTGCTGTTCGAGTTCGGTCTCATTTACCTTGGCTTCGCGGCAATCCTGATCCTTGCCGCCACGTGGTTGGGGATGTGGTTTGCCGAACGACTTGCCGCACCTGTCGGACGGCTCGCGGGCGCAGCGCAGCGGGTTGGCGAAGGCGACCTGAACGTGCGGGTGCCGGAAGATGATGGGGATGACGAGATTTCTACTTTGGGTAGGCAATTCAATGCGATGACGCGTGAACTTCGTGTGCAGCGTGAGGAGTTGTTGGCCAATACGGAGCAGATCGAAGAACGGCGGCGACTGTTTGACAGCGTGCTGTCCTCGGTGGCAGCGGGCGTCGTCGGATTGGACTCCGAAGGCAAGGTCACCTTCCTCAACAGGGCGGCGGCGCGGCTTCTCGACCTTGCCGGGCCGGACCCGAGCGACGTGCCGCTGTCGCTCCTGATCCCGGAATTTGGCCCGCTTTTCGACCGGTTGCGCGACGAGGCGCGCAGTCAGGTTCAAGAGGAGCTTGGGCTCACGCGGATGGGCAAGGCCGAGCGGCTCCTGGTGCGGATCGCGCGGCGGTATTCGGACGATGGCGATCTTGAGGGCTACGTGATCGCGTTCGACGATGTGACCGATCTGGTCTCGGCGCAGCGCATGGCGGCCTGGGGCGACGTGGCGCGGCGGATTGCGCATGAGATCAAGAACCCGCTGACCCCGATCCGGCTGTCGGCAGAGCGGATTTCGCGCAAATACGGGCGCATGGTCGAGGGCGAAGATGCGGAGAAGCTGGCCGAATTGACCGGGGTCATCGTGCGTCAGACGGAGGATCTGCGCCGGATCGTGGACGAGTTCTCCAAATTCGCGCGAATGCCGGAGCCGGAGAAACGGCCCACCGACCTGGCCAAACTCCTGCGCGATGCGGTGACCTTGCAGGACGCCGGGCAAGTGGGTGTGAAGATCGACGCGGACATTCCCACGGCGGCGATGCCGGCGGAATTGGACGAGACCATGATCGGCCAAGCCTTGACCAACCTGTTGAAAAATGCGGGCGAAGCCATTCAGAGCCTTCAGGAAAAGGGCGCGCCGGAAGGCCATGTGCCACAAATTCGCGTGCGGCTGACCGAAGACGAAGATGGCGCCCTGATCACCATCGCCGACAACGGTGTCGGGTTGCCCGAAGACCGCGCGCGGCTGTTTGAACCCTATGTCACGACCCGGTCGAAAGGCACGGGATTGGGGCTGCCCATCGTGAAAAAGATCATCGAAGAACACGGCGGGACGCTCGCCCTGACCGATGCGGAGGACTTCGGCACCGGGCATCGGGGCGCGGAAGCCCGCATTACACTCCCCCTGGCACAGACCGCGGGTGCGACCCGCGCCGCGGAATGAAAAGAGAGACGAAATGACCGATATCCTGATCGTTGATGACGAACGCGACATCCGGGAACTGATCTCGGATATCCTGGAGGACGAGGGCTATACCACGCGGCTCGCGGGCACCTCGGACGAGGCGATGGTGGAGGTGAAAGCCCAGCCGCCTGCACTGATGATCCTCGATATCTGGTTGAAAGACAGCTCGATGGACGGGATCGACATTCTCAAGGCGGTGAAGCGCGATCACCCGGAGGTGCCGGTTGTCATCATTTCGGGGCATGGCAACATCGAGATCGCGGTCGCGGCGATCAAGCAGGGGGCCTATGATTTCATCGAGAAGCCGTTCAACATCGACCAGTTGATGGTTGTGATCGGGCGCGCGATGGAGACCTCGCGCCTGCGTCGCGAAAACGTAGAACTGAAGCGTCAGGGCACCGGGCCGGTCGATATGATCGGGGAAAGTGCGGCGTTCAAGTCTTTGAAATCAAACCTGGAAAAGGTGATGCGCTCCAACGGGCGCGTGCTTCTGTCCGGTCCGGCCGGATCGGGCAAGGAATTGGCGGCCCGGATGGTGCATGCCGGATCGGATCGCGCAGGCGCGCCCTTCGTGACCGTCAATTCGGCGGCGGTGGAGCCGGAGCAGATGGAAGAGGTGCTATTTGGTCGCGAGACGCCGGAACGGGGCATCGAAGAAGGGCTTCTGGAGAAGGCCAACGGGGGCGTGATCTACTTCGACGAGGTGGCGGATATGCCGCCCGGCACGCAATCAAAGATCCTGCGGGTGCTGGTCGAACAGAGCTTCAGCCGTGTTGGTGGCGCCGACAAGATCAATGTGGATGTGCGCGTGATTTCCTCGACCACCCGCGATCTCCAGGCCGAGATCGAAGCCAAGCGGTTCCGCGAGGAGCTTTATCACCGGCTGAACGTGGTGCCGATTGCCGTGCCGCCACTGGCGGACCGGCGCGAGGATATTCCCGTGCTGGTGGGCTATTTCATCGGGATGTTCAACGAAACCCAAGGTCTGCCGCTGCGCGAGGTCTCGGATGAGGCGGTCGCGGTCTTGCAATCCATGCACTGGCCGGGAAACGTGCGCCAGTTGAAAAACATGGTCGAACGGGTGCTGATTCTCGGGGACGGGACCGGGCCGATCGAAGCGGGCGAACTGCCCGGAAGCGATGGCGCGGAGCCGGACATGGGAGGCGGTGGAAATATTGTCCTGCCGACCGCTTTGGCCACGCTGCCGTTGCGCGAGGCGCGGGAATCCTTCGAGCGGGAATACCTGATGACCCAGATCAACCGGTTCGGCGGCAATATTTCCCGCACCGCGAATTTCGTCGGGATGGAGCGTTCGGCGCTGCACCGGAAGCTCAAATCCTTGGGCATCGTGACCGGCAACAAGTCCGGGGCGCGGGTGGCCTACGTGGCCGAGGATGGCGAGGATCAGGCGGAGGCGTCCTGAGATTGACGCCTGAGCCGAATGCTGCCAAGGCTTTAGCGACCACGAGTGGAGATATCCTAGATGAAGGTCATCATCTGCGGCGCGGGTCAGGTCGGCTGGCAAATTGCGCGCCACCTGTCAGGCGAACAGAACGACGTGACGGTCGTCGACAACAATCCCGATCTGGTCGCGCGGGCCACGGAAACGCTGGACGTTCAGGGGATCACGGGGTTTGCCTCCTATCCGGACGTGTTGGACCGGGCCGGGGCGCGGGACGCCGATATGGTGATCGCCGCGACCTATTCAGACGAGGTCAACATGGTCACCTGCCAGGTGGCGCATTCGGTTTTCGCGATTCCTCGCAAGATCGCGCGGCTTCGGGCACAGAGTTACCTGAACGCGATCTACCGCGATCTTTACCGGCAAAATCATCTTCCCATCGACGTGGTGATCAGCCCCGAACGCGAAGTGGCGGAAGCTGCGCTGCGCCGTTTGCAGGCGCCGACGGCGTTCGATACGGAACGCTTTCTCGATGGGCGGGCGACGCTTCTGGGGATCGCGCTGGAGGATGATTGCCCGGTGGTGAACACGCCGCTGCGGCAGCTTACCGACCTGTTCTCGACGCTCAACGCGCTGGTGGTCGGGGTGCGTCGGGAGGGGACGCTGTTCGCGCCGGACGCCAACGATCAGCTGTTCCCGGGCGATCAGATCTATGTCTTTTCCGAAACCAAGGACGTGAACCGGACGCTGGAGATATTCGGCAAGCAGGTGAAACGACAGGAGCGCGTGGTTATCCTGGGCGGCGGCAACGTGGGCCGCGCCGTGGCCGAGGCGCTGGAGACCCGGACGCAGCGGGTGCGTGCCAAGATCATCGAGATGGATCGGGGCGTTGCGGAACGCGCGGCGGATTCGCTCGAACGCACGGTCGTGCTGCATGGCAACGGGATGGACCAGGAGCTGTTGAAAGAGGCCGGGGTTAGCCGGGCCGATGCAATCCTGGCCGTGACCTCGGACGACAAGGTAAACATGCTGGCGGCGGTGCGGGCACGCAACATGGGTTGCCCCATGTCGATTTGCCTGGTGAACGACCCCTCGCTGGTGCCATTGATGGAGCCGCTGGGGATTGATGCCTATATCAACCCGCGCCAGACCACGGTGTCCTCGATCCTGCGCCACATCCGGCATGGCCGGGTGCGTGGGGTGTATTCCATCGGGGATGCAGAGGCCGAGGTGATCGAAGCGCAGGTCCTGTCCACGTCGCCCATCGCCGGGCAGGCGATCCGCGATATCGACTTCCCGGAAGGCGTGCTCCTGGGCGGTATCCTGAAGGGCGAGACCTACGTGAAACCGACCGGGTCAACCCGGATCGACGAGGGCGATGTGGTCGTGATCTTTGCCATGTCGGGCGATGTGCCGGAGGTCGAGCGGCTGCTTCAAGTGTCGATCGACTACTTCTAGAACGGGCGCGGGGCGACGATGTTCGAGCAAATCGCCAAATTGCCACTTCTGGTGATCGTGATCGGGTTCAGCGCGCTCGCGATGCTCGTGCCCGCGGCCCATGCTGCCGCTCTCGGCGATACCTGGGTGGCGGGGTCATTCCTCCTGTCGGCGGTTCTGAGCGCTTGCATGGGCCTGTTTCTCGCGATTGCCATGTATGGGCGCGAGCGTATCGAGCGCCCGCGTCGCCACCTGGTCGCGCTGCTTGCGCTTTTCGTGATCCTGCCGCTGCTCCTGGCGGTGCCGTTTCACCAGGCGGTGCGCAATACGAGCTTTTTCAACGCCTACGTGGAGATGGTGTCGTCGCTGACCACCACCGGGGCGACGCTGTTCCCGACGCCCGGACGGCTTTCGCCGCCGGTGCATCTGTGGCGGGCAATTGTCGGCTGGATGGGGGGCTTGTTCATCTGGATCAGCGCGATTGCCGTGTTGGCCCCCATGGCGCTTGGCGGCTTCGAGGTGCGGGCGCGGCGGATCGCGACGCAGGGCGCGCAGTTCACCCAGATCGAAAAGGTCGCGGACCTGTCGGCGCGGGTGCGGCTCTACGCGATGAAGTTATTTCCGCTTTATGTTGGCCTGACGGCGGTGCTTTGGCTGGGGTTGATCCTCGCCGGGGACACGCCGTTCGTGGCAATCTGTCATGCCATGTCCACCATGGCGACCTCGGGCATTTCACCGGTCGGCGGGATGTCTGGCGGTTCCGCCGGCTTTGGCGGCGAGGTCATGATTGCCGTGTTCTTTGTCTTCGCGGTGTCGCGGCTTGCGTTTTCGCGCGAGGGGCAGGGGTCCGAGATCGTCCAGTTTTCGCGCGACCCGGGGGGGCGGCTGGCACTGGCGATCGTGACGGTTGTACCGTTGTTCCTGTTTACCC
>DOUP01000152.1 GCA_003520545.1 Maritimibacter sp. | reverse complement strand
TGCCCAACACGTTGGAACATTGCGTGACCGCAATCAGCCGGGTTTTATCGGTGATCGCGTCCAGAACCTTTTGCGGATCAAGTGACCCATCAGCCTCCGGATCCACCCATTTCAGCACCACCCCAAGCCGTTCACGCAGGAAATGCCACGGCACGATATTGGCGTGATGCTCCATCACCGACAATACGATCTCGTCGCCCGCTTCCAGCCGCGGCGCGGCCCAGCCGTAAGAGACCAGATTGATGCCTTCGGTGGTGCCTGAATTCAGAACGATGGTGTCTTCATGCGGCGCATTCAGGAAGCGGGCGATCTTGCCACGCACACTTTCATATTTCTCGGTCGCGAGATTAGAAAGGTAGTGCAAGCCACGGTGAACGTTGGAATACTCCTCCGCATAACCGCGCGTCACCGCGTCGATCACCACCTGCGGTTTCTGCGCACTGGCCCCGCTGTCGAGATAGGTGAGCGGTTGTCCGTTTACCTCGCGGCTCAGGATCGGGAAATCGGCCCGGATTTTGTCGATGTCATACATTCGGCACCTCGCCGGTTAGCCCCGCTGTCACCCCGACGAGCGTGAGCAGAATGGACAGGATTGCAACGGCCACGAAACTGGTCAGCAAGATCGCGCCAAAGACCTTGAGCGCCGAGGTGAACCCGTGCGCTTCCGTGATGAAATGGCTCATGATCCAGAACCCCATCACGCCGCCCGCCATCCAGAGCATCGCGGCGAGCCCGGGCGCGACAAGCGTCAACACGAACACCGCCGTCTGGATGATGAGCAGCACGAAATTGAGCCAGATCACCGTGATCAGCCCTTGTTCGAACGTCCCGGTCCCGCCGGCCGCGCGGCCGAGCCAATAGATGGCATGGACGGTGGCGACCGCGACGAAAGCCTCCGCCCCGGCCACGATCAGGGGATTGCCCAGAACCGTGCCTTGCATCTCCGGAGCAACCGGAAACAGCATTGACGAGCCGACACCCAGCATCGTGCCCAGAACCAGGACCAGGAGCAGCGCGGTCCAAAGCGTGCGACGGGAAAAGGACAGTGCGAACAGATCGCGGGCCACTTTTCGCGGCTCCGGCACGGTCTGAAGCGCCATACCGAAGAGATACCCGAATTCAAACCTCACGCTGCGACACCTTTTTCTGCGATGGACAGGTTGATCACCCAATGGACGAGAAACGCCAGGAGCGCGATCAATCCAACGATATCCGCCTGGATGCCCGGCCCGATAAAGCCGAGCGTCAGCCCGTTGAGAAGCCACAGCGGCGAGGCCACGAGCAGCGCCCAGAAGAGCGCCACGCGCGCCGTGAACCACGTGCCCCTGCCGCCCGCCAGCCGGGCGAGCGCATGGCTCGCCCCGGCGATGGCATAGGCGACCAGCGGCATGATAAAGAGCCAGGCGAACATCGCCCCACCCATGGCGATCCTGAAGTCCGCCCCGTTTTCAATCGCGTCCCTTTGGGCCACCGGCCCACGGCTCACGAAGATGAGCAGGCAGGCGGCCATCAAGAGCGCCAAGGCCTGCGCATCCCTTGCCCCCGTCACCCGGCGCAGAAACACCGGGCGCGGGCGCACGTAGGCGAGAACGATGTCACGCGCGACCGACATGATCAGTCCTGCCTACGCCGCAAAAGCCAGCTTTCCAGCCGTTCAGAGATTTCCTCGGCATAGCCCTCGTCCTCGATCTCCATGATCGCTTCCGCGACGAAGGCGAGCACAAGGAGGTCCATGGCGGTGTCTTTGTCCACGCCCCGCGCCCGCAGGTAAAACAGCATGTCTTCGTCGATTGCGCCGGAGGTGGAGCCGTGTGAACAGGCCACGTCATCGGCGTAAATCTCAAGCTCGGGCTTGGCGAGAAACACGGCGTCGTCATCCAGAAGCAGCGATTGCGACTTCTGGTAGCCATCCGTCTTCTGGGCCCGTCGCTCCACCAGGATCTTGCCCTGGAACGTGCCGACGGCGCCCTTGCGGAGTACCTTCTTGAACACCTGGCGGCTTTCACAGTTTTCAGCGTCATGCTTGATGAAAACAGTATCATCATGGTGGAAGTCACCATGACCCAAAGCCGCACCCGCGATATGGGCCGAGGCGTCGGGGCCGGCCAACTCGATATAGGCCTCGTTGCGCGTCAGCCGTCCATTGGCGGTCAGCGTGAAGGATTTGAACAGGCTCTCGGCGCCCTGGCGCACGAACATCGCGGTATAGGCACGCCTTTCATGGTCACGACCTTGCGCGCGGATATGGTGGAACCGGGCCTTGTCGCCCACGTCCACCTCCATCACCTTGTTAAACCGCGCCGCCGCCGGACCGTTCTCCAGAAGCGTCATTTCCGCGCCCTCTTCCAGCTTCACGACGTGATGCAGGTAGGCGTCGGAGGTCGCGCTTTCGTGCCGGTAATAAAGCGAGATCGGCTTCTCCACCTTGCCAGCCACCCGGATCACGACACCATCAGTGGCGTAAGCCGTGTTCAAAACCGCATGCGGACGCTCGACCGGCGTCTGCCCGAGCGTTTCGATCTTGCCGTAGATGTCCTTGGCCCAGTGGATGTCGGCCCGGGCCACATCCGCCAGCCGTTCAATCTCGACACCGGAGTTGCTCAGATCGCTCGACTCGTCGGGCTGGAACACACCATCCACGAAGACGATCTTGATCCGATCCACCGCGCTGAACACCGGGGTTTCGCTGCCATGGTCAAGAACCGCTGCCTCCGGCGCTTGAGCCGCGTTCAGCGTGTCGGGCTTCGTGAACCGCCAGTATTCGTCACGCGGACCGGGAAGCCCCATTGCCTCCAGCCGTGCCACCGCGTCATTGCGGGCCTCGGTGATCCATGCGCCGCCTTCGGGCATGGTCATGCCCCCAAGCCGCGCGCTCAATGCGTCTTGTTTCTTTTGGGTCAGCGCTGCCATCAAGCCGTCTCCGCCAGAATGTCCGCGTAACCGTTCTTCTCGACTTCAAGGGCGAGATCCGGGCCACCGGATTTGATGATCTTACCGTCCGACATGATGTGCACGACATCCGGGACAATGTGGTCGAGCAGACGCTGGTAGTGCGTGATGACGAGGAACGCGCGGCCTTCGTCACGCAGCGCGTTCACCCCGTCCGCCACCAGTTTCATCGCGTCCACGTCCAGACCGGAGTCGGTCTCGTCGAGAATGCACATCTTCGGCTCCAGCATCGCCATCTGAAGGATTTCGTTGCGCTTCTTCTCACCGCCCGAGAAGCCGACGTTCACCGGCCGCTTGAGCATATCCGCGTCGATCTTCAGCTCCTTCGCCTTCGCGCGCACGAACTTGAGGAACTCCGCCGCCGACATCTCCTCCTGCCCGCGCGCCTTGCGCTGAGCGTTCACAGCGGTGCGCAGGAAGGTCATGTTGCCCACGCCGGGGATTTCCACCGGGTATTGGAAGGCCAGAAACAGGCCGAGTGCCGCCCGCTCTTCGGGGTCGAGGTCCAGAAGATCCTCACCCTCAAGCGTTGCCGTGCCTTCGGTCACTTCGTAGCCGTCACGGCCCGACAAAACGTAAGACAACGTCGATTTCCCGGAGCCGTTCGGCCCCATGATCGCGTGAACCTTGCCCGCGGGCACTTCGAGGTTCACGCCCTTGAGGATTTGTTTATCCTCTTCTTCAAGCTTGACGTGCAGGTTCTTGATTTCCAGCATGTTTCGTCCTTTCCGTGTCAGCCCTCACAGGGGGCGCAGCATCAGTTTCATGATCCGAAGAAGCTCCTTCGGATCGAGTGTCATCGGGGCGACGGTCCATTCGGCCAGCCGCCCGGTGGTCTTCGGTTGACCGAACCAGCGTTCGATCACGTGATAGGGTTTGCGGTCCGTGTAATCGTCGATGAAGACGCGGACCTCTTTCGGCGTGTTGAGCGCCGTGGCCAGCGCACAGCCAACCCGAAACCGCCCGTCGATCAGCACCACATCCGGCGCTTCGATCCCGCCTCCGCTCCAGATTTCAAGCGGATAGGCGGGAAACCTCGAAAACAGGTTGAGATCGCCGGGATAGCCCCAGGCCTTTGTCGGCCCGATGTCGGACCAGAAGATATCGACCTCCGTGGTCTCATGCGGTGGGTTCTGCGTGAACCAGCCCCGCATCATGTCTGCCCAGTCCTTGTCGCTTTCGACCGAGGTGATCCGTTTACGGGGCATCTCGGCGGCCACGAGGGTCGTGCCCCCGGACCCGTATTCGAGGATTCCCTCCGCGGCCCCATAGGCCTCGGAAATCCGCGCCGCCTCGGTGTCCGGCATGGTCAGCACGGGCCGCTCTATCGTCACGCTCTCACTCATGCCTCGGCCCCCACCCGGGCATCCGCCCGCAAGGGCGCCGGAAACTGCGCCCGGAGCGCCTCTTGCGAGGCTGCGATCCCGTCGCCGTAGCCCAGTGGTGCCGTCGGCAGGTTGGCCGCCCGCGCGGGCAGGTCGCCCAAGGCCATGGGTGGCGCAAGCGGGCGCTCGATCCCTGCGGCGTAGTCGTAGAATTTCAGCGCTGCCATGGCGGGTATG
>DOUP01000052.1 GCA_003520545.1 Maritimibacter sp. | reverse complement strand
CCCGCATGTTCTGGACGCCACAAGCCTGGTGGTTTGGCGGCGGGGCTGACCTGAACCCCTGCATTGAATACGGCGAAGACACCACGCATTTCCACGCCGAGATGCAGCGCGCCTGTGACGCCCATGACGCGGGCTATTACGACAGGTTCAAAGCTTGGGCGGATGAGTATTTCTTTGTCCCGCATCGGGGCCGCGCGCGGGGCGTTGGGGGGATCTTTTATGATGACCACAACACCGGCGATTGGGAGGCTGATTTTGCCTTTACCCAAGATGTTGGCCGCGCCTTTTTGCCCGCCTTTGTGCCATTGACCGAAAAGCGCCGCGACACCGTCTGGGACGAGGGCGACAAGGACAAGCAATTGGTGCACCGCGGGCTCTATGCGGAATACAATTTTGTTTATGACCGCGGCACCAAGTTTGGTCTGGAAACCGGCCATGATGCCAACGCGGTGCTGATGAGCCTGCCGCCTATGGCAAAATGGGTGTGACGCCAAGAGTTTCCCGGTTAGCGAAAGGCTTGGCGTCATCCATTCGGTTGCGGGGGGACGAGCCGCCCCCCTTTTTAGTGTTAGCTACGCCAGTCGAAGAATCCCGGACCGCCACGCTCCAGCAGATATTTTGCCATGCTTTCACCCAGGGCTGCGCCGTCTTCAATTGGGGCCGTTTGATCGTCACGCAGGCTTTCAGAACCGTCCGGACGCAGCACTTCGCCACGGAGGCGGATTGAGGTGCCGTCGAGTTCTGCGAGGCCTGCAATAGGTGTTTCTCAAGAGCCGTCCAGTGCGGCGAGGAAAGCACGTTCGGCGGCCAGACGTTGGCCAGTAGGGCCGTCGTGAATGGCTTCGAGCAAGGCGGCGGTGCTCATGTCATTGGCGCGACGCTCGATGCCAATGGCGCCCTGAGCGACGGCGGGTAGCATCTCTTCAGGGGAAATTGCGGAGCTGGCGACATGCGACATGTCGAGACGGTTTAGGCCAGCCATGGCGAGGAACGTGCAATCTGCCACTTTGTCCTCAAGTTTTTTCAGTCGGGTTTGCACGTTGCCACGGAACTCTACGACCTTGAGATCCTTGCGATAATTCAACAACTGGGCGCGGCGGCGCAGGCTGGAAGTGCCCACGGTGGCGCCGTCAGGCAAGTCTGCTAAAGAGGTGTGGTTTGGAGAAACAAAGGCGTCTCGTGTGTCCTCGCCGGGCAGGTACGTGTCAAGCAGCAGGCCGTCCGGTTGCAGGACCGGCATGTCTTTCATCGAGTGCACGGCAATGTCGATACCACCAACCAACATGGCCTCTTCAATTTCTTTTGTGAACAGACCTTTGCCACCAACCTCCTTGAGAGGTTTGTCTTTGGCAATCAGCTGCGCATTGTCGCCTGAGGTGGTGATGACCACGATCTCGAAGGCTTCCTCCGGCAAGTCAAACGCAGCCATCAAGCGGCGGCGGGTTTCATAGGCTTGCGCAAGCGCCAGCGGGGAGCCACGGGTGCCGATTTTCAGCGGTTTGGTCGGGTCGGGAAGCGTTATCGTCATACCGCACCGTTTAGACGCGACCGATTGCCCTGTCCATGCCCCGAACCGCCCCGAACGCTTGACATATCCGCGCAGATTGACGACCCAAGCCGGGCTTTGACAAGGATCCTGTAATGACCAAGCTCTTGATGCGCGCCCTTGCTGGCGAAACGCTCCCCACGCCCCCGATCTGGATGATGCGTCAGGCGGGGCGCTATCTGCCGGAATATCGCGCGACCCGCGCCAAAGCGGGCGATTTCCTGTCGCTGTGCTACAACCCGGAGCTCGCAGCCGAGGTTACCTTGCAACCGATCCGCCGCTTCGGTTTCGATGCCGCGATCCTGTTCGCCGACATCCTGCTGGTGCCGCAGGCCCTGGGTGCGGATCTCTGGTTCGTGACCGGCGAAGGCCCACGCCTCTCCACGATCACCACGGAAGCCGATTTTGCAAAATTGGGCACCGTGGATGATATCCACGACACGTTGTCGCCGATCTACGAGACCGTGAATATCCTGTCGCAGGCATTGCCGAAAGAGACCGCCTTGATCGGCTTCGCAGGCGCGCCCTGGACCGTCGCCACCTACATGGTCGCGGGCAAAGGCACCAAGGACCAAGGTCCGGCGCATATGCTCAAGGACGAAAACCGCGACCTCTTCGTGCGGCTCATCGACCGGATCACCGACGCCACCATCGAATACCTGTCGAAACAGGTCGAAGCAGGCGCGGAAACGGTCAAGATTTTCGACAGCTGGGCCGGATCGCTGAGGGGACAGGACTTCGATGATTTCGCGTTGGAACCGGCCAAGAAGATCATCAAGGAACTCAAGGCCCGCTTCCCCGACCTCCCCGTCATCGCCTTTCCGCGCGAAGCAGGTGACCGGTACATCGGCTTCGCCAAGGCGACCGGCGCGGACTGCGTGGCCATCGACAATTCGGTGAGCGCCGAGTGGGCCGCGAAGAACGTGCAGGTCGACGGTTGCGTGCAAGGCAACCTTGCCTCTAGCCACATGGTGACCGGCGGCCAGGCGCTGGTCGACGAGGCTCAGGCCATCACGCGCGCCCTGCGCGGCGGTCCGCATGTATTCAACCTCGGCCACGGGATCACGCCGGACGCGGACCCGGACAACGTGGCCAGGATGATCGAGGCGGTGCGTTCGGCCTGAGTACGCCTGCCTGGTGTCGCGAGGCCGCGGACAGGGCCCTGAATTTTGGGAAATAGGGTGAGAGGCTGGACAACGACCCAAGCGGGACTCGTTACGGCTGCTTCCTTCCGGACCTGACCGGGTTGGCGAGGAGCTTGCCCGCGCCAACCTCTCGACTCGCCATATAGGGCAGAGACGATCACGGTTCAACCCATCCGGGGCTTTGACAGCGCAGGCCACCACCGATACCTCCATGACCGAAAGATGGAGGCACCATGGATCTCGAAATGCTCGCATTCCGCACCGGCGGATTGGACCGCGCGGCGCATTTGCGCAGCGACTGGCAGACGGTTTGGCCCAAGGGGCGGATCCTGCCGATGTGGCGTGGACGGCCCCTGGTAGCCGGGGCCACCGGCATCGGCGGTGACCTGCATCTTCTGATCCTGCCCTCCGACCACCCGATCGCGGCCCTGCAAACGGCAGAGCCGCTGCTCTTGGGCCAAGACGCGGACGGCCCCCTGTTTGCCGCCGACCTCTCCGGCTGGTCGCCCGAAGACTCGGCAAAAGACGGTGGCCCGGGCGATCCGGGCGAAGCGCAGCCCGCGCCCGGCGTCGGCGGCCTGCCAGAAGATGCGCGTTTCCCGGACATGCGCGGCATCCTCATGGGGCTCACCGCGTTCGAGGGCGAACTGGCCGCAACCGCGCGCGGCATCCTTGAATGGCACCGCTCCCACCGCTTCTGCGCGGCCTGTGGGCATCCGTCGAATATGGACCAGGGCGGCTGGCGCCGCGATTGCCCGACTTGCGGCAAGATGCACTTTCCGCGCACCGACCCGGTGGTGATCATGCTCATCACGCAGGGCAATTCGATCCTTCTGGGTCGCTCGCCCGGTTGGCCCGACGCCATGTATTCGCTGCTCGCAGGGTTCATGGAACCGGGCGAAACCATTGAAAGCGCGGTCGCCCGCGAGGTGGCCGAAGAGGTGGGACTGCCCATCGGACCGGTCCATATGATCGCGTCGCAACCCTGGCCTTTCCCCGCGTCCCTGATGATCGGATGCGCCGCAGAGGCCCGATCCCGCGACATGACAATCGACCCGGTCGAGATCGAAGACGCGCTCTGGATCACCCGCGAGGAACTGGCGGATGTCTTTGCCGGGACACATCCTGTGATCCGAAGGCCGCGGTCCGGCGCCATCGCGCAGGTGCTGATGAAAAATTGGCTTGCCGGGACGCTGGATTGACCGCAGAGTTCGCAAAACCAATGAAAACAGGGCGATGAACGCCCGCCGGGCAGCATGAAGGGTCACGACACATGAAACTCACCACGCGCGAAGACGTCGCCGCGCCGATCGAAGCGGTATTCGCTCAACTTGCGGATTTCGGTTGGTTCGAACGGGCCGCCATGCGCCGCGGCGCGGAGGTCGTGCGCACCGACAAGCTGGAGCAGCCCGGACCGGGCATGGCATGGCACGCCGAGTTCGAATTCCGCGGCCGCGACCGAAAGGCCGACGTCACGCTGACTGCCTATGACCCGCCGGAGGGCATGACGCTCGTCATGCGGGCCGCCGGGCTGGAAGTGGAATGCGTCATCGATCTGGTCGCCATGTCACGCAGCCGCACACGAATGAACGTCACGATGGAGGCGCGACCGCGCACCATCCCGGCCCGCCTGATGATCCAGTCGGCCAAGCTTGCGCGCACCAATATTCAGAAACGATACCGCCGCCGGATCGCCGAATACGCCGAAGAGCTGGAAGAGCGCTGCCAGTCGCGCGGGTTCTGACCGGAACAGGAGTTATCCCGGCCCGGAGAGTGCGCTGGCGATCCCCAAATGGTGAACCTTCGGACGGACCTCATCTCCCGCGCCCCCTCAACCCCTTGAGAACACAGCAAAACCAGTTTTCTAGTTTTCTAGTTTTCTAGTTTTCTAGTTTTCTAGTGAAGAGGTCGCGGCAACGCCCGTTCGACACAAGCGAAATCGACGTCCGGCGCAAGAAAATCATCCGTGCCGGCGCGGGTCCGCAGGATAGACGCCCAGGATATCGAGGTTCGCGGTGAAATACTCCAGTTCATCCAGCGCGAGCTTCACATTGGGATCGTCCGGGTGGCCCTCGATATCCGAATAGAACCGCGTCGCCGTGAAGCTGCCGTCGATCATGTAGCTTTCCAGCTTGGTCA
>DOUP01000023.1 GCA_003520545.1 Maritimibacter sp. | reverse complement strand
GTGAGGGGCATCGCCTCCACGATGCCGATACGTTTCGGCAAGCCGACAGGGTCGTCAACCCGATCACGCAGGAAGTCGATCAACGCGGCTTCCTCGACCGTTTCCCCCTCGCGCAACGCGACGAAGGCCACTGGCAGTTCCCCTGCATAGGCATCCGGCATCCCGACGGCGGCGGCGGTGGCGACCGCCGGATGGGCCAGAAGCGCGTCCTCGATCATCTGCGGGTCGATATTGTGCGATCCGCGAATGATGACGTCCTTCTTGCGCCCGGTTATGAACAGCCGCCCCTCGGCATCCAACCGTCCCAGATCACCAGAGACGAGCCACCCGTCCTCAAGGAAAGTCCCGACATTTCGGGCCGGATCGGAATATCCCGCCGCCACGTTGGGTCCGCGCAGGGCAACGATACCTGTCTCTCCGGCCGGGAGCGGTTTGGCGGGGTCGGCGTCTCCATCTGTCNNGTCAGCAACCATTTCAGCGAAGAAATATCGGCGTTGATTGGCGTCGCCTTCAGCGTTGCGAGGATTGTCGGAACCACGCCCAGTATGGTGACGCCGAGCCGTTCGACCTGCTCCCAGATCGACCCCATGAAGACCGTGTTTCGCATCCCCAAGCGACCGGGAATGACGAGCGTGCCGCCAGCCGACAGGGTCGACAGGCCATAGACGAACGCTCCGGCCACGTGAAACAGCGGGAAGCCGTTCACGACCACGTCCGTTTCCTTGAGGTCATGGAGCAGGGCGCAGGAGCGCGCCACGTGCGCCTCGTTCAGCCGCATGTGCTGAACCAGTTTCGGCGCCCCGGTCGTGCCGCCCGTGTGGTAGTAGGCGGCCAGGGAATACTCGTCGCCCTCGGGCGTGATGTCCGGCCCGGTCGCCGCGTCGATCATCTCCTCGAACACCCCGTCCGCGCCCGGCGACGGGGCGTCCGCGTCGCAGGCGAGGATCGGGAGCGTGACCCCGGCCTCGCGCAGCGCCGGCACGAGACCTGTCCAGTAGTCCATCTCGTCATTCACGCCCATGACCACCACGACCCTGGCGCCAGCGGCCTCCAGCAACGATGCGATGTGATCGGGTTTCAGGAGCGGGTTGATCGGCGTCGCACGGCCCGCGACCTGCGCGCCCCAGATGGCGATCTGGGCGGAGGGCGTATGCTGAGTGAGCACCGCCACGGACGACCCGGCATCGACGCCGAGCGCGCGAAACACCTTGGCCGCGCCCATGACACGGCCCGCCAGATCGGCGTAGGTCAGCACCACGTCGCGGGTGGGATCGGCAGCATCGACCAGATACCGGATCGCGATCTTGTCAGGGCGGGTGTCGGCCTGGTGGCGCAAGATGTCCCACGGGCTGCGCTGCGGATAGACCGCCTCCAGCCCTTTCGCTTCCAGCGCTTCGATATCTTCCATCGAGCGGATCATGCATTCCCCTCCTGTGCGCGGCGCAGGTTGTCGTCGACCCTGCCGAGCAGTTTCAGCAGTTGGTCGCGTTCGCCGGCGCTCAAGCCATCGGCCATGGCGCTTTCATGTGCGTCCACTTCGCGCTGAAGTTCGCCGAGTCGTTCCGCACCGCTCTCGGTGAGGTGCACAAGGCGCACGCGCTTGTCACGGGCGTCCTGCCGTCTCTCGACCCATCCCTCCTTGGTCAGCGAGACCAGGATCGGGACGAGCGACGAGCGGTCCAGAAAGATCGCTTCGGCCAGCCGCGATTGCGGAATGCCGGGGTTCGCTTCGATGATTTTTAGCATCCCGAAATAGCGCGGCGCGGTGCCGAACCCCTGCACCTTGGCTTCGAAATTCTTGTAGGCCGCGATTTGCAGGAGTCGGATGCGGTAAGATACCGATGTCCGCAGGCTCTCGGGTTCGACCAATGCGGCAACGTCGCGGATTATGTCGTCCATCATCAGCCTGCGCTCTCTGGAATTCTCGGGTTGTCCGCCACTTCCCAATGGGCGCGCGGCGCGGTCGGGAGGAGGGCGGCGCGCGCCCTCCCCTTTTTTCACTCGCCCGGATCAGTAAGCGGCGTTGCGGGCGTCGAGCGCAGCCTTATAGGCGTCGAGGATCGCATCTGCGTCGCCACCCTTGGCCGAGACCGCCTCTTTCCACTCGTCGGTCAGCGGTGCAGCGGCGTCACGCCAAGCCTGCACTTCTTCGGCCGACGGCGTGTTGAAGGTCTGGCTATCGTCCGCCATCAGCTTCTCTTTCGCCGCCATGTCGTCTTCGGCCCAACCGGCCGCGACCTTGCCGGTCCACTCGACCGAGCAATGATCGTCGATAACGGCCTTGTTTTCGTCAGACAGGCCTTCGTAGCTGGCCTTGTTCATGACCATGACCTGCGCCGAGAGATAAAACGGCATATCGAGGTGCACGGGCACCTCTTCGGTCAGTTTGAAGTCGTACATCGAGCCCCAAGGGAAGGTTACGGCCTCTGCCGTGCCTTTGGACAGGGCTTCCCGCACTTCCGGTGCAGGCACCTGAACCGGGCCGCCGCCAAGGAGCGACACGAAGCGCGCCATGGTGGCATGCGCCGGGCGCACGTTCTTGCCGGACACGCCGTCCGGGCCGGTCACCGTTTCCTGCGTGTGCAACGCGCCGGGGGCGTGCGGATGGATGAAGCAGACCTTCACGTCGCTCATCTCCTGTTCGGCACCGTACTCCAGGTACCATTCGTGGATCGCCTGCGCGCCGGCGACGCTGTCCGAAACCATGAACGGAAGCTCGGTTGCAGCGTAGATCGGGAAACGACCCGCCGTGTAACCCGGGTTCACATAGGCCAGGTCGACGATGCCGTCTTTCGCCATGTCGTAGTGATCGGGGGCCCGGCCCAGCTGCTGCGCCGGGAAGATCTGCACTTCGATGCGGCCGTCGGAGGCTTCCATCACGGATTCAGCCCAGGGGTTGATGCCCTTGGATGCCGGGGAAATGGTGGGCGGAACCCAGTGCGACAGGCGGAGCGTCACCTCCTGCGCGGTCAGGGTTGCGGGGACCATAGCGGTCAGGATTGCGCCAAGCGCAACGGTTGTCTTTTTCATAGTATCCTCCCTGGAGTTCGCTGTTTGCGACTCTCAATATTGTTTGTCGTCCAACAATCAATTTGACTCAAGCAAAAAAGTCGCCGCGCCGCGGCAACGGCGGGATGGCGCGCAGAAACGAAAAAGCCCCGCCGGAGGGGCGGGGCTTTAACTGACTAGACCAAGCTAGGATTAGAAGCGGTAACCGATACGGATACCAGCGCCCCATGCGGAGCTGTCTTCGAAGTCTACGTTTACGCCTGGAGAAACCACATAGTACTGGTCGCCTGGCAGCGCGTAGGTCAAACCACCGGACACCGAAAGCTGGTCGTTGACTTGATAAGTTGCGCCAAGGCCGATGCTCTTAGAGCCGGTTGTTGGGGCCAGGAGCGTCGTGGTTGGGCGATTGCCGGATTTTTCATAGCCGAACTGCAACGCGAGCGACAATTTGTCGTTGATGCGCTGCCCGACACCAAGTGTGTAGTTGATGGTGTCGTCATCAAAGTCGACCCAAGACCCTTCAGGTGTGGTGTCGAGGCTGAAACCACCCCAGCCTGCCCAGCGTACGGAACCAAACACCAATGTGTTCTTGGCCACGCCTGTTTGGAAGTCGAGGTTCACGCTTTCAGGAAAGTCCACATCGAAGGCACGATCCTGCATGCCTGCCGGGAAGGCCGCGTTTGTACCCTCAAAACCGCTCTCAATTGCGCTTGCATAGGTCAAAGCAACACGCAGGGCGATTTCCGGTTTCTCGTAGGCAACGCCGACAACTCCGCCAAAATCGTAACTGCTGCTGGCATTCAGAATGCCGTTACTTGACTGAATTGTACCGCGTACTTTGAGTGCGCGGGCACCACCGTGAAGGCTGAAACCGTTGCCAAAGTTGTACTGAACCAACGCTGTCAGGGCATCGCTATTAATTTCTGCGGTTCCATCAAATGGACGACCACCGGCGGCTGAAAACGGGCCATTGT
>DOUP01000148.1 GCA_003520545.1 Maritimibacter sp. | reverse complement strand
ATTCGTAATGATGGGGTCGGGGGTTCGAGTCCCTTCAGCGGCACCACTTCGGCAACTTTCAGACACTGCTTCGTTTGAAGGCATATTTGGCGGTTCCCCCTAATTTTGGCTTGATGGACAGGCGCGAGCGCGTACCTTGACGAAAAGGGGAACGCGGATGTCGTTCAAGAGTGGGTACCGGGACCATTTCGCGCGCGAGCATCTGCCCGCCGAGGGGGATCAGCCTGTCTTCGACCTGACCCGCTACTCCTATCCGGAGCGCCTTAATGCGGCGGTGGAGCTGACCGACGCGATGGTGGACCGTGGCTTCGGTGCGCGCACCGCACTGATCGGGCCGGACCAGACGCTCACGTATGACGACCTCGCAGGGTGGACATCGCGGATCGCGCAGGCGCTGCTCGAGGATTTTGGTCTCGTTCCTGGAAATCGCGTCTTGATCCGGGGACCGAATAGCCCGGGGCTGGTCGCAATGTGGCTTGGCGTCACCAAGGCGGGCGGCGTGGCGGTCAACACGATGGCGATGCTGCGAAAGGCCGAGCTTGACTACGTGGTCGAAAAGGCGGCCATCGGCCTTGCCCTGTGCGACAGTCGGTCCCTGGACGAGCTCGAAGCCTGCGACGCGGTTCCTGAAAGCCTGCGCATCGTGACCTATGACGGTTCAGGGAAAGGGCAGGCGGAAATGGACCATGTGGCCCTGGCGAAAGACGCAAGCCTGCCTCCGGCCGACACGCATCGCGACGATGTCGCGCTGATCGCCTTCACGTCCGGGTCCACCGGGATTCCGAAAGCCACGATGCATTTCCACCGCGATCTCCTGATCATCGCAGATGGCTATGGGAAAGAGGTGCTGGGTATTCAAACCGAGGATGTCGTCATCGGTTCGCCACCGCTCGCGTTCACCTTCGGTCTCGGCGCCCTGGCGATCTTTCCATTGCGTGTCGGGGCAGCCAGCGTGCTCTACGCCACGGCTGGACCGGATGAGTTGCGTGATCTGATACCGAAACACCGCGCCACCCTGCTTTTTACCGCGCCGCTCGCCTATCGCGCGCTTCTGGCCTCCGGTGACGCAAGTCCCTTCGCGACGCTCCGATGCGCGGTTTCAGCGGGCGACACGCTTCCGGCCACGACCTTCGAGGCTTGGACGACAGCCACGGGCGTTCCAATCCTGGATGGGATCGGCTCGACGGAGATGCTGCATATCTTCATCTCGAATCGCGCAAGCGATTGCCGCGCTGGCAAGACCGGGCGCCCGGTGCCTGGATACACCGCGCGCATTGTTGACGACAACATGAATGAATGTCCGCGGGGCGAGGTCGGGCGGCTCGCAGTGAGAGGTCCGACGGGATGCCGTTACCTCGATGACTCCCGCCAGTTCGAATACGTGCAGGATGGGTGGAACCTCACGGGTGACTGTTTCCTGCAAGAAGCGGACGGCACGTTCTGTTTCGTTTCGCGCGCGGACGACTTGATCGTATCCGCCGGGTATAACATCGCCGGGCCGGAGGTGGAGAACGCGCTTCTGTCCCACGCAGAGGTGATGGAATGTGCCGTGGTCGCGGCGCCTGATCCGGACCGGGGTTTCATCGTGGAGGCTCATATTGTTCTGCACGATGCGTCGCGCGCGGGCGAAGACCTGCAAAAGGGCCTTCAGGACCATGTCAAACAGATGATCGCGCCTTACAAATACCCCCGCCGCATTCGCTTCATAGAGGCCCTGCCCAAGACCACGACAGGGAAAATCCAGCGTTTTCGTTTGCGCGATGCATGAAGGGCGTCAGCCCAGGTGAACACGCAGCTCGCGGATGTCGCTGGGCTGATAGGCCTCGTCGTTGAACAACAGGATAAGATCGTATCGCTGCGGCAGAGGCACGAAACCGGCGCGCAAGAGGTCTGCTATCGGGGTCGATGCGCTGGTGGGGCAGGTTGCCAGGGCAATTCCCTGTTCGGCCATTTGGGCCATCACGCCGTCGAGCAGGGCGCGTCGGGTGGCAGAGTCCGGGCCGACGCAATGGTCCACGATGCCTGTGGCAAACCGCCCGCGCCCGCGAAACCACGTGCGGTGCCATGTCGCGAATCCGGTCACCTTGGCGCCGTCCTCCGCGACGAGCGTGTGCGGGGTGTCGTTGAAGTCGAGCGCGTGGTTCAGCAGCTCGGGGGTCCAATCGAACCGAAGATCGGCCGGTTCTTCGGCTGCGCGCAGCAGCGTCAGGCACGACTCCAGATCACGGGCCTCGAAGCCCCGCACGGATTGCCGCGCGCGGCGTGGCGCGTCGAGATGCGCAAGCTTGGCGAAGCGCGCCGTAATCCGTTCCCCGGCGGTGCCTGCGTTCCGGGCCAGCGTTTGCGCGTCGATCGGGCGCACAAAGGGACGGATGCCGGGGTTGCGGACACCGCCATGCTGACGCACCCAGAACTTTGGCCCCAGGCTCGCACGGCCGGGCACCGCGAAACCATACATGAAGGCCAGGTTCTGCTCGCGAATGACGTCGCGCAGCCGGGCCGAAAGCCGTTTCGCGACCCCCGTGCCTTTCAGCGCCGGGTCCACCGCGAGTGTTGTCGAAAACATGCCGCTCACGGGCTCGCCGCGCCACAGAAAAGGAAGTCCCTCGCCGAAGACGTATCCCACCAGCCGGTCGTCCATAAAGGCCGCGATCCTCACGTGCCGGTCCTGCCCGAACTGACGCCATGAAAAATAGTCGTTGTCCCATTGTGGGCAGGTGAAGGCATCGGGGAACTGCGTCGACCAGACCGCATTGACGAAATCCGTGAGAGTTTCGACCGGACCGTCATACATGCGAATGTCGATCTGGGCGTCCTTGGCCGGGGCAGAGGAAAGAAGGGGGAAAGTCATAGGTCGCTATTTGTGATTGCCGTTATGCTGTGTAGCATCATTCTGTCAGGGGACATGACTTTTGAATGGGTTTTTTCAAACGTCCTAGGGGGATTGGCCAGTTTGAACACGATGGGAATGGAACGCGACATCGCGGTCGTCGGAATGGCGTGCCGTCTGCCGATGGCCGACTGTCCGGATGCGGCATGGTCCCTGGTCTCGGAAGGGCGTCATGCCATCGCGGAGGCGCCGCCTGAACGCTGGGCTACCAAGATGCGTGTTGCCGAACAGAAAGGCGCGCGCACGCAGCCCTTCCCGAAAGCC
>DOUP01000061.1 GCA_003520545.1 Maritimibacter sp. | reverse complement strand
TGGAACAGCTGCGGTTCATGGAAAATGGCCGCACCGTGCTCTGCGTCGAAGTGGAGGCGCGCGGCCGCCAGTTCTGGGAGCTGAACAATCCCGAGGATGTTCCCAAGATAGAGTCCATGCTTTCCGAAATGGGGCTTGAATGACACCGCCGCCCCAGGTGTCGGTCATCGTCGTCAGCCGGGGACGCCCAGCACTTCTCAAACGCTGCCTCACAGGACTATCCCAAGTGTGGCATGATGACTTCGAGGTCATCGTTGTCGCTGACAAGGCTGGCATCGTGGCCATCGAGCCTTGGCGCGACCGTATCAAGATGCAGCAGTTCGACGAGGCGAACATCTCGGCCGCAAGGAATACAGGGATCGAAATGGCCGCTGGCGAGGTTGTGGCGTTCATCGATGACGATGCGGTCCCCGAACCCACATGGCTCACCAACCTGACCGCCCCGTTCGCGGACACAAGCGTCGCTCAAACCGGCGGCTTCGTCCGGGGGCGCAATGGCATTTCCTTCCAGTGGCGCGCGCGCGTCGTGGACCGCTTTGGCAGGGCGCGTTCGGTCGACGTCCAAAACCTCGCACAGCTTGAGGCGCACATTGGACCGGACGAAGCGATCAAGACCGAAGGCACCAACATGGCCCTGCGTCGCTCGGTGATTGCGGACATAGGCGGCTTCGATCCGGGATTTCATTACTTCCTGGATGAAACCGATGTTAATATCCGGTTGGCGGACCATCGCACAGTGATCGTGCCCGCAGCGCAGGTTCACCACGGCTTTGCGGCCTCTGACAACCGGACAGAAGATCGTGTCCCGACGGACCTGACCGAAATCGGCGCATCCTGGGCCGTATTCTTGCGAAAGCATGCCCCCGAAAAGATTGAGGAACGAAAAGATCATGCGTTTTCCGAGCAAGAGCAGCGATTACGTGGTCACCATGAAGCCGGTCGCATGACCGCCGAAGAAAAGGCGCGGTTGAAGGAAAGCTTCTTCACCGGGTTCGAGGCAGGCCTGACACGGGATGAGCATTCTTCCGGCCCGTTGTGGGCACCCAGAGCACCATTCAAACGGTTCGAACCCGCGTCCGATGGCACCAGTGTGTTGATCGCTGGACGGGCTTGGTCGCGCAAATGGCTGGCGGCCCAAGCCAAGGCGGCTGTCGCTGACGGATCGGTCGCTACGGTCCTGCGCTTGTCCCCCACTCCTCGCTCTCACCGCATGTGGTTTCACCCTGATGGGTATTGGGAGCAACGCGGCGGTCTGTTCGGTCCATCCGACCGGTCGCAAACGCGTTTTCGGCTATGGACCTTTTCCAAACGGGTGGCCGCAGAGCGCATAAGAATTGGAACTGTGCGCAATTTCTAGGCGTTGCGCCCAATTGTTGAGTGACCTATCGCCGCCAGCGACATATCACTGTAACCGTTGTCCTCGACGGTTCACCCCGGTTAGAGGGCTTGTTACCCCAATGTCTGGCAAAGGCTTCAGAAGGTAGGATACGATGCAAAAGAAGGTGACCAAGGCGATTTTCCCGGTAGCGGGCCTGGGTACGCGGTTCTTGCCCGCGACCAAGTCTATCCCGAAGGAAATAATGACTCTGGTCGACAAGCCGCTCATTCAATACGCGATTGATGAAGCGCGGGCGGCAGGCATCGAAGAGTTTATTTTTGTCACTTCTCGGGGCAAAGGGGCACTTGAGGATTACTTCGACAACGCGCCAGTTCTGGAAGCCGATCTCGTGGCCAAGGGCAAAGACGACCTTCTCGACGTCCTGCGTGCGACGAACATGGGTTCCGGTGCCATTGCCTATATCCGCCAGCACAAAGCCCTTGGCCTCGGTCACGCGATTTACTGTGCCCACCGCCTGATCGGTGACGAACCTTTTGCGGTCCTGCTGCCGGATGACATTATTACGGGTGACAAGCCCTGTCTCAAACAGATGGTCGATGCCTACGAAGAAACCGGCGGGTCCATGGTCGCGGCGATGGAAGTCGCGCCTGAAAAAGCCTATGCCTACGGCGTGCTCGACCCCGACGAACAGGATGGAAACCTCATCAAGGTCAAGGGCATGGTTGAAAAGCCGCAAACCGGCAGACAACCGTCCAACTACGCCGTGATCGGTCGCTATATCCTGACCCCCGAAGTGCTCGCCAACCTCGGCAAATTCCGCAAAGGCGCTGGGGGTGAGATCCAGCTGACGGACGCGATTGCCGACGAGATCAAGCAGGGTCGTTCGGTGCATGGCGTGCTTTTTGACGGCGAGCGTTTCGATTGCGGGTCCAAGGCGGGCTACCTTCAGGCCACCGTGCACTTTGGATTGGAGCGCAAGGAGCTCAGATCGGAACTCATGGATTACTTGAAGACCATCGTAGAAGACTGAGGGACACCGATTGGGAGGAGACACGGCCAGACTGCTCGATCTCTCGCGGCTCGTCTCGCGGCTCGGGCGCCCGGCATTTACAGGCGTTGACCGGGTCGAAGCGGCCTATCTACGCCGCTTCCTTGCGGAAGACGTCCCTCTCTTTGCTCTTGTACGGTCCTCTTTCGGCTACACGGTTTTCGATCGGGTGGGCGTCGAACGCCTCGCTGCGCGTCTGTTTGGGGAAACCCAATGGGGAAAGCCTGATCTACTGACGAAAGCCTTCATGAAACCGGGTTCGGGGCGGCGCGGTCCCGAATCTGATCTCCGGCGTCTCGCGATCGCGCGCACAGGACGACGGCTCCTGTCCGCCACCTTGGCGCGCCACCTGCCGGCCAACACGACTTGGGTGAACGTGGGACACTCCAACCTCGTCTACAGCGTTTTCGATGCGGTTCACGCGCTGCCCGGTGGTCGGGCGGTTGTCATGGTGCACGACACCATTCCGCTCGACCATCCCGACTGGCAGCGTACCGGGACCGTCGAAAGCTTCGAGGCCCGGATGCGCCAGGTCGCCGGTAAAGCCGACCTTGTGCTCCACACTGCCGATGCGACACGCCGCACCAACGAGGCGCAGTTTCAAAGGTTCGGGCGGGTTCCCAAGGGCACCACGGCACATCTTGGCATCGAGCGACCGCAGCCCGACAAAACGAAGATTCCGGACGGAGTGCACCAGAACAGACCCTATTTCGTCGCATTGGGCACCATCGAGCCACGCAAGAACCACGCCTTGCTTCTGGACCTTTGGGCCGATTTGGCGCTGGATCTCCCCTCAGGGGACGTGCCGCAGCTCTATCTTGTCGGTGCACGAGGTTGGAACAATAACGCGGTTTTCGCACGACTCGACGCAGACCCGGCCCATGTGCACGAGCTCGGACCACTCTGCGATGGGGCCACCGCGGCGCTGATCCAAGGCGCGCAGGCCCTCCTCATGCCCTCGCTGGTCGAGGGCTTCGGCCTTCCACCCGGAGAAGCGCTGGCGCTGGGCGCACCGGTGATCGCGACCGATCTGCCTGTTTATCGTGAAGTGTTTGGAAACAATATCGTTTACCTTAACCCAGACCACCTGTATCTTTGGAAGCAATCAATAACGAAAGCTTCGCAATTACCGCGTAGCGACCGGGCACAGACGGGCAGCCTTCCGACATGGGACGAGCATTTCAACATTGCTTTAAACTGCCTATGATAATGGGGACTTAGCGCCGAGGCGTCGAAAGGGCAGAATTGGGCATTGTTCGGACATACCGGCTTCGGCTTCTCCGCAAGCGGTAGCGCATTCGTGCCTTCCGCAAGCGGCGGGAGATCAAGTCGGTTATCAACCGGACGGAAACAATCAAACCCGACGACATCCTCGTCTTCTGCACCGCGCGGAACGAACGCGTCCGGCTTCCCTATTTCCTGCGCTACTATCGCAATATGGGCGTGAACCATTTCATCTTTGTCGAGAACAACAGTGATGATGGCACCCGGGAGTATTTGGCGGAGCAGGAGGATGTTTCGCTCTGGACTTCGAAGGCCAGCTACAAACGGGCTCGGTTCGGGATGGATTGGCTCAACTGGCTCATGCGCAAATACGCGAATGGCCATTGGTGCCTCACGATCGATCCAGACGAGTTTCTGGTGTATCCGTTCTGCGATACCCGGGGTCTGCGTGCGCTCACCGATTGGCTCGATGCTTCGTCGATCAAGAGTTTCGGCTCGATGCTGCTCGACATGTATCCCAAGGGCCGCATGTCCGAGCAGACCTATGCGGAAAATCAGGACCCGTTCGAAATCGCGAACTGGTTCGACGCCGGAAATTACATGATCGAAAAGAACCCGAAGTTCGGGAACCTCTGGATTCAGGGCGGTCCGCGCGCGCGCATGTTCTTCCCCGACAACCCGGCGCGCGCTCCGGCGCTCAACAAGATCCCGTTGGTCAAATGGCAGCGCGGCTATACCTACGTCTCCTCCACCCATAACCTGCTGCCTCGTGGCTTGAACCTCGTTTACGACGAATGGGGGGGCGAAAAGGCGTCCGGGTGCCTGCTCCATGCCAAGTTCCTGCACACGTTCGCGGACAAGGCGGCGGAAGAATTGGAGAGGCGACAGCACTATGCCGCTTCGCACGAATACCGTGCCTATGCGGAGAAGCTTGAGGACGACCCGGACCTTTGGTGCAAGTGGTCCGAGAAATACATCAACTGGCGGCAGCTCGAAATCCTGGGTCTCATGTCCAAAGGAAACTGGGCATGACGGTCGGCTTCGCCATGTTGGTGCACAATTCGCTCGACCGCGCGGCCGAGGTCGCGCGCCATTGGGCCCGAAACGACTGCCCTGTCGTGATCCACGTGGACAAGAAAGTCGAACGCCGGGCATTCAAGACACTCACGGCCAGCCTCGGCGATCTGGAGAATGTGAAATTCTGTAAACGCCACAGCTGCGAATGGGGAACATGGTCGCTTGTTGAAGCGAGCCAATCCGCTGCGGAAATGCTGCTCGAAGAGTTTCCCGATGTGCGGCACGTGTATCTTGCCTCCGGGTCCTGTCTGCCGCTTCGCCCGGTGCAGGAGCTAAAGGATTATCTCGCTGATCGGCCGATGACCAACTTCATCGAGAGCGTCACGACGGAAGACGTGCCATGGACCGTCGGTGGCCTCGATATCGAACGCTTCATCTTCCGCTTTCCCTTCTCATGGAAAAAACATCGTCGCGCTTTTGACGGTTACGTGCGCTTCCAACGCCGGATCGGTTTCAAGCGGAAAGTCCCAGAAGGCCTTACGCCGCATCTGGGCAGCCAGTGGTGGTGCCTCACACGACAGACGCTCACCGCAATCCTGGAAGACCCGGATCGCCCGATCTACGACCGTTATTTCTCGAAGGTCTGGATTCCGGATGAGAGCTATTTCCAGACACTAACCCGGCTTTATTCGACCAATATTGAAAGCCGATCGTTGACCCTGTCGAAATTCGATTTCCAAGGTAAGCCGCACATTTTCTACGACGATCACATGCAACTTCTGCGCCGCTCCGACTGCTTCGTCGCGCGCAAGATCTGGCCGCACGCGAACAAGCTTTATGCCGGGTTCCTGTCCGACGATGCATCCATTTTCACCGGTGCGGAGCCGAACCCGGGCAAAATCGACCGAGTCTTCTCCAAAGCCGTGGAGCGCCGCACAAAGGGTCGCCCTGGCCTCTACATGCAGTCGCGTTTCCCGAACGACAACTGGGAAAACGGGCTGACGTCTTCGACCTATTCCATCTTCGAAGGCTTCACCGAGCTGTTCGAAGACTTCGAGGAATGGCTGGCCCGCGTCACCCAGACTCGTGTTCACGGGCACCTCTATGGCCCGGACCGGGTGGAATTTGCGGGCAACCAAAAAGTGTTCGCCGGCGCGATGACCGACAGCGCGGAGCTGCGCGACTACAACCCGCGCGCGTTCCTGACGAACCTGATCTGGAACACCCGTGGCGAACGGCAATGCTTTATGTTCGGACCCGCGGACAATCAGGATATTTCCTGGGATGTCGCCAAGGATCCGAACGCGCAAATCTCGGTTATCACCGGAGCCTGGGCGGTGCCGCTCTTTTTTTCCAATGCCAACTTCTCGGACATCCGGCGCGAAGCGGCGCGTCTTCAACGGATCGAAGCCGAACACCTCGAAGTGCTGCGCTCCGTCTGGACTAAAGCGCGTGTGCGGATCTGGACGCTTGCCGATTTCATCGAAAACCCGATGGAGCCGCTTCAAACCATCATTGACGAAATCGGCGCGCGACAGGCAAACCGGCTGACGGAAGCACCGCGTATGGTGTCTCTCGACGGGTTTGGCCAGTTTCTCCAGAATCTGAAAAATCAGGGGATGCACCCGCACCTTATGGGTGACTTTCCGGTCGGGCCACCGCTGAACGAAGCCCGGCGCAAGACCTCGAAACCTTACGTGGTGAAATAGGACGATCATGGACCGCCCCTTCGACTACTTCGTCATCCTTGCAGAAATGCGCACCGGGTCGAATTTTCTTGAATCCAACCTGAACGAGTTTCCGGGCATCACTTGTTATGGTGAAGCCTTCAACCCGTACCTGATCGTCGATCCAGAGCGGACCGAGCTCTTTGGCGTCACCATGGCGCAACGTGACGCCGACCCCATGCGCCTGATCGCCGCGATGAGGGAGAATACGGACGGTATCCCCGGCTTTCGCCTGTTCCACGATCACGACCCCCGGGTCTTCGAGCATGTCATCGAGGACCCACGCTGCGCCAAGATCATTCTCAACCGGAACCTCGTGGACGCATGGGTGAGCCAGCGGATCGCCTGGTCCACCAAACAATGGCGGTTGGGCGACGACGTGGACCGCAAGACCTGGCGGGTGAAGTTCGACCCGAAAGATTTCAAGCATTTCTACTACACCGTGAAAGAGCGCCAACAGAACATCGCGCGCCGGCTCCAGGTTGCGGGGCAGGCCGGGTTTTACATTGACTACGACGACATTCAGGACCTGAAGGTGGTCAACGGGCTTGCGCGTTACTTGGGTGAAACGCACAGGATTCAGCAATTCGCGGGCAAGTTCAAAAAGCAGAACCCTGAGCCTCTGGCCGATAAGGTGCGCAACTTCGAGCTGCTCGAAGAAACGGTGAACGAGATCGACAGATACGATCTCGGCACGCTCCCGAATTTCGAGCCGCATCGGGGTCCGCAAGTTCCCACCTATATCACCGCCAAGGATGCCCCACTGTGCTTCATGCCCATTCCCGGCGCCTTGGATCAGGAAATCCGCGATTGGCTTGGCTCGATCGACAAAGTGCACCGGGATGAACTTACGAACGGCTTCACGCAAAAAGAACTCCGTCAATGGAAGAACCAGAACAAGGGGCACCGGACCTTCACTGTTCTGCGTCACCCCGTTGAACGGGCCCATTCTGTATTCTGCCGTTGGGTGCTGAATGACACGCCCTGGACCAACTGGGAGCTTCGCCACGGGCTGATCGAAAAGTACGATCTGGATATCCCGTGGGACACGCCGATCGGGCCCGACTACGACCGCGTGCGTCACCGGGCCGCTTTCTTGAAATTCATGCAGTTCGTTGCCGCGACGCTCGGCGGCTCGAGTCCGCATCCAGTCGACCCACTCTGGGCGACACAGGATGTCATCCTGCGCGGGTTTTCCGAGTTTGTCGCCCCCGACCACGTCTTGCGTGAACGACAGGTCCACGAAGGTCTCGCGGCGTTGTGCATGGAGGTCGGGATCGATCCGCCGCCCTTGGGCGAAACGATTCCGTCCGAGCCGTTTCCGATTGGGACCTTCTACGACGACGAAGTCGAAAAAGCCGTCCGCAATGCCTATGCGCGCGACTACATGGCGTTCGGGTTCAGGAAATGGGATCGCGAAGGCGGCTGACTACGCTGCGCGGATCGCCTGGGCGTCCGTCAGGATCGTGTGGAGCGTTTCCGCATCGTTGTTCGCGCGAAGTTTCGCCGTGACGCTCTGATCGCGCATGGTCCGCGACACCAAAGCCAGCGCTTTCAGGTGATCGACACCGGATCCATCCGGCGCGAACAGCGCAAAGACGAGGTCGACAGGCTGCCGATCAACCGAGTCGAAATCAACCGGCTTGTCGAGCCGCAGGAAAGCCCCGACAACTTTGTCCAGACCTTCGATGCGTGCATGCGGCAGCGCGACGCCATGGCCGACGCCGGTCGGACCCAGGTTTTCACGCTCTTGGAGGGCGGCGAACGCCGCCGCCCCATCGAGGTTGTACGTTGTGGACACAAGCTCCCCGAGATCCTGAAACAGGCGTTTCTTGGAAGATACAGTTCCCACAACCTTAACGGCGGCGGGCCGAAGGATTTCGGATAGTTGCATAAGTCTCACTACTCAATCCGACCGGGTCTCCGTAAAACACCTTTGGTGTTCAGGCTTGGCTACCGGGGTCGATCCAACCAATGTTCCCATCTTCACGACGGTAAACCACGTTCACGCCGCTCGACTTTTCGTTCCTGAACACAAGCACGGGCGCATGTGCCAACTCCATTTGCATGACAGCCTCGCCGACCGAAAGCGAAGGAATTCGCGTTTCCATCTCGGCAATGATTATGGGCTCCATGCCTTCCGGTTCCGATTCATCGGGCCCGTCTTCAGCGGCGAGGATATACGAGGCTCCCTCGAAAACTTCAACCGGGTTGACCCGATCCTTGTGATGATCCTTCAACCGACGCTTATAGCGGCGCAGTTGTTTCTCCATTTTCTCGGCACATTGATCGAAGGCGCTGTGGATATCGTGGGAATGCGCGCTTGCCTGCGCGGTCAGACCCGTCGACAGATGCACGATCGCTTCGCACGCAAATTCATTCGCGGATTTCGAGAAAATGACCTGCGCGTCGGTCGGTCGTTCAGCGTATTTTTGGACGGCGGCCCCAAGGCCTTCTTTCACGTAAACCTGAAGGGCTTCACCGATATCGATTTGTTTTCCGCTGATTTGATACTGCATCTTTCCTCCTCATGGATAGATGGTCCCAAGACCCTTACGCGGAATGCGTAAGTGACTGAAAAAGGGACGGATTACAGGAGTTTATGAGAAGCGCCCCGCCCGGTTTCCCGTGGCGTACTGTGTGCTGCGAAGTCCGAAGTTCGCGGCGCAAAGCGGGTTTGTGTGCTTCATGCATCGGGATTATTGGACGCCTCAATGTGAGTCTTGTCAATGGGACCAGATCAAACAGGCGCAGGAATTCAGTGCGCGAAAATATCGGTTTCCGGCCAACCTGCCAGATCGAGCCGCGCACGCATCGGAAGGAAGTCGAAACAGGCCTGCGCCATCTCCGTACGACCCTCGCGCGCCAACCGTGAGTCGAGCTTGTCCTTTAACCGATGCAAATAGAGCACATCTGACGCCGCATAATCCAACTGCGCTTCCGTCAGCTCTTTTGCGCCCCAATCCGACTGTTGCTGCATTTTCGAAATGTCGATCCGCAGCAACTCTTCCAGAAGATTCTTGAGCCCGTGACGGTCCGTGTAGGTCCGCACCAACTTGGACGCGATTTTCGTGCAATAGACCGGGGCCGTCACAACACCGAAGGCATTGAGCAGCGCGGCAATATCGAACCGTCCGAAGTGGAAAATCTTCAACACGTCCGGATTCGTCAGCATCCGCTCGAGGTTCGGCGCGCTCTCTTGCCCCAGAGCCACCTGCACCAGATGCGCGTTCCCGTCGCCGCCCGACATTTGCACAACGCAAAGGCGGTCACGATGTGGGTTAAGGCCCATGGTTTCGCAATCGATCGCGACCACCGGGCCAAGGTCGAGGTCGTCGGGCAGATCGCCCTGATATAGATGGTTCGCCATGGGGGCCTCCGTTTTGAAACTGATAGAACGCGCGTGTCCCTCGGTCAAACCGTCAGGTCAGGGGGAGCGCTGTTCGGTCGCGGTTCCGCCAAACCTCCTGCGCCATGTCCCAGGCTTCCGGCGGAGTGCCGGCGCGACCCATCGTGCGAAGCGTCACGGCCAAAGTCCCGATCACGGCGTTCAAAGCATAGACACCCTCGTCACGACCTTCCCAAACGGCAGCGAGTCGCGACACGTCCATCACCTCGTCCGCAGGCGCATGGCCATCGTCTAATGTTGCGGGCCATGTCTCAATGACCGGGTCGGCAGAGCCATGGGTCGTCCAAACCGGGCAGGGCTTATTCGGCCGTGTTTCGATCTCGCCCCCGTCGCCACGAAACACCGCCATCTGGGGGATGTTCAGAATCTGAGCGGCCCCGGAATGGATATCCAGAAAGCCCCGATGAAATATCCCCTGCATCACGGTTGGCGCATCAAAGGGGTTGAGCAGCCGGGTGAAACTGTTCACCGGCGACCGAAGGCCCAGAACCGGCTTCAACTCGATCAAGTCCTGAAGAGCTGGCGACATCACTCGAAGCGGCAGATACGTGAGACCGCGCGTTTCGATCTGGGCCGCCGCCGTTTCGAAACTATCCGCGATCGGCAGGCCGAAGTGTTCGAACACGGCCCTTGTGTAGACGCGTCCGGGCGTATGCTCCTCGGTCCCATGCATCACCACGCGAACGCCAGTTTCAACCAACGCCAGGACCGACAGCAGAAACCATGGAAGCTGCACGCGTTTGCCCGCGTAGCTCGACCAGTCCAATTCGACCTGCGGCGCGGTGAATTCGGGAAAACTGTCCCGCGCCCCGGCGACAAACCCGGCGATCTCTTCCGGAGTTTCTTCCTTGAGTCGCAAGAGCATCAGATAGGCCCCCACCTGCTCGGGCAGTGCCTCGCCATTCAGGATCATTCGCATCGACATACGTGCCTCGTCGAAGGTAAACGGGCGCTGCTTCGTCTTCCCGCGAGCCAGAATGGCGACATAGGGTGCGAAGGGATGCGGGTTGTCTGGCGTGAAGGGGCGTTGGAAGTTCATGGCTCTAACCATACGCCGCATAGCGACGGTCGTGTAGGGTCAGAAAACATGCGATTATGCGCATTTGACATGGGTCTCAGTTCCCGTGACATGGGAAGGCAAACATAGGGGTCGAACATGGATTATCTTCCCATTTTCCTAGAAGTCGCCGGCAAACGGGTCATCGTCGATGGTGGCACGACCGTCGCCGCCCGTCGTATCGAACGCGCATTGAACGCAGGCGCCCATGTCGAGGTGTTCGATCCTGACCCCGGCCCCGAAGTGACGGCGTTTATTGGCAATGCAAGCCTGACCCACCACGCCCGCGTGCCGACCGAGACCGACTTCGTTGACTGCCTCGTCGCCTACGGCGCGTCCGAAGAGCCGGAACGCGACGCACTTCTTCACAGTGCCGCCAAAGCGGCGGGCGCCTTGGTCAATGTCGCGGATGAAAAATCCTATTGCGATTTCATCACCCCCTCCATCGTGGAGCGGGAACCGATCACTATCGCCATCTCCACAGGTGGCGCGGCTCCGGTCATCGCGCGTATCCTGCGCGCCCGGATGGAGGCGATGTTGCCCGCGGCCTATGGCCGTCTCGCGACCTTTCTCGCGACCTTCCGGGGCCGTATCTACGAAGCTGTTCCCAATGGTCGAAATCGGCGCCGCTTTTGGGAAAACCTGATCGAAGGCCCGGTGGGCGATGCTTTTCTCGGAGGAGAAGAAGGTTTGGCCGAAGAGCGCTTGATCGCCGAGCTTGAAGGGGGCGCGGACAAAGACTTGAAACGGGGCGAGGTCTGGCTTGTCGGTGCTGGGCCCGGTGACCCCGACCTTCTCACGTTCAAAGCGCTGCGCATGATGCAGCACGCGGATGTCGTACTCTATGACCGCCTCGTCGGGGATGGGATCATCGACCTGGTTCGCCGCGATGCCGAACGCATTTACGTGGGCAAGAAATCCGGAGATCATACTCTATCCCAGCATGAAATCACCAAATTGATGATTGAACGCGCCCAGCGTGGTGAGCGCGTGCTCCGGCTCAAGGGCGGCGATCCATTCATTTTTGGACGCGGCGGAGAAGAACTCGAAGACGTAGCAGCACATGGAATCCCCGTCGAAGTCGTCCCCGGCATCACTGCCGCCGCAGGTTGCGGCGCCGCTGCCGGCATCCCGCTCACCCACCGCGATCACGCCCAAAGCTGCGTGTTCATTACGGCCCATGGCGCGGGTGGCGTTCTCGACCATGACTGGACCCGCTATGCCCGCAAAGGACAGACCGTCGTCGTCTATATGGGCCTCAATGCGCTGGGCGAAGTGGCGCAGAAGGCGCTGGGGCAAGGGGTCGATACCGATATGCCCGTGGCCGTGATCGACAATGGCACACGACTCACCCAACGGGTCATCACCGGCACGCTCACCGATATTGAAGCCAGGGTGAAAGAGGCGGCGCTACCCGGCCCCGCGCTCATCGTCATCGGCCACGTGGTTACGCTTTATGGGGAACTCGGCGTCAAAGGATCCATCGACACGGACAACTTTGCCATGAGGCTGAGCGCGGGCGTGACCCTGTAATTGTGTCTGTCATGGACCTGTTACACCAATGACATAGGCGCCGGAAAAGACACGGAGAGACACATGCAACGCATCGCGATCAACGGCCTCGGCCGCATTGGAAAGCTGGTTCTGCGCGAACTCATCGACAATGGGGTCGGGGGCGAAATCGTTCTCCTCAATGATCCGGTCGGAACGCCGGAGATTCATGCGCACCTGTTTGAATTCGACACTGTGCACGGACGCTGGGATGCAGAAATCACCCATGACGACGGCAGCGTTACGATCAACGCCACGCGTATCCCCATGACCGCATCCTGGACGTTGGAGGAGCTTCCGCTGGACGGGGTGGACGTGGTGATCGACTGCACGGGCGCCTTCAAGACCAATGAAAAGCTCGCCCCCTACTACGCGGCGGGTGTCAAAAAGGTCGTGGTTTCCGCCCCGGTGAAAGAGGACAACGCGCTGAACATCGTCTACGGGGTGAACAGTGATCTCTACGACGACCACGACCTGATAACCGCGGCCTCTTGCACGACAAACTGCCTCGCCCCAGTGGTCAAGGTGATCCACGAAGGGCTCGGTATCAAACATGGCTCGATCACCACGATTCACGACGTGACCAACACGCAAACCATCGTCGACCGACCGGCAAAAGACCTCCGCCGCGCCCGATCCGCCCTGAACTCACTGATTCCGACGACGACCGGTTCGGCCCGGGCGATCACCCAGATCTTCCCGGAGTTGACCGGACGCTTGAATGGCCACGCGGTCCGTGTCCCACTGCTCAACGCATCGCTCACAGATTGCGTGTTCGAGGTGGAACGTGAAACGACTGTCGAAGAAGTGAATGATCTTTTGGAAACCGCTGCAAACGGCCCGCTGCAAGGCATTCTCGGGTTTGAGAAGCGCCCGCTGGTGTCCACCGATTACACGAACGATAGCCGCTCTTCGATCGTCGACGCCCCCTCGACGATGGTTATCAACGGCACACAGGTGAAAATCTACGCATGGTATGATAACGAGTGGGGATATGCCTGCCGCCTTGCAGATGTTTCGCGCATGGTCATGGCATCGATGGGGTGAAGCTGCTGGGGGCGCCACCGTGGAAACGTTGAAAACCGTGCTGGCCTTGGCGCTCGCCTATATGCCGACCCTGGCAAAGGCGCGGCTCTGTTTTTGTAGTTTCTTGGGCGCGGGTGTTCGCTACAAACACGACGGCCGCTGGATTTCGCGCGGGTGGTGGTTTGCCAAGACCGGCGACTGCGTCACACCCGTCGAAGGCGCGCTTCAGCAGCGCTATTACTACGTTCATTTTCAATCGCAGGCCAAAAGCGTGTCGTTCGACAATCCGAACACGGACTATGGGTTCTGCGCTATGCAAGAACCTTTCGTTACTCATGGAGCCGACAACTGCATCGCCCGCAGTTACGAATGGCGCGAATTCGATCAAGTCGATACCGGGGAGTCTCTCGATTACACGCTCACTATTCGTTAACTGGGCCGCGCTCGCGGCTCTCTGTCTCACCGCCCAGGCCGCGCAGGCCGGGTTGGAAGTCTGCAATAACACCTCCGGTACCGCTGCCGTCGCCATCGGCTACAAGGGTGACCAAGGGTGGACGTCCGAAGGTTGGTGGAACGTCAGTGCGGGTGATTGCAAGACGCTCGTCTCGGGTGACCTCCCCCTCTCGCACTATTACTGGCGGGCGGAAGCCGCATCGCCGGGTTGGGATCATGCGAACTATATGTTCTGCACCCAAGTGAACGAATTCACCATCGTCGGAGACGAAAACTGCGCTGATCGGGGTTATCGGCGCGAAGGCTTCAACGAGATCGAGCTGGCCGGCAGAACGGACTACACAGTGACTCTCGCCGCCGGCTCCAAAAAAGGCTCTAACGCAGAAGAAAAGGCGCCGGCTGCTCCTGTGATCGCTCCTGTCGATGAAGGCATCTACGCAGAGGATTACCTGAATGGTCCAGACAACGGGCCGGGCACTTATGGCGAGCCTTACACCATATCGGCCGCGTTTCAGGGCTGCTGGGCATCGGCCGAGGTTCAGGAGTGCGAATTTCACGCCGACGGCTGGCGTTATGTCCTCTCCGAACTCGGGCCAACCGACCCCGGTATCATTGACGCGCTCAACGTCTTCGATATTGGCACGAACCTAACCCTTTCCGGCGATATGATTACCTATTCCGGTGATCGCGCCGACATCACCGTCCGCAACGTCCAGCCGGCATCCGCCCCTGCGCAGGCGGCCTCGGGGACATCGCTGGACATGGCGGGCCTCATGTCCCACCTCCAAGGGTACTGGGAAAGCGACGATGGAAGCGGCTACGGCTGGGCCGTTGATGGCAACGAACTCCGCGAGATCTACGATGCTAATATCATGGAGCACTATTTCTTCGAACTGCACCCCGAATGCGCGGCTTCCGATGGGCGGGGTCCCGTCCTGATTGGCTATCCCGAGTTGGACCCGTCCATGGGCCCGGCTTGTTTCCTGATCGTGGAAACCGGTCAACGCAGCCTCGCGATTGAAAATGTCCTGGATGGAATCTTCATCTCTTTCACCTACTCAAACTAGACCCTATTCAAGCGGAAAGTGACCATCATGTTTCAGCGTTTCTTACTCGTCTGTTTGGCTCTCACCGCCACCCCCGCGCAGGCTGAGCTGCGCTTTTGCAATGGAATGGATCGCGAAGCCCTGGTCGCGATTGGCTACAACGATGCTGGCGATTGGACGTCCGAGGGTTGGTGGCGGATTGATCCCGGCGAATGCAAGAATGCGGTCGGCGGTGAATTGACCAAGTCCTACTATTACTACCGGGTCGAGGCGAAGGGGATCACGTTTCAAGACGAGAACTACTTATTCTGCACCTCGATCGAAGCCTTTACCATCGTCGGTGACGAGGACTGCGAAGCGCGCGGTTATGTTCAGGATCAGTTCAACGAAATCGAACTCGCTGGTCGCACCAGCTTCACGGTCGACATCAGCGCGGTGACCACGGACGCCCCAGAAAACAGCTCGCAAAAAGCGCCGGCCGAAACCGGAGGGGCGGCGCTCCTGAAAGATATCATGCAGCCCTCAGCGTCCGTCGACATGCCAGCCGTAGGCACTTACGGCGAGCCGTTTACGTTGACGGCTACGTTCAGTCATTGCGATGTGCTCGACGCGGGCATCCAATGCACCTTCGTCGAAGGCGACTATTTCTACGTTGCGACGACCTATAACCACACGCCGGAAGCAATCCTGACGGACCTCTATGAACGCCCAGAAAACAGCCGCCTTTTGATCTCGGGCGACATCGCGTCCAGCAATGGAAAGGAAGCGCAAATTGTCCTGTATTCCTTCATGAACGCCGGGTCGGATGGCTTTTCTAACACACGCGACGCCATGCAGGGATTGTGGACGTCTGACGACGACGCTGCGTTTCAGGTCTTCGTCTACGGGTCGCTCTACGAAGAGCTCTACGACGGGATTCCGAATAGTAAATCCCTCATGTCCTTCCGGGATCATTGCGACGGTGCGCCGGGGGATGGGCCGTCGTTCCGCCTGATAAGTTCTGATAGTTTGGAGGACAGATGTTTCTTTGTGTCACACGTAGATAACACTTCTATGGAACTCTTCATGGCGGGCGGCATGCGGCCGCTTTTCTTCAAGAAAGAGAACTAAAGACATGACCCAACCGGGCAGTCGAGCGGGAAGACCGCTTGCCGCCTACATCGTTGTCACCGCCGCTTATTGGGCTTTCATGCTTACGGACGGGGCGCTTCGGATGTTGGTGCTTTTGCATTTCAATCAACTGGGTTTCTCGCCGATCACGCTGGCGTGGCTGTTCCTGCTTTACGAGATCGCCGGGATGGTCACGAACCTCGCCGCCGGATGGATCGCGGCGCGGTTCGGATTGACCACGACGCTCTATGTGGGCCTTGGACTTCAGGTCGTCGCCCTGGTGGCTCTGTCATGGCTCGATCCCGGCTGGGCTGTGGCGGTCTCGGTGCCCTTCGTCATGGTGGTGCAGGGATTGTCGGGCGTGGCAAAGGACCTGTCAAAAATGTCCTCCAAGTCCGCCGTCAAACTGCTCGCGCCGGAGGCCGACGACGGGCTGTTCAAATGGGTTGCGGTGCTGACCGGATCGAAGAACGCGGTGAAAGGTTTTGGCTTTTTCCTGGGCGCCGGACTGCTAGCCGTTCTCGGCTTCAAACTCTCCGTTCTGGTCATGGCCGCCGTCCTCGCCGTGATCCTGATCGGTGTGATGGTCTCCATGCCTGTTGGGCTGCCAAAAGGCTCTAAGTCAGCCAAATTTGCGCATGTTTTCTCGAAAGACCCAAAGATCAACCGTCTCTCTCTGGCGCGGATGTTCCTCTTTGGCGCACGCGACACGTGGTTCGTCGTGGGCATCCCGATCTTTTTCCATGACCGGGTTGAAAAACTGCTTGGGACCGACAACGCCTTCTTCATCGTCGGAGGGTTCATGGCGCTTTGGATCATCGCCTATGGCGCGATTCAAGCCGCCGCCCCGAAGCTGTTGGGACCGACCGCGCACGAAGGGCGTGAGGCGACGCGGTTGGCCATTCGGTGGGTCGGTATTCTGACTGCAATTCCGGCTGTATTGGCGGTCGCGGCAGTCTGGTCGGACGCGGTGTGGTTGCTCCCCGTCGCGGTGATCGTTTTGCTGGCGTTCGGGTTCGTTTTCGCGATCAATTCCTCGCTCCACAGCTACCTTATTCTCGCGTTCACGAAGTCTGAACGAGTGACGATGGATGTGGGGTTTTACTATATGTCGAATGCCGCTGGTCGGTTGATCGGGACACTCCTGTCGGGGGTGTCCTATCAACTTGGCGGGCTGGTTTTGTGTCTAGCCACAGCCGCCGTGATGGCCGGGCTGAGTTGGGTTGCCGCGCGCCGGATCGAGGCGGTCTTGTAGCCGAAAACGCGATACACAACCTGTGCACAGGGCGTACACACACTGTGCATACGATTGTGCAGACACACCCCTAACTGGTGACGACCCAGTCCGCGATGGCCTCGGCACATTCCTCTGCGGTCAGTTCCGTGGTGTCGATCTTCATCACCTTGTCGGCATCGTCGCCAATCAGGATGCGACCGTCCTCGTGATACTGAAGCGCGAGCGCCCGTTTTCGCGATTTGCGCATGGCTTCGCGGCCAGCGGACCCGATCCGGCGTGCGTTTTCGTCTGGGTCGCAATGGAGATGCACGACGAAGAGCGGTCCGCGATCCTCGGCCAGTCTTTCGATCCGGGCCCAAGCTTCTTTCGACCAGTCCGACCCTTCGCGTAGGGCATCGGTCAGGATCACCGGCACGTCTTTGGGAAGCTCCGCGATACGCTTGTCCGCGATCTCCCAAACCGAGCGCACCGTGTCATAAAACGCCGGGCTTTTGAAATCGGTGAGCGCGTAGGCGATGTTCATCTGCGTATGCACGTCAAGTAGTCGGCCGCCCAGTTTGTCCATGAGCGCCTGACCGACGGTGAGTTTGCCCGTTCCCGGGAAGCCGTTGAGAAAAATAAGCATGGGCACACGTTGCCTGTCCCAGCCGCTATGTCAAAAGAAAACCGGCGCGAAGATAACTTCGCGCCGGTTTTTGCGTTTCAGACGTGAACCGCGGATCAGAAGTTCAGCGACACGTCCCGATGGCGCGCGGTGCAGGACGCCATGGCGAGCGCCTGTTCGCGCGTGAAGCGGTCCTGCGACCGGATACCGAGCGTGCCTTCGATACCCTCGACATAGGCGCGGACATTGGGCTCTAGAGCCGCGGCTTCTGCACGCCACTGTTTCTGGGCGGCATACTCCGCGAGGGCCTCTTCGTAGTCCTCAAGTGCCTGCTCGCGGTCCACTTCGTCTTCGTCGATTTCGCGACGGGCGCTCGCCAGGGCCGAGCGAACATCGCCGGCGCCTTCGACGTCGCCGATCATGTCCTCGACGAGCTTGATCTCGTCGGCGTCTGCTTCGCCCTGACCGTTTTCGATCAGGTTGCGCACGTCGTTGAGGGGGCCTTCGAGGTCATAGAAGGCTGGCGTGTCTTCCAGGATGGCGAGCACTTCGGCAGGGCCGGAGTAGGCATTGTCGGCATTGCGACGATAGAGATTGCGCGCGTTGTCCTCGGCCTTGGTGAGTTCGGCGAAGGTGTCGTGCACCTCTTCCCAACCCTCGGGGATGCGGGCTTTGAGCGCTTCGATCTCTTCGTCGAGATGCGCCACTTCGGCTTCCAACTCCGGGCCTCGGTCCGAGTCCGGTCCGAGGCGCGAAAGGGTCGTGGCAGCCACATCGCGTTCCTCTACCAGACCACGAATCTGCTTTTCGATGGAACGGACTTTGATCAGCTGCGGGCGATACTCGGTCGTCGCATCTTCGACCGCTGCATGGGTCGTTCTGATCTCCTCCATTTTCTCCAGCGCGGTATCGGCGGCGGCGAAACCATCTTCCATTTCTTCCGCGAGATCTTCGGGAAGGGCGGAGAGGTCCATCATCTTGGCCGTCGAGATCGCATCCTGTGCCGTCGTGGTCGAAGCCAGACGGTCGGACACGTAGTCTTCGAGGCAAAGCTGAAGCTGCGGATTGCGCGGCGGTGGGGCGGTTTCACCCAAGAGGCTCACGCGGCTTGGGAGGTAGTTCACCAGCGGCGGATAGGACCCCACGATTCCCAGCGCGATAAGCTGGAGCACGATGAACGGGATGACGCCCTTGTAGATCTGGAGCGTCTTCACCATGGCTGGCGCAACCCCGCGCAGGTAGAAAAGCGCGAAGCCGAAGGGTGGTGTCAGGAACGAGGTCTGGATGTTCAGACCGATCATGACGCCAAGCCAGACAGCGGTGACGTTTGCGCCCGGATCGGACAGCAGGATCGGGGCGACGATCGGCACCACGACCACGGCGATCTCGATGAAGTCGAGGAAGAAGCCCAGGACAAAGATCACCGCCATGACGATGATGAACTGCGTCCAGAACCCGCCGGGCATCCCGTTGAGGAATTCACGCACCAGCTCTTCGCCGCCGAAGCCGCGGAAGGCGGCGGTCAGCATGGCGGCACCCAGAAGGATGATGAAGACCAGCGAGGTGGTTTTCGCCGTTTCGAGCATCACTTGCTGAAGCGTGTGGTCTATGCGGATTGAACGGGCCGCGGACCAGATCAGGGCGATGATGAGGATCACCGTGGCCACCGCGCCGATCGCGATACCGATGCTGTCCGAGGGGCTGTCGACGGCCTTGACGTTCATCTCGAACGACATGAGCGCGAAGGTCAGCATCCCAAGCGCGATAATCGACAGGATGGCCGGTCCGAACATCATGCGTGTGCCGGGTTCGGGCAATTTGTAGGACGCCATGATCAGTGCGCCTGCGGCACCGATGGCGCCGGCCTGGTTCACCGTGGCGATACCGCCGATGATGGACCCCAGGACAAGGAAAATCAGCGCGAGCGGCGGAACGAGCGTGAGCGTCACGCGACCCCAGAAGGCGGCGTTGTATTTCGTGCTCTTGTCATGCACCGCCGGAGCCGCGCTGGGCCGGATCAGCGCATAGATCAGGATGTAGGTCATGTAGATGCCCACAAGCACGAGGCCGGGGATCAGCGCGCCAAGGAACATTTCGCCCGCCGAGGTGCCGGACACGTCGAAGATCGACGGCATCTGGATTTCGCCGGTCGCCTCTTTGAAGAGGTTCGTACGCAGCGTCGATGCCTGGTCGGCGGCAGAAGCCAGCTGGTCGGCGAGAATGATGAGCACGATGGAAGGTGGAATAATCTGCCCCAGGGTGCCCGAGGCCGCGATGGTGCCGGTGGCGAGCGGGGTTGAGTAGTTCGAGCGAAGCATGGCGGGGAGCGAGATCATCCCCATCGCCACAACGGTCGCGCCGACGATCCCGGTCGTGGCGGCCAGGAGCGCGCCGACGAAGACAACCGAGATTCCCAGACCACCCGGAACCGGGCCGAACAGCTGTGCCATGGTGACGAGCAGGTCTTCGGCGATCTTCGAGCGCTGGAGCATGATGCCCATGAAGATGAAGAGCGGGATGGCGATGAGCGTATCCCTCTCGACTTCCCAGTAGACCCCTCGGAGGTTGGTGACACCCGCCGTCAGCCATTGCTGCGGTCCGCCGGAGTGGAAGAAGGCGTCGGTACTACCCTCGAACAGTTGGCCGGTCAGCGCGGCCAGGCCGATGGTGATGATCGCCGCGCCGGGGAGCGCGAAGGCCACCGGATAGCCGGAGCCAAGCGCACCGGCCATGATGAGGACGAGGAGAAGAAGGAAGAAGAGTTCCATGGGCCGATCTCCTTAATGTGCGCCGGACTGCGCGGGCGCGCGATGGCCCGGCTCGTCGCGGCTGTCCGCGACGGCGTCAAAGAAATAGCTGACGAATTCGATCAGCATGGTGATTGCGAAGAGGCCGATGAAGGCCGCCATTTGGTATTTGACGAACATGCCGAAGGGGCCAGCCTGGCTTACTTCGAAGTTCGCCATGGGCGCGTTGATGATCGACTGTGGCCCGTTGAAACCGATAACGAGGATCACCCAGACCGTCGACATGCCCAGCAGGATGGTGCCGAAGGCGTTGAAGAAGCCTTTGCGGGTGCGACCGAAGCCGGCATAGAGAATGTCGACGCGCACATGCCCTTCGTCAAAGAGCGTGTAGGCCGAGGCGAAGAGGAACAGGGCGGCGTACCAGTAGCGCACGAGGTCACCCATGAGGGCCTGCTCGTAGGAGAAGACGAAGCGCGAAATCACGATGAGGAGTTCGGCGGCAACGATCAGGAGCGCGAGCCAGACGAACCCGAGCGTGCGGGTCACGGTGGCGAGCAGGAATGCCAAGACGATCAGCGGCCCATGGATCCACGGGCCCACCCAGTTCGAGCGGGAGAAGTTCCGTGCGGCAGCTTCGCCCAGCAGAGGCTCGACGAACTGTTCGGTCCGCATGAACGCGATTGTGGCATCGGCGACCCCGACGAGGAACACCGACCAGAACAGCGCGCGGATCAGGTAGACGTTGAACATATGGATGCGGTGCGCGTCCCACCGGATCGCCCGGTCTTGGGTCAGGAACACGAAGATCGCAGGTAACACGACGCCAGCGGCAAAGATCGCCAGGTGAACCCACGCCGATCCGGCGCCTTCGCTTCCCAGCATCTTCACGCCAGGCATGTCGAAGTAGACAACCAGGATATTGTTGATCAGGAACCCCGCGAGCACTCCAAGGGAAATCCAGCCGAACAAACGCTGGATGACCGCTGGACGCCCGTGGCGCGGAATTTCGGTGTGATCGAAGACCTCAGTCATGGTCCCTCCCCAAGGAACGAATCTCGCACGAATGCGCGCTCATGTATCAGCAAAGAAAGCGGGACCGTAGCCCCGCTTCCATTTTTTTAACTGTTTGGCACAAAGCAATCAGCCGATATCGAAGATCCGGTTGCGGTTCTCGACAAATTGACCTTCGAAAAGCGCGATGCCGCGACCATATTCGCGCATGGCCTTCTGGGCGCTCTCGTTCACGCGGGCTGCGAGATCGGAGTGTGCTGCGGTCTCTTCGAAGACTTCCATCGCGGCTTCGCCCATGGCGTCCCACACATCTTCGTTGAAGGCTTTGACTTCGACGCCCTGCTCTTCGACGAGGCGGTTCAGGTATTCGCCGTTCAGCGCCGTGATCTCGTAGAAGGAGTTCGCGTTCTCTTCGAGAGCGGCGGCCGTGATGATCGCACGCTCGCTGTCGGACAGCGACGACCACCACGATTTGTTCGAGGTGAGCGACAGCTGTGCGCCCGGCTCGTGCATACCGCCAGTGTAGTAATACTTGGCGGCTTCGTAGAACTTCATGAAGTAGTCGTTGTACGGACCAACCCACTCGGTCGCTTCGATCGAGCCGGAAACGAGGTTTTCGTAGATCTGGCCACCCGGAAGCGACACGGTCGATGCGCCAAGCTTCGAAAGAACCTGACCGCCGAGGCCCGGAATACGCATTTTCAGACCTTTGAGGTCGTCAGCGCTTTCGATTTCCTTGTTGAACCAGCCGCCGGCCTGCGTACCGGTGTTGCCCGCGGGCAGGCCATAGAGGCCGAATTCGTCTTGCACTTCGTCCCAGAGTGCGCGGCCTTCGCCATAGAGGCACCATGCGTTGATTTCGGCAAAGGTCATGCCGAACGGAACAGCCGTGAAATAGGCCAGGGCCGGGTGCTTGCCGGTCCAGTAATAGTCGGCACCGATGTAGGCTTGCGAGTTGCCGCTTGCCACTTCGTCGAACACGTCGAGCGCGCCCACACGTTCGCCAGCGGCGAAGTATTCGGTTTGAATGGCACCTTCCGACAGTTCGGTGATGCGCGAAGCCAGACGCTGTGCCGACACACCCAGACCCGGGAAGTCCCGCGGCCAGGTCGACACGATGGTCATGGTCTTTGCGTGGCTCGCAGCGATGGCCGGAGCGGCCAGCACGGAGCCAGTGGCGCCGAGTGCGGCGCCCTTCAGAAACTTACGACGTTCCATGGTATCCTCCTCCAAATGACGTCAGTCATGTATTTTTTGAGGTATGTGCGGTTGGGCACACGACCTGTGCACACCCTAGCCAGAAGGACAGGATTTTCAAACGCTTTTGGACTGCTTTGTGCTGAAATGCCCGGTTAATTGTGTCGCCGTCGAGAAAAAATCAGGCCTGCCTACGGGATAATACGTAGGCAGGCCTTTGGGGCTGGCTCCGCGCTTGGCTCAGATTGCGAAGAGCGGTTGCAGGATTCGTGGAACGAACGATCTGAACCGCAAGGGCGCATCGGTCGCGGCCAGACAGATGCAATCCTGACCTTCATCGGCGGTCGGCACGTGCTCCAGATCGGCGTCGGCGATTTCCACGTCGCCCACGTCGAACCGTCCCGTTGCATCCGAGAACGCGCCCTGGAGAACCAAGGTAAGCTCCAGCCCGCCGTGACTGTGCTCCGGCACCGGACGACCGGCCGGGATATGCAGCAGGCGCGCCGAACCTTCCAGACCCATGTCCACGATGCATTGACGCACGCCACCGCCGAGCTTTTTCCACTTTGGATCGGACCCTTTCAGCGCGGCCATGACAGGCCCCGGGTACACGCCCTTGCGCGGGGTTTCCGCCACATCGGGGGTCACGTCGATCTGTTCGTCCAGGGCGCCCATCACGCGCGAGCGCAGGTCACCGGACAAAGGCTCTTCGCCCATGGTTTCCAAGACGGCGCCTCCGGCAGCCTCATGGGCCAGCAGGTTCGCACGGCATTCGTCGCACATGGACACATGTGTTGCGACGACGAGCGCAAAGGGCTTGGGCAGGCTGCCCGCCACGTAGGACGCCATCAGGGCGTCAGGGATGTGGTGTGAGATCTGTTCGCTCATCTCTCCCTCAAATCCTTCAATTCGTGCCGAAGGCGCTCCAACCCCAAACGGATACGGGACTTGATCGTCCCGAGCGGAAGGCCTGTCGCCTCGGCGATATCGCTATGAGACAGCTCACCGAGGTAAGCCTTCTCGATCATGTCACGCTGGTCGGGGTTGAGCCGCTCCAACGCTTCGCGCAGGACGCCGGTTTCCTGTTCCAACGCGATCACCTGCCCAGCATCAGGTTCGTGATCCTCTGCTTCCGCTTTCAAGGCTTCGGGCATCGGACGCCCTTCCTTGCGGATAATGTCGATCTGACGGTTTCGCGCCACCTGGTAGATCCAGGACGAGACCTGGGCCCGTTCCGGATCGAACAAATGCGCTTTGCGCCACACTGAGAGCATCACGTCCTGCACGATGTCTTCAGCCTGACCAGCAGGAGCCCCCGCCCGGATGACAAAGCCTTTCAGACGCGGCGCGAAATGGTCGAACAGCAGGCCGAAAGCCCGCTTGTCCCTGTTGTCTCGTATCGCAAGCATCCAGAGCGTCTGCTCCGAGTACGGTGCGGATTTGGTCGATTTCGTCGCCACCAAGCGGGCTTTCTCAACTGTTTGCATGCTCAGGAGTCCCGCCTCGGGCGTGGTTTGTTCCTTCGCAAGTCTATCGTCGTTCACACTCAGCATAGTCGGTCTACGCCGGATTGTGAAACCTGGATCACATTTGATCCGTATCTTCCCTCGATCCGTAAGTAGTGAAAATACAACGAGGATAGAGAATGTCGTTCGACGCCCCCCTTCAAAGACAACAACGCATTGCCGTGATCGGCGGAGGTGTGTCCGGACTGGCCGCCGCATATCATCTGGGTGCGACCCATGACGTTACGCTGTACGAGGCGGAGACGCGTTTGGGTGGCCATGCGCGCACCGTGATGGCAGGCAGGAACGGGGATCAGCCTGTGGATACCGGCTTCATCGTGTTCAACTACGAAACCTACCCGCATTTCACCCGGATGCTCGATGCCCTGGACGTGCCGGTTGCGAAATCCGACATGAGTTTTGGCGCCACCGTGGACGGTGGGGCGATGGAGTATTCGCTTCAGTCGATCAATTCGATCTTCGGTCAGCGCCGCAACGTCGCGCGGCCCAGGTTCATCCAGATGATCCGCGATCTGACCCGGTTCAACCGCGACGTGGAAGGCTTTGCGTCGTCCGACGACATGACCATCGCCGATCTGGTCGAGGTCATGGAGCTGGGCGAATGGTTTCAGCGTTACTACCTGATGCCGATGTGCGGGGCGATCTGGTCGACGTCCACCGCCGAAATCCGGGGGTTCCCGGCGAAAAGCCTCGTCAACTTCTTCCGCAACCACGCGCTTCTCGGATGGGAGCAACATCAGTGGATGACCATCGACGGCGGGTCTGTTCAGTATGTGAACCGCCTGGTCGAGAACCTGCGCGCCAAGGGTGTGACCCTGCGGGCGGGAACGCCGGTTCGGTCGGTGGTGCGCACCCCCGGACAAGTCACTATTCAAGCCCAAAACGGCCCAAGTGAAGTGTTCGACCAAGTCGTGTTCGCGACCCATTCTGACGACGCGCTGCGGCTATTGGCCAATCCCACGGCGGAAGAACGCGCCGCGCTGGGCAATCTCAATTACCAGGAAAATTCGGTTTTCCTCCATTGTGACCGGACCCAGATGCCGAACCGCAAACGCTGCTGGTCGTCGTGGAACTACCAGGCCGACACCCGTGACGACCGGGATCAGATCGGGGTCAGCTACTGGATGAACAGGTTGCAGAACATTCCCGAGAGCGACCCGCTCTTCATCACACTGAACCCGGCGCAGGCGGTCCGCGAAGAGACGATCTACGACCAGGCCAACTTCCGCCACCCGGTCTTCGATCGGGCCGCCCTGCGTGCCCAGAACCAGTTGCGCGAGATGCAGGGGCAGAACGGAACGTGGTATGCAGGCGCCTATACGCGCTACGGCTTCCATGAGGATGGGTTCTCCTCCGGCGTCGCGGTCGCGGATGGTATCCAGGCGGCAAACATGGCAGTGGCGGCTGAATGAACGGACATCGACATATGCGCGGGTCGACAACCCATGCGCGAAAGGGTGCGATCAAGAACGCGTTCACCTACGGGGTGGACTACCTTCTGATCGACCCAAACGACACCGCCGACCTCCCGCCGCTGTTCGCGCGCAATTCGTGGGGCATCTTTTCGCTTCACGATACAGATCACGGTGGCCCGCGTGGGGATGGCGAGGGCGTGGCCTGGGCGCAACGCGTCTTTGCCAATGCCGGCCTGTCGCTGGCCGGTGTGAAGGTCCTGCTTCTTGCCCAGCCGCGTTTCCTGGGGTTCTGGTTCAACCCGGTCGCCTTCTGGTTCGCGATGAAGGGTGACGATCTGGTGGCCGTGATTGCCGAAGTGAACAACACCATGGGCGACAGGCATTCCTACCTCTGTGCCAAGGACGGGTTTGCACCGATTGGGGTGGGTGATGTGCTGACCTCGCGAAAGGTGTTCCACGTCTCGCCGTTCCAGGAAATCTCGGGCGATTACCGCTTCCGGTTCAACGTGACCGAGGACAAGATCGGGATCACCATCGACCTCGTCGACGGCAACAAGGGGCTGGTCGCAACGCTGACTGGTCCGCTCAAGCCGCTTCGCTATCGCGGGTTCCTGGGGGCCGCGGTCCGGCGCCCGACCGGGGCACTGCGGGTGATGGCGCTCATCATCTGGCAGGCCGCAAAACTGAAAGCAAAGGGCGCGGCGTTCCGCAAACGCCCTGAACCCCCCACCGAAGAAGTCACCTAGGGAACCGGGGCTGGACCCCGACGTTAGCTCTCCATGACAAAAGACCTTCCTGCAAAGAAATACTGGCTCGTCGGCGCTTCCGAAGGGCTGGGTCGTGCGCTCGCCAAATCATTGGACGCGCGCGGTGCGTCGCTCGTTCTGTCGGCACGGAGCGAGGATCGGCTGAAGGATCTTGCCGCCGAGTGTCGCGACGCACGTGTCGTGCCGGTGGATGTGACAGATCCGGAATCAGTCTCTAATGCAGCCAAAGAGGCCGGTGATTTCGATGGATTCGTGTATTCGGTCGGAGCCTATGAGCCGATGAAATCCACCGAGTGGGACGGCGACGCCGCGCGCCTGATGGTCGCGACAAACATAACCGGCTGCCTGAACGTGCTGGGCGAAGTCGTGCCGCGGTTCGTGGAGAAGAACACCGGCCATATCGCGCTGATCGGCTCGCTATCGGGCTTCCGAGGTTTGCCGGGTGCGGTGGGATACGGCCTGTCCAAAGCCGCAGTGATGCACACGGCCGAGAACCTTCGGATCGACCTGTCGAAGACCGATATCCTGGTCCAGCGCATGAACCCCGGGTTCATCGAGACGCGGCTGACCGAGAAGAACGAATTCAAGATGCCCCAGCTCATGCAGCCTGAGGAAGCCGCCGATCACGTGATGCGGGCGATCGACAAGCGCAGGTTTTCCTACAGCTTCCCGCGTCCGTTTTCATGGATGTTTACGGTCGGGCAGCACCTGCCGATCTCGTGGTTTCATGGGTTTTTCAAAGGGCTTGTTTGATTGCGCCGGGGCTTCGCCCCGTCGCGGTGGCGAGGGGCGCTGCCCCTCCGCCTGTTCTTTGCGGGCAAAGAACAGGCTCCTCCCCGAGGTATTTTCAAACCAGAGAAAGGATCAGGTGAGGGGGATGGTCATCTCTTCGATGACTTGCGCGGTGTCCGGCCTTTGCCCGCGCCACCAAAGATATGCCTCTGCCGCTTGCTCCACCAGCATCCCGACGCCATCGGCAACCTCCGCACCTTGCGCTTTCGCATCCGCAAGGAACGGGGTCAGGCCTTTGCCGTAGACGAGGTCATAGGCCAGTGCCGCACCGTCGAAGACCGAAGGCGGAAGCGGGGGCTTGTTGCCCGTCAGGCTGGTTGTTGTGGAGTTCAGGACGATGTCGAACGAACCGGAGGCTGCGTCGTAACTGGTTGTGTGGATCGTGCCTCGGTCCGAGAGCAGACCGCGGATTGCGTCTGCTTTTGCCACGGTGCGGTTGGCGATGGTGACGCTGTGGACGCCTGCCGCGAGGAATGGAGCCACCGCACCGCGCGTTGCGCCACCTGCGCCTGCGAACAGGATACGCTTTCCGGTCAGGTCGTGGCCGAGGTTTTCAGAGATGTCGCGGACAAGACCGACCCCATCGAAGTTTTCCGCGATGATCTTTCCGTCTTCGAATTTCAGGCAGTTGGAGGCCCCACAGATCGCTGCGGCGTCTCGGGCCTCCGTGGCGAGCGCGAAGGCCTCGATCTTGAACGGAACGGTAACGTTGATTCCACGTCCGCCCTCTCCGATGAAGCGATGCACGCTGTCCGCGAACCCGTCGCGCGGGGCTTCGATCGCCGTATAGGACATATCGTCGCCGAATTGGCGGGCAAACGCGGTATGAATGAAAGGCGACTTGGTGTGGCTCAGCGGGTTGCCGAACACGGCGTAACGGTCGGTCATGCGAGGAGTGTCGCCATGCGCCGGAGGGCGAGTTCATATCCCTCGACGCCCAGACCGGCGATCACGCCATCGGCACGCAACGAAACATAGGAATGATGTCGGAAGGCTTCGCGTTTGTGGACGTTCGAGATATGGACCTCGATCACCGGGCCTTCGAAGGTGTTGAGCGCATCAAGGATCGCGACAGAGGTGTGGGTGTAGGCAGCAGGGTTGATGATGATGCCGTCCGCGGTATCGCGGGCGCGGTGCACCATCTCGACGATCTCTCCCTCATGGTTCGACTGGAAGAGCTCCGTGCCAAGTCCGAGGTCGCGCCCCAGCGCGGCGCAGGCGGTTTCCACGTCCGCAAGCGTGTCCGCGCCGTAGATTTCCGGCTGCCGTTTCCCCAGGAGGTTCAGGTTGGGACCGTTCAGGATATGGATCGTCTTCGCCATGGGTTTCGCCCTTTGTTTGGGCTGACTTACACGGCTTTACTCTTTCCGCACAGAGGGCTGCGCGAGGATTTCGCGCAGCCGTGGCAGATTGGTCAGACCCAGCGGCCGATCGCGATGACGGAGACGTCGGGAGTAGCGGCATCTGATCCGGTAAGGTCAAAGCTCTCGATGTCGACCGATCCCAGTGTTTTGGATGAGACCGTCGCGACGGCTGGCGTGGACCCGAGCACCGTGGCGGTGACGCAATAGGATGTGGAGACGAAGCTCTCCGGCAGGGTCCATGTCGTGGTGGCGGCATTTGCCGTGGCGAAGCTGTCGAGCCGGCAGATCAACGTGCCATCGGCGAACTTGGTGTAGCTGCCGTTCGCACCCGATCCGGTTTCGATCACCGCGTTGCCCGGGCCCGGGCTGGCAGCGACCGTGCCGACCATCGTATCGGTCGTGACGACGCCTGCGCCCGCGCCGATCGACAACACTTCGTCCCAAGACGTGCCATCCGCGCTGACCTTGATCGAAAACGCGTCATTCCCGGCGAGCCCCATCTCGGCGCGACCGGACCAGTTCGTTTGGAACAGGAGCGACGCGGTGTCGCCCGAGCTGGCCTTGTTGATTTTCAATTGATGGCCTGCGCCCTCGTGGTTGAGGAGGGTCGCGGGGGCGCTGATTGACAGGCGGTTCGTCGGGTCGGCGGTGGTGTTGACCCCGACGCCTGCGAGATTGTCGAGATCCATCGTTGCCGAGGCCGGCACCCAATCTGTACCATCATGGACCATGACTTCGGTCGTGCCGATTTCGACGGCAAGCCAACCGCTCTGCGGGGCGAGGAATTGCCAGCCGCTATCGAGCCAATAGGCGATCTTGCCGTCTTCGCCGGCCCAGCCGCCGGTTGCCGAAGGGCCAAGCGCGTAACAATCGCCGTCCTGCGGATTACCGGGTGGCGTGGTCGCGCCAAAGGAGGTGACGGTCAAATGAACAAGCGCGTCGAGCAGCTTGAGCGCTTCGTTATGGGTGACGTGTTTTTGGGCCTGTGCTGGCTGCAGAAACGGGAGATTGAGCCGGGGCGATGCCTGCGACATGGAGCGTCCTCACGGTTAGTGGCTTTTCTGACACTTATCCTTCGAGGCTCCCGAAAAACCTTATTGTACCGCTCGGAGACATTAACCCTTTGTTAATAAAGACATCTGTCCCATTCACGTATCGTGAAAGTGACCATGTTAAGTTATTGATCGTAATAAATAATTTTTTAGGGTAAGGAAAAACTGACTTGCAGACACAAGATATCGGCCCCATTTTGACCGCAGGGGGCAGAATGATTTGGTGAGCGGGACGTGGAAAAATGAAAGATGAAAAGCTGCGTAAAACCTGGAAACAGGACGCAGAAGGCGTAAAGCACGACATTCTGACGGTCGCGATGTCCGAGTTCGCGGACCGGGGTCTTGCAGGTGCGCGAATCGATGAGATCGCCGAAAAGACGAAGACCTCGAAGCGCATGATCTACTACTACTTCGGAGACAAGGAAGGCCTCTACATCGCGGCGCTTGAGGCCGCCTATGCCCAGATGCGTGCCAGTGAAATAGATATCGACATTGACGGAATGCCCGTTGATGAAGCGATCGCGAGCCTCGTGCGGTTCTTCTTCGATCACCACCGCAACCATTCGGATTTGATACGCATGGTGTTGTGCGAAAACGTGCAACACGCCGAATACCTCAAGAAGTCCGACTTCATCCGCGACCTGAACCTGACCGCCATGCGCCGACTCAGACGGATATTGGAACGAGGGCAGGAGCAAGGCGTGTTTCGAATGGGCATCGACCCGATGTTCCTGCATTGGCAGATTCAGGCGCAGGCCTTTTACAACGTGTCGAACCGCCCGAGCTACTCGACCAAGTTCGGCCCCGAGCTTTTCACCGAAGAGGGGCAGGAAAAGATGCGGGAAGAGATCGTTACATCCATTCTCCGGTACATGACCGTCTGAAGCCAAGGCTCACAGTCGGTCAGCCACGGTTCGGCAGGTGTCATCACTCGCCGACGACCCGCCCCGATTTCCGCGCTGGAGTGAGCCGACGTCCATTGGCTTTCACGCTTCGTCGGATCGAGACGCCCCTTTTGGGAAGAGAAGGTCATGCCGCCGGTCCGTTTTCAGAGTTTGGAACATGTCATTAGATGTTTGATCCCACGGTTTGATGGTGCGATCCTTTCGAAGGAATGGAAGCCAGTCCCCGTGATCGATCAGATGCGAGATTTGCTGTGCGACGCCGTTGGCCGCCAAGTGAGACGAACACCTCCGTGTGGGCTTCGCTGGCCGTAGTCCCCCGATGGCGCCTCAAGGCTTCCAGGCCGCGTCCTGCTGCCAGCCTGTGAAGCCGGTCTGCATGACGACGACGTTCGAACGCCCCGCTACTCGCAGCGCGAAGGCGGCCTGCGCCGAGAGACTGCCGGTGTTGCAGAACAGGATGGTCATGCGATCCTCTGGGATGTCGTCGATGCGGTCGAGTACTTCGCGCCACTCGATATTGACGGCGCCTGGGATCGTGCCTTCCTCGAACTGGCCAGCGTCGCGCGTGTCGACGAAGAGCGCGGTCTCGAAGACGTCACTGTCGATCTGCTGTGGCAGGATGATACCGGCCTCGTATTCCGAGAACATCATGTATTCTTGCATGGCGTCGATGGCCGCGTCCTGAGCTGATGCGGGCACTGCGTGTGTTGCAATCGCGAAGCTTATCGCAGCCAAAAGGTGTCTAGGGGTCATCCGGGGGTCCTCCATCCGGTTTTTGATCATTCAAGGGTTCTGTGCGAGCCAGCCGGTCGTGCCACCTTCCAGCCACAAGGCGTCCGGGTGATCGTGTTTGCGAAGCATGCCTGCTCCTTCGGCGGACCGACCGCCACCTTTGCCACAGATCGTCACGGGCGTCTTGCCGGGCGGGATGTCGACCCTCCGTGCTTCAAGATCAGCAAGCGGAATGTGCACGGCACCCGTAACGTGAGCGGCGGCGTAGTCTTCCGCGTCGCGCACGTCGATAAGGTGGAAGCGCTCCGGATGGGCCGCGAGAGCCGCGAGTGTGAGCATCTCTGCCATCAGAACACTAGGACCTTGTCGGCGGCGAGCGTGGCCTGCGCGAGTTCGTCCATGGTGGAGCGGCTCGGCCCCTCCATCATGTCGCCCTCAGCCAAGCCACGCGCATCCATGCAGGTGCCACACATCAGGACACGCCCCTTCGCGTTGAGAACCCGGCGGATCATGCGTTCGAGATTGTAGTAGCCATCCGGTGTCTTTTGCCCGGCCTTGGCGCAGAGCACCGCGTCGGCCATCAGGAAGACGGTGATGTCCGCTTCAGGATCATTCTTGGCCAGCGAATGGGCCATGCGCAGGCCGTTGAAACTGCGCTCGGTTCCATAGGGTGGGTCGTTCAGAAGGATCAGGTGTTTCATGGTCGGTCCTCAGTCTTGGGCGCGCGTTTCGATATCTGAAAGGAAAGCTTCGATGCGCCGGGCGTTGGCGCCGCGGTCGATCTGGCCGAGGCGGGACCGCGAGCGCATGTCGATGCGGGCGCCGTTGTCCGTCTCGGTGACGCGGATCGCCACTTCGTCCTCGAAGCCAAACAGGCGACTCTTGGCGATGGCCTCGATCTGGCTCTCAGTGGGATCGGCCGAGAGCACCTCCCAGCCGCGCTCCTCCACGAGGGCGAGCGCTGCCACAAAGGCTGCATCAACAGGGATGGTCACATCCAATGGCCGGACCTCCGGGTAGGCTGCACGCTGTGGCTCGGTGTTCCGCGCAGGGTATTCAGTTGGCGTGGCGGTGAACCAGAACACGGGCGGATCTTCAGTGTCGGTGGAGATGTCGTTGATGGGCGGCGTGGTGCGTGCGGCGATCTCGAAGGCGGCGCTCATACCTGCGACCGGCAGCGACAAGATGAGCCCCAGCATGACAAGTGCGACACCATCCTGCCGACGCCGATACCATACGAACAGGCCGACCAGTGAGACCAGGACGCCAGCTCCCGCCACCCAAGCACCCCAGCCGACGACATCATAGGCTCTTGTCCAGGGCCAGCCGCCCGACCGGAATCCCCAGACCGACACAGCAAGAAGCGCGATTGATAGGATCCCGAGAAGAACGGAAATGAGGCCGAGGCGGCGGGCAAGCGACTCAAGCATCAGATGTCTCCGGATTGGCCGGGTTCAGGCGTGGGTGCGTTTCCTCCGAGAGCCAGAACAACAAGGCGCCGGATATGAACATCGAGATGGCGACGAACCAAAAGGCTGCCTCGGCCGCCCCGGTCAGGCTGGCCGCAAGGCCAAGACCGAGCGCGCCGATGGCATAGCCGAGGTCGCGCCAGAACCGGTAAATCCCGATGGCCGAGCCGCGCCAGGCTGGCGGCGTGATGTCGGCCACGGCCGCAGAAAGGTTGGGATAAAGGAGCGCCATTCCGAAGCCTGCCACGCCTGCCGATATGGACCACCAGAGCGTGCCTGCGCCCATGATCACCATGGCCACGCCGGCGCCGCTGATCCACATGCCAAGCACGTTGGGCCAGAACCGGCCTACATGGTCCGAAAGGCGCCCGGTGAAGAGCTGTGAGCCGCCCCAGACGAAGCCGTAGACGCCGACGATCCAGCCGATTTCGGTCAGACTGGCGCCTTGGGTGACGAGAAAGGCTGGGAACAGCGCCCAGACCAGGGCGTCCACGAATTTCTCGACCAGCCCCGCTTGGCTGATCGCGAAGAGGCGCTTGTCGCGCCAACTCATCAACGCGAACACCTCGCTCGTCGTAGGATGTTCCGGGACGCCCTGGGGATATCGAGGCGGGTTCTTCGGCGGCGTGGCTTTGTGGGCGGCGCTCTCAGCCTTCGCCCAAGGTAGAGTGTCCTTCACCCAGACCACCGTCAGAACAAGCGCGATGAGGGTCACCGCCATGCCGAAGACAAGGAGCCCGGTGCGCGCGCCCAGCCACTCGGCGGCGTAGGCGGTGAGGATGCCGGCGAGGGCAACGCCGACGTAGCCCGAGAATTCGTTCAGCCCCATTGTCAGTCCCCGCTCCTCTGCGCGCGTGATGTCGAGCTTCGCCGTCTGGGTCATCGACCAGCACAGACCTTGGTTGACGCCAAGCAACACGGTGGCCGCGACGATCCAGCTCCAATCAGGTGCCCACCAGATGATCACGGGGATCGGCAGCGCCACGACCCAACCCCAGAGCAGCACGCGCTTGCGACCGATGCGTTCCGACCAACGGCCCGCGACAAAGTTCATCACCGCCTTCACCGCGCCGAAGGCCACGACGAAAGAAGCCAGCAGCAAGAACGAGCCGCGCTCGAGGCCGAACTCGCTTTCGGCCATGGCAGGCACCACGGTTCGGGTCATCCCGATGGCAAAGCCGACCAGCATCACCTGGATGAGCTGGTGCACGACCTGACCGGAGTTTTCGCGCAGGCCATGCCGGAGAGTGTCACTGGTCATTCGAGAAGCTCCTTTGTTGTGCGCGCATCGAGTGCGCCGCCGCGCGCCCTCCCACGCAGGGGCTGGACCAGCATTCGGTCCAACCAGAGGTCGCGGCGCGTCCGGAATTGTCCGAGCCCGATTTCCATCGCCTTGTGACCTTTTGCGGGCTGCGCCACGTAGGTTCCGAGCAGCCGATCCCACCACGGCATGTTGAAGCCGTAGTTCGAGTTTGTCTCACGGGGATCGGTGGAGTGGTGGACGCGGTGCATATCAGGGGTGACGACGAACAAACGCAACACCCGGTCGACCGGTCGGGGTATGTCGATGTTCGCGTGGTTGAAGAGCGCCGTTGCGTTCAGGATCACCTCGAAGAGGAGCACAGCGACGGCGGGCGGGCCCAGTGCCGCAACCATGACAAGCTTGATCCCCATCGAGATCAGGATTTCGACGGGATGAAACCGCAGGCCGGTCGTTGCGTCGAAGTCGAGATCGGCGTGGTGCATCCGGTGTAGCCGCCAGAGGGCTGGCACCGCGTGGAACATCACATGCTGGAGGTAGATCGCCAGGTCGAGGAGCAACATCGAGACCACGATGGCAAACCATGAGGGCGCGCCCATGTTGTTGAAGAGACCCCAGCCGCGCTCCTCCGCCATCACGGCCAGACCGACCGCGACGATCGGAAAGGTGAGGCGCAGGATTACGGTATCAAGTACCACGAGCGCGAGGTTGTTGGTCCAGCGAATGACACGTGGGATTTCCCGACGCCGACGCGGGGCCGCAACCTCCCACAGCGCCATGGTCACGAGAACGCCCAGAAAGGCGGCAAGCCGGATCGTCGGTTCAGCGGCAAGGATCGTGTCGGGCATCGGGGGCTCGGCCTTCGGGGTTGTGGCGGGCTCTGAAACTGCTATCATTCAAGTTATCGCTTGATTGATATAACAACAGGAGGCACACGGTGTCAATCAGTCCAAAAACCGCGCTTCTCGAAGAATTCGCACTGGTCGCACGGGCCCTGTCAGCACCGGCACGCCTCTCGATCCTCGAGCAATTGGCTCAGGGCGAGCGTGGCGTTGAGGCGCTGTCCGAGAAGACGGGCCTGACCCTCGCCAATTGCTCGCAACACCTCCAACAGCTGCGACGGGCGGGGCTTGTGACGAGCAGGCGCGACGGCAAAGCTGTCATCTACCGGCTTTCAGACGCGAAGACCCTTGAACTGATGGATCTTCTTCGCATCGTGGCCGAACGGAACCTGGCCCAGGTCGAGCGCATCCTGCGCGGGCTCTCAGGTGGCGAAAATCTCCCCGAGCCTGTCAGCCGGGCAGACCTCGCAGCGCGGCTTGCGGAGGGTTCGGTCACGGTCCTCGATGTGAGGCCCGCCGACGAATATGCCGCCGGTCACATTCCCGGCGCGCTCAACGCAACGGTTACGGACCTTGACCAAGTCCTCACGACGCTCGCGGTCGATGGCGAAGTCGTCGCTTATTGCCGCGGCCCATATTGCGTCTACGCGCACCAGGCCGTCGCAGCATTGCGGCGCCACGGCCTCAATGCGCGCCGGCTGGAAGGCGGCTTGCCGGAATGGCGTGAAGAGGGACGGCCGGTCGTTTCCGGCGAACGGTGAACTGATATCGAAACCTAACTCAGGATCTTCTGATTGGCTCCTTTGGCAGCCACACCGCGCGTCGCGGGAGACGGCGCATGGCCGTGAAAGCGAAAATTGCTCACTGTAAAGCAAGTACTTTTTCTCGTGGGTAACAGGGATCTTTTTTGTTCGGTTGCAACTCAGAGCGATAAGTCGAACAAACCTTTGGTGTTGCCGAAAACCGTCAAACGTGGCCTACGCCTACCTCAAACGTCCCTTGCCGATCTGAAACGGCGCGTTCAGCACTACGGCTACAGGTATGACTACAAGGCGAGGCAGGCGCGGCGCGAAGACCGCATCGGCCCTTTGCCTACCTTTTTTGGAAAGGGTAGCAGAACGGTTGGTCTGTGAAGGCGTATTCTCGAAGACGCCGGATCAAGTCATCGTCAACGAATATCAACCCGGACAAGGCATCTCGGCACATATCGACTGCCGCCCTTGCTTTGGCGAGACAATCGCAATCCTGAGCCTCGGGTCGGCCTGGGTGATGCGATTTGGAACTAGCGCGAGTATCATACACCTGTCGGGCCGATCGGCCGCTTTCTCATCATGCCGTCTGGACTCTCGATCGTTGTCGAATGCAAGCTATAGCGCGATCCATAAGCGTGGCGCGTGGTGATCAGACAGGTGTTTGATTAGTCGGAAGAACTGGCGCGTTGGACCTCTGCCGATACTGACAGTGAAGCCGGGCGGCGCGGCGGGCCATCGACTTGGTTCGTGCACATCACCTGGTGTTTTCCCACGGTTGAAGAGGCTGTCGACTTTCACACAGCTCAAGAAATCCTCTACGGCTATCGGTTCAAAAAAGGGATTGGCGCGCGGACGGGGCTCAGGGGAAACCAGGCTGCCATCCAGTTTCTACAAGGCTATTCGGGCCCTAGCTCTTTCGACGATGAACACAGTGCCACGCTGATCAATCGTGTAGGTCGGAAGACACTCTCAACGACACTAGGGGCATCGGCGTTCGCACAAGTCGGGAGTCCATGGGTTGACATCACAACCACAGTGGTATTTTCTCTACTTGCCGGCTTTGAGGAGAATGCTGGCTTAGGGAGGACATCATGACATCCAGAATTTTCCGCCTTTCGGCGGCCGCTACACTTTTGCTTTCCACCGCCGTGGCGGGGCATGCCGAGACCATCAAGGTCGGCGTCGTCGCGCCTTTCTCGGGCCCCTTTGCGCTTTACGGCAAGCAATTCCAGGAAGCGATCGAGGTCTACCAGGCTCAACACGGCACGACCGCGGGTGAGCACGAGATCGAGTTCATCTACAAAGACGTGGGCGGGCCAAACCCGGACCAGTCGCGCGCTCTGACCCAAGAGCTTCTGATCAAGGATCAGGTCGATTACCTCGCGGGTTACGTGTTCACGCCTAACGCGCTTGCCGTCGCCCCGCTGCTCGACCAATCCGAGACGCCGCTGGTGATCTTCAACGCGGCCACCAGCGCGATCAATGCACAGTCGGATTTCTACCTGCGCACCTCCTACACGTTGTGGCAGGTTTCGGCACCGCTTGCGGAATGGGCCTATAAGCAGGGCATCCGAGAGGTCGTGACCACAGTCTCCGACTACGGTCCCGGCATTGACGCTGAGAACGCCTTCGTCGCAGCATTTGAAGAGGCTGGCGGCACAATTCTGGATTCGATCCGCATGCCGTTGTCGACGAACGACTTCACGCCGTTCATCCAGTCGATCCGCGAACAATCGCCCGACGCGCTGTTTACTTTCCTGCCGGGCGGCCCCCCGACTTTCGGCTTCACGAAATCTTACAACGAGAACGGGCTGCGTGACGAAGGGATCATGTTCCTCGGCACCGCCGAGACGGAGGAGTCGAACCTTCAGGCCTTCGGCGATCCGGCCATTGGCCTTACGACAGCTTATCACTACTCGGCAGACCATGATTCAGACTTGAACCGCGAGTTCATCGCCAAGAACACCGAGATGCACCCGGACTCCGTGACCAACTGGGCGACGATCGGCGCCTATGACGGCACGCATGTGATCTACGAGATGGTCGAGAACGCAGGGTCTGATGGCCCGGCTGCGGTAGAAAGCGTGCTTGGCATGGAATGGGAAAGCCCGCGCGGTCCCCTGATCATGGACCCCGAGACGCGGACCGTGATCCAGAATGTCTACATCCGCGAAGTGGAACGCGACGAAGAGAGCGGACTGCTGGTCAACCGCGAGAAGGGCGTGATCGCCACCGTGGGCGACCTAGGCTGGCCCGAGTAAGACCGATTGCGGGCGGCCCGCCAGACCGCCCGCGTCCCCAAACACGATGCAGGCGCACATGTCGCTCTTTTTCAATATCCTGATCGACGGGATCGCCTACGGCATGATCCTGTTCATGATTGCGGTCGGCCTGTCGGTGACGATGGGGTTGATGCGGGTCATCAACCTCGCCCATGGTGGCTTCGCTCTTGTTGGCGGTGCCGTGGCGCACTGGCTCATGGTCGCGCAAAGTATGTCTTTCTGGGTTGCCGCGCCCCTGGGCGTCGCGGCGTCCGTCGCGTTGGCCTGGCCGCTGGAGCGGCTGATTTATCGCCGGATCTACGGCTTCGGTGATCTTCAACAGGTGCTCGCCACCATTGGCCTTACGTTTTTGATGATCGCCACCGTTAACCGGCTCTTGGGCTCAACGCTTCTGGCGCTGCCGTTACCGGAGCTTTTGGCCCAGAGTGTTGACCTCGGGTTTCGCACTCTGCCGTTGCATCGGTTGGTAGTGATCGGCGTGGGACTGGCCGTGATCGCCGGGCTCTGGCTCCTGATTGACCGCACGCGCTTCGGCATCCGTTTGCGGGCCGCCGTCGACAATCGTTCCGCGGCCTCGGCCATCGGGATCAACACGGGGCTGATCTATTCCGCGACCTTCTGCCTGGGCGCCGGACTGGCCGCGCTTGGCGGTATCCTTGGGGCTGAGATGCTACCTATCGAGGCCTATTATCCGCTGCGCTACATGGTCCTTTTTCTGATCGTGGTCGCCGTGGGCGGTATGGGGTCGATCTCGGGCTCTTTTGCCGCGGCGCTCGGCCTCGGTATTCTTGATACCGCCACGCGATATCTCGTGCCCGATTTCGGAACCATCTTCTTCTACGGCTGCATCATCCTGTTTCTGGCGCTGCGGCCCAACGGCCTGTGGGGGCGCACAGCATGAGCGACACGACCCTGACCCCGAAACGCACGCGCACGATCGCCGGAATTCCGTTTTTGGGCGAGGCGATCCTGATCGCCGTAGTGATCGGGGCATATTTCTTGTTTCCCTACAACCTCGCATTTCTCACCCGCATCCTGATTATGGTGCTGCTGGTCCTGTCGCTCGACCTCGTGCTGGGTTTTGCAGGCATCGCCACGCTGGGGCAGGCGGCGATGTATGGCCCGGGTGCCTATGCGGCGGGTCTGTTTGCGGTGCATGTCTCCGGGGCGCCGTTGCCGGGGCTCGTGGTCGGTGCCGTCGCCGGGGCGGCGCTCGCGTTCCTGTCGGGTCTCGTCCTGATGCGGGCCAAGGGGCTGACGCTGATCATGCTGACCATCGCGGTCGCCTCGATCTGTCTTGAGATCGCGAATAAGGCGCGTGACGTGACAGGTGGCGCGGATGGGCTGCGGGGCATCCGTATGGAGCCGGTCGCTGGCCTCTTCGAGTTCGATTTCATCGGCAAGACGGCTTACTGGTATGTCTTCGTCGTGGTCTTTGTCGTCTTCCTGCTGCTCAAACGGCTGGCCAACGCGCCGTTGGGCCAGTCCTTGCGCGGCATACACGAAAGCCCCGAGCGCATGGCTGCGATCGGTGCGCCAGTCTACCGTCGACTGGTGCTGGCCTACACGCTGGGCGGTGGGATTGCCGGTATCGCGGGGGCGCTGGCCGCGCAGGTGACGCAGCTCGTCAGCTTGGAGGTCTACAGCTTCAATCTGTCGGCCGAGGCGCTGATCATGCTGATCCTCGGCGGCACCGGGCGGCTCTACGGCGCGATCATCGGCACGGTGATCTTCATGACGGTGCACCACGTCGCCGCCGCCGCCGACCCATTTAACTGGCTGTTCCTGATCGGGTTCATGGTGCTGGGCGTCGTGTTCTGCCTGCCCAAGGGGCTGGCGCATCTGCCAACGGCGCTCACACGATTGGTGCGGGGGCGGGCATGACACGGGTGACCGGACTCCGCGTGCGCGGACTGAACAAGAACTTCGGTGGTCTCACCGTGGCGCAGGATATCAACATAGACCTGCCGCCGGGTGCCCGGACCGCGCTGATCGGACCCAACGGGGCAGGCAAGACGACGTTTTCGAACCTGATCACTGGTATACTCACCCCGAGTGCTGGGGAGATCACGCTGAACGGCCAAGACCTCCGCGCGCTGAACGAGGCGCAACGGGTCAAGGCGGGGGTCGCCAAGACGTTTCAGATCACCACGCTCTTTCGGGACCTCACCGTGCGACAGAACCTGCGGCTCGCCCAACAGGAACGCGACGGGCGGGCACAATCCTGGTTCCGGCGCGCCGACAGCTGGCCTGAAGCCGAAGATGAGATCGACGCCCAGCTTGCAGCGTTCCGGCTTTTGGATCTGGAAGAAATGCGGGTCGACGATCTGGCCTATGGCCAGCAGCGACTGGTCGAAATGGCGATGACGCTGATGCTGAAACCCCGCGTGCTGATCCTCGACGAGCCTGCTGCGGGCGTGCCATCCTCTGACAGCCATCTGATCACGGACGCGATCGAGCGGCTGCCGGATGACTTGGCCGTGCTGATCATCGAGCATGACATGAAGCTTGTCTTTCAGGTCGCAAGTTCGATCATCGTGTTGGTGAACGGCGCGATCCTGACGCAGGGCTCACCCGACGAGATCGCGGCCAACCAGCAGGTGCGCGACCTCTACCTCGGAGGGCATCATGACTGAGCCGATCCTATCACTCGACAACGTCGTCGCCGGCTACGGCGACACCACCGTGCTGCATGGCATCAGCTTCGCCGTGCCGGCGGGCGAGAGGCTGGCCATCATCGGGCGTAACGGGGTGGGCAAGACGACGCTTCTGAAGACCGTTATGGGGCTTACCCGGCTTCACTCGGGCGAGGTTCGAATGAGCGGAGAGGTTATCAACAAGGTGCCACCGCATCGGCGCGCGGGCACTGGTCTCGGTCTTGTGCCGCAGACCCGTGACATCTTTCCGTCGCTGAGCGTCGAAGAGAACCTGTTGTCCGGGATGAAGGGCGACGCGGCGCTCGAGGAGGCCTACGCTCTCTTTCCGCGGCTCAAGGAGCGTCGCCGCAACGGTGGCGGACAGCTGTCGGGCGGTGAACAGCAGATGCTCGCCATCGCACGCACACTGATGGCGAGGCCGTCGGCGCTCATGCTCGACGAGCCGCTCGAAGGGCTGGCACCCGTGATCTGCGATATGTTGATGGAGACGTTTGAGACGCTGGCCGCTGATGGTCGCCACACGCTCCTTCTGGTGGAACAGCACACCGAACTGGCGCTCGCCTTCGCCGACCGGGTCATCATACTGGATGCGGGCGCTATCGTTCACGATGGTCCGGCTCAGACCCTGCGTGACGATCCCGCAATACTCGAACGCCACGTCGGGGTTGGCCTTGCGGAGATCTGATCCCGCCCGACTTGACTTGACCCCGGCAACAGGACACTCCAAAGGCGTAATCAAGGAAAATTGCACGGGAAGAGCGTTTTGAAAGGCGACAAGTCACTTTGCCCCGAGGGCCGTATTTCGAGTCCGACTCACGCGCGCGCGGACGGGCGGGTCGTGATCGATATCAACACTTACATCCCGTATTTCCTGTCCTCGGTGAACAACGCGCTGTCGTTGGGCGCTTCCTCTGAATATCTCAAGACGTTTGGGGTCGGCATCGCGGACTGGCGCGTGATCTCGATGCTGGCGATCGAGCCCCGCATCCCGGCGGCGCGCATCGTCGAGGTGATCGCGATCGACAAGGGCGCGACAAGCCGGTCGCTGAATAAACTCGACGAGCTGGGCCTCGTGACGTTCGAGGCGATGGCCAATGATCCGCGCCGGCGGATATGGGAACTCAATGACAAGGGCTATGAGCTGCACGACCGAATTATGGCAGCTGCCTTGGAGCGCGAGAAGAAACTTATCGATGGCGCAGACCCGGATGATCTTGAAGCGTTTCTTCGGGTGATCAGACTGATGCGCAAGAACGTCGAGCGGCTTTGAAGACTGCGCCCCCGGGTTCCCTGGGGGCGCAACAAGTGATCAGGTTTCACCGTTGAAGCGGGCGACGAGTTCCGCCGGGATCGGGGCGGATCTGATACCACGCTCCGGGTCCTTGACGGTCCAGACCCTCGTTTCCGTGCCTTCTACGCAGACCTTTCCGTCTTTCGTGAGCGTGTGCTTGATGTCGAAGCTGCGGTCCTTGACCTCGGCAATTTCCGTCGTGATCTCCACATCATCACCGTAGCGGCAAGGGGCCTTGAACACTGCCCGCGTATCGACGAGGGGACAACCCGCTGCGTCGAACGTCGCAAGCATCTCCTGTTTCGGCCAGCCCGCTGCTTCGTAGAGCATCGATGTGCCGTGGTCGAACCAGCGAAAGAACTGCGGGTTGAAGACGATCCCGGCCGGGTCGCAATCGCCCCATTCGACGCGACGCGCTAGGGTGCTCTTGAGCATTACTTGTTCCTTTCATCAAAGACCCGTTTGGCCTTCATTTCCGTTTTCGGCAGCGTGTCGGGTGCGACCACTTCGACCGCGCAGCGAATTTCGCAATGCGTGCGGATAGACTTCGCCACGTCGTCGGCCTTGCTGGAGTCCGGATGCTCAACCACGACGGTCATCACGTCCAACCCGTCATCCTGCGTGGTCAGGCGGATCTGGAACTCGTCTCCGGTGCCGGGGTAGCTGCGCACCGCTTCCTCGATCTGAACCGGGAAGAACTTGATCCCGCGCAGGTTGATCAGGTCATCCGAGCGCCCCGTCATGCAGCCCATGCCGCGCACGTGGTTGCGTCCGCACGCACAAGGTTCATGGCTAAGGCGGGTGTAATCGCCCACGAGGAACCTGAGCTGGGCGGAGCTTTCCGAATTGAGATTGGTGCAGACCGTCAGCCCGCGCTCGCCCTCGGCCACCGGGGTCAGCCCGTCAGGATCGACCGTTTCCCAGTATTGAATATCTTCCATCAGGTGCACGAACGGCTCGTCGCCCTCTTGATACTCCGGGCAGGAATACCCGCCACAATGCGGCGAAGCTTCGGTGCAGCCGTAGAATTCGACCGACTTGGCACCCCAGAGGTCCTGGATGCGCTCCAGTGTGCCGGCAACGCCTGAAAACGGTTCGCCGCCGGTCACCAGCCATTTTACAGAGGTCTTTGCCGGATCCTTGCCCATGTCCTGCATCACGCGGCCCAGATACAGCAGGTAGGAGGGCGTGCAGATCAGCGTCGTCGGGTTGAACCGCTCGATAAGCGATGCGCGCGCCTTGCCATCCATGCCGCCGCCGGGAACGACAGGAAGGCCCATCTTGGCCAACGTATACTGGACGCCCCATGCAAAAACGTGAGGCCCGAACCCGGTCATGGGCAGGCCCACATCCCCCTTGCGCAACCCGCCGGAGTAGAGCGCGCGGGCATTTGCCTGCTCCCAATATCGACGATCGAAATGCGTATAGCGGAAAACACGGGGGGTGCCCGTCGAGCCGGATGAGGAGAAAAGCATCCATCCGCGATCGGCCCATTCCTTTTCCCCGCAGGTGGTGTAGGTGCCGTAAGGCGGGTGCGCCTCGGCGTCTTCCATCATCTCTTGCTTGGTCACGACCGGCCAGTTGGCGACCAGGCTGTCCACGTCTTTAACATCCGAGGGTGCGACGCCGAGCTTGTCAAAACGGCGGCGGTAAAAGTCGCTGTTCTCATAGAGAAACGGGGCCACCGCAGCGATCTTTTCATTCTGCACCGCGCGGATCTTGTCTTGTGACCATGTGTCTTTCTCCGACCAGTAGTCCTGAGACACTGGCGCGTCACGGTCCTCGTGATATTTCTCGAGCACCGCTTTCCAAGCCTCACGGGTCATGTCGGCCCGCATCGTCGTCTGTGTCATGTTGTCCTCCCTCAATATGCCCCGGCGGCACACCGCCGGGGCATTTGATCCTATGCGTCCTGAAGCGAGCCGCGTTTGATGCCGATCTCAGAGCGGTAGCTTTGCGCCGCTTTCGAGATCGGACTCGGCGCCACCGTAGCGCGAATCTTCACCTGCCGGTGCGGCTCGATGTTACCTGCGCTGCGCGATCCGCCGCCGTCTTCGCCCCAGATCAGGACGACTTCGGTGCCAGGTTCGGCGAAGTCCATGTCGACCGAAGCCAGCGACATCATCGCTTTCTCGTTCGCCGTGTAGCCGGGGTAGGTGGCGAGGCCGATCATGTTGCCGTCCTTGTCTTCGACCCGGTCGTAATGCATCCGGGCAATCGCGGCGAGCGGCATGGTGATCGGCAGGGGGGCGTCTTCGCCCGTCTCTTCCAGCATCGACTGCTGGACGTCCATCACGTCATCGGCGTTCCAGACCAGCGTTACTTTCCGGCGGTGCGGCTTGTCCTTCATCGCCTCCAGCGCTTCGCGTCCGACATAGTCGTGGTCGAACTTGATGATGTGGCCGTAGTTCACGTCATAGGGCGTGACGTAGTAATCCTCGATGTTCTCGGAGTAGAGGCTCCCGCCCAGCGACATTCGCATCGAGGCGTGTTTGGGAGACATCCACTGCCGGTAGCCCTCGGTGCCTTGGCCCGTGTAGACGCCCGACACCGGCACCGCCCACCAACCGCTCTCGATCACGGTGGTGAAATAGGCGATCGATCCGACCATGCGAAGGCCGTATTTCTTGCCGGTCTTCTGGATCAGCCGCTTCACGTCGCGGTATTCGTCCCAGGGGCCGTAGATTTCCAGCCCCGGCATACCGCCCATCGAATGGCGCATCCCGCGGGCCGTGTGATCGCCCAGCTTGATCTCCGCGGATTTGAAGAATTTGATTTCGGGCAGGGGGCCGCCGTTCAGCTCTTCCAGCAAATCCCAGGCTTTGGGACCCTCGACCTGGAAACGATAGAACTCGCGCCGCTTGTCTTTGTTGAGCGTCCACATCGGGTCTTCTTCGGTGGTGACGTCGAAGTCGAGCGTTTCGGCGTTGTATTTGACCCAGTCGGTGGTCGCCGGGTTGCCCACGACCATGTAGTCGTTCTCGGCCATGTGATAGAGGATCGCGTCGCCGATCAGGTAGCCCTCGGGCGAACAGCAGACGAGCTGCTTGGCCGCGCCGACTTCGAAATTCTTGAAGGTGTTGACCGACAGGTATTGCGTGAAAGCCAGCGCATCGACGCCGCGCACATGAAGCGAATGCATGTGGTAGCTCTGATCATGCACCGCGATCGAGTTGCGCCAAGCTAACTGCTCGTCGCGCCAGGTCGTGAACTCGGGCCGCACGCCGTCGCCGGGCATCATCTGGGTGTAGATGGTCAGCGCGTTCTTCGGCGGGTTCTTGAACAGGTGATCGGTGACGTTCGGAATGGTCTCCATCAGCTCTGCGAGCGACTGGGGACCGTCGGATTGAATAGCCATGAGTGTCCTCCCTACATGACGAAAAATGGGCGCAGGCCACGTGAGAGAAGTGTGCCGGACTCCCTTTTGGATGATCGGAGCACTTCACGTGTTGCTTTGTCAACACGTGAGACGATGCACTTTTGGAGTTGCAACGTCAACTCATTACTGTTCGCCGGTCGCTGTGAACTTCCGAAGAAGGTCGAGAAAAGCTCTTGCAGCAAGGGTCGTGACTACATTGCCAGACGGCTTGATGACCTGTCGGAGCGCCTTCCATGGGTCAAATCACCCCCGCCGTTTCGGTTCCTGGCGATGAAACTGCAATGAGGAGTTGCTCACCATCAGGCGAGATCATTCTCAACCCTGACCCGATCAAGGCTTCAAAGCCGCAGCAGATGCGGCCGGATTTCAGGATGTATCGCCGCACGTCTTGCGCCATACCGCCGCAGTGCACATGGCTGAGGCCGGTGTTTCTATGGATGAAATCGCGCAGCATCTTGGCCACTCGGACACGCGCATCACGGCCTCGACTTACGCACGTTATAGCCCAGACCGTTTGAGAAAGGCTGCTCGTGCACTAGAGTTCGACTGATGTCAGGTTCAACGAACCTAGGAGCACTATCCTAAAGACAACAAAGGCGCCCTAAGGCGCCTTGTTTTATTGGTCGGAGCGAGAGGATTCGAACCTCCGGCCCCTGCCTCCCGAAGACAGTGCTCTACCAGGCTGAGCTACGCTCCGACCGTGGCGGGCGGGATAGCCCAAGCTGGGGGTCTTGGCAATACCTTATCCGCGCGCTTTTGAACGGCGCAGGAAATACGAAACGCGAAAGCCTGCGGCCGTGCCGCCGCGGGACCGGGTTCGCAGCACTGGCGTCTGCGATTTGGTCCCGAGCCGGGTTTCGCGGAACACGATGTAGAGACCGGAAAGGATGATGATCGCGGCGCCCAGGATCGTCGATACATCGACCGATTCTCCGAAGATGAGGAAGCCGAAGATGCTGGCCCAGATGATCTGTGAATACTGCATCGGGGCGACAATCGCCGCGTCTCCGTTCTTGTAGGCCGAGATAAGGACAAGGCCCGCGATGAACCCGAGACCAGAGATCACGACGACCCCGCCGATATGCTCGATCGGCATGGGTTTATAGACGAAAATCATCAAGAGCCCCATGACGACGAAGGCCGCGACCATGGGGTAAAGCATAAGAACGACGGGTCGTTCGTCCTGACCGATCTTGCGCACGATGATCGAGGCCATAGCGTTGGAGACCGCCGAGGTGATCCCGGCGAGGTGGCCAAGCGTCAGGTCGGTTGCACCGGGGCGAAGCACCACGAGGACGCCGACAAGACCCACGATGACCGCACCCAGCCGATGGGCACCAACCTTTTCCCCAAGGATCGGAATGGACAAGAGCGTGATCAGAAGCGGTGTCGCAAAGAGCAGCACGTAGGTTTGCGCCAGCGGCAGGACCGAGAATGCGTAGAATGCCGTGAAGCCGGTGATGGTCGCGAAAAACGTCCGGGCCAGCATCCACCAGGGATGCTTGGGCCGCAGGTTCCCATGCGTCGAGTCCTGGATCAGCATGAAGGTCACCAGCGGAAAGGAAAACAGCGTGGTGAAGAAGATCAACTGGAACGGCGAATAGGTCCCGCCGAGGAATTTGATGACGACGTCGTGGGTTGCGAAAATCGCGAAAGCCAAGAGCGCGTAGAGAGGGCCGGATAGATTCATGGGTGCTCCGTTCTTACGGAAACGTAACACCGAAGCTTTCAGGATGTTCAACCCCGCGCCGGGCGACGCGACGATGTTTCCGGGTGCACTGCCCCGGATAGCGCGCTAGACACAGCCCATGCCCCATGTCGTGATCGAATACGCCGAAGCCCATCTTGGCGAGCCGGCCATCACCGCCCTGATGCAGGCGGCGTACGAGGTTTGCGCCACCTCCGGTGTCATGCAGCCCGAGGATGTGAAGGTCCGCGCCATTCCCCTGCGCCACCTGTTGTTGCAAGGCGGGGCCGAAAGTTTCGTCCACATCACCCTGTCCCTGCTTGCCGGTCGCACGCCGGAGCAGAAAGAGGGCCACGCCATCGCCCTGCGCACAAGGCTGACCGCCGATTTCCCCGACATCGACGCCCTGAGCATAGACATCCGCGACATGGACCCGGCGGCCTACAAGAACGCCTTCGGGAGCGGTGAACGGGGCGATCGGGTCCTAGTGTAGGCAGGGTTTCGGGGATGGGAAAGCGGTCGTGGTGTGTTCGGTTCGGTTGGCGTTTTCGGCCCGGAGGCGACATTCGCAACGTCCACATGAGCAGCGGGGCAACTTCCCTAAAGCTGCCATTTGCAATTGGCATTTATGTTCCTGCCCTAAGCGCAAAACAACAGCAGTCTGTTCATTTCTTCAAGGGGACAGACACACGAAGAAAATCAATCCTTCGGGTCAGAAAGGAACTTCCTTGCAAGCTTTTCGGTGCTCTCTCTTCCGGAGAACCAAGCCCCGAAGGCAATTCCAGCGAGCGGAGCACCAAATTGCGCACCTACCGCCGCACTCAACAACACTACTCCAGTAGGTACCGTCATTTCCCCCAAACGTTTTGGATCGAGTAAGACTCGAAAACCGTCTTTTGCAGTAGACAGATAAGTCTCCAAAGCAGGTTTCGTACTCTCGACTGTGTCTTCTGAGACCGGTTCTCCCGGTTCAGGCAAGGCGAGCAGCAGTGTCTCTAAATTTGCCATATGTTGTGTGAGAAATGTCCTGGCTTGTTCCTTAAACTCAGTTTCCAACGAGTTGCTTTGCTCAATTTTCAATAGAAAGCCATCGATTGCATCAACAAGGCTTACGCCAGTCAAACGAACGCTGAGATTGTTCACCTCAATGCGTTTCGCAAGTTCTGAATTCGTCGGAAATACGTGTGCGCCACTACTAACTTCGAGGTCGCGAAACTGTCCGCTTGGGCCTGGCGGAGACAACGCTACGTCAGGCCTGAAGCCGGGATTCTTGTTCGAATTTGGATTCGAACCGGGTGGCGTAAAGGAGGGAGACGGATTGACCTCCTGCGCTTTCCCTTCTTCGCCTTCAGTTGCCTCCCAATGCTCTGCGGGCCGCAAGTATTCGTTTAGCTGAACGTTAACGCCGACTTTGGTTGAATCGACTTGTTGCTGGGACAGCCCGTCGGTTATTGTCAGGTCTAAATCGTAGAGTTCTGCACCTTCCAAGATCGCGTTTCCGACATTTCGAATTTTCAATTTCTTACCGCGTAGTATACAGTTCCTAAGATTTGCGTTGGAAACGAACAGAGATATATCGCAATCTTGAAAGCGTGAGTTTTCAAAATTTGTGCCAACCAAAACATACCCCGATCGAAAATTCAGACCATCAAATATTTGATCTGAAAGGTCTAACGACCGGAGACCTTTGGCTGCCATGTAATGCTTTACGGCATCCGGTCCTTTGCGAAATACACTGACATGTTCATCATCGGCCATGGTTTGATGATTAACAGAAGTAAACCTGATCACAACTCACTAAAGTTGTTTTTGCCCTCAAAGCTGACCTTGGTTTGGAACGCAGCGAAGGTCCGCTCTCCGCCCTTTCTACCAACCCCCCAGCAACCCCCATGGCACCCGGCCCCAAAACCCGGTGCAGCACCATTCGCCCCACACCCCCAACAAAAAAGACCGCCCGGCCGTTTGGCCGCGCGGTCTGTCGTCTTGTCCCGGTGAGGGGCCTACAGGCTGGCGTCCAGCGCTTCGAGGATCGCGTCGCCCATCTCGGAGGTTGAAACCGGCGTGACGCCGTCTTCGCCAATCAAGTCTGCGGTGCGTTTGCCGTCGGCGAGCACTTTCTCCACGGCGGCTTCCAGGCGGTCGGCTTCGTCCCCGAGGTCAAAGCTGTAGCGCAGCGCCATGGCGAAGCTGGTGATACAGGCGATGGGGTTGGCTTTGCCCTGTCCCGCGATGTCCGGGGCCGACCCGTGGACCGGCTCGTAAAGCGCCTTGGGCCGTCCGTTCGCCATCGGTGCGCCGAGCGACGCGGAGGGCAGCATTCCGAGCGAGCCGGTGAGCATCGCGGCCACGTCGGACAGGATATCGCCAAAGAGGTTATCTGTCACGATCACGTCGAACTGCTTGGGCCAGCGGGTTAGTTGCATGGCGCCCGCGTCCGCGTACATATGCGAAAGCTCGACCTCGGGGTAATCCTTGGCGACCTCGGTGACGACTTCGCGCCACAGGATGCCGCTCTCCATCACGTTGGCCTTTTCCATCGAGCAGAGCTTCTTGCCCCGCTTCATGGCCAGTTCAAAGGCCGAACGCGCGACGCGGTCGATCTCGCTCTCGGTGTAACGCTGGGTGTTGATGCCCACACGTTCATTGCCTTCCTCGAAGATCCCGCGCGGCTCACCGAAGTAAACGCCGGAGGTCAGTTCGCGCACGATCATGATGTCGAGCCCGGCGATCACCTCCTCTTTCAGTGAGGAGAAGTGCGCCAGCGCGTCAAAGCATTGTGCCGGGCGCAGGTTCGAGAACAGGTCCATCTCCTTGCGCAGGCGCAGAAGGCCGCGTTCCGGCTTCACCGAGAAATCCAGATCGTCGTATTTCGGGCCGCCCACGGCGCCGAGCAGAACGGCGTCCACCTCTTGCGCCTTGGCCATCGTTTCGTCGGCCAGCGGCACGCCGTGCTTGTCATAGGCGGCACCGCCCACGAGGTCTTCGGACACCTCGAAAGAGAGGTCGCGCTTGTCGGCGTACCAGTCGATGATGCGGCGCACTTCGGCCATGACTTCGGGGCCGATCCCGTCACCGGGAAGAATGAGGATGGAGCCAACGCTCATGTCACTGTCCTTGGGCTGAATGAATGTTGGCGCGGGGGTAGCCTGACCAAGCGGCAGGGTCAAGAAACGGCGCGGGGGAGACCATCGGCAAGTGCCTCCCACACCCGTGCAATCCGGGGCACTTTTCGCATCGCCTCATGCGCGGTCAGCCAGACCGGGAGCGCGGGTAGGTCCATGTCGGGAAAGAGCCGCTCGACATCCGGACTGGTGCGTCCGGTCGCGACCTGAACGATGCCGACCCCGCAACCCGCTTCGATCAGCCGCCAGTTTCCGGCCTGGTCATCGGTGCGGGTCGAAAAGAAGTCCCGGTCCACTTTCCAGCCGACCTCCCGCATCCCCCGGATCATCAGGTCCGAGCGGTCATAGCCGACCCAGTCCATATGCAGCAGGTCTTCTGGAGTTTCAGGGCGCCCGACACGGTCGAGATACGTTTTCGCGGCATAAAGCCCGAGGGGGAGGTCGGTGATATGCCGGGTGACCATGTCGAGTTGGTCGGGCCGATACATCCGCACGGCGATGTCGGCTTCGCGAAACAGCAGGTTGTCGGTGCTATCCGTTGAAATAAGGTCGATCTGGATGCCCGGTTCCGTTTCCCGCAGCCGCGCGAGGATCGGGGGCAGTACGAAATGCGCGACGATGACGCTGGCGGTGATCCGCACGGTGCCCGTCGGCGCGCGGTCCCGACCGGCGGCAATCATGTTGATCTGACCCGCCGCGTCCCGCATCGCCTGGGCCGAGGGCAGGATAGCGTGGCCGATGTCCGTGGGCGTCAGGCCCCTGGCGTGGCGTTGAAACAGCTCCACCCCGAGGGCATCCTCCACTTCTCGGACCTGCCGTCCGACCGTGGGTTGGCTCGACCCCAGCGCGCGCGCCGCGCCTGACAAGGACCCCTCCTCCGCTACGGCGAGAAAGGCACGGATCAGGGTCCAGTCGAGCGAGGAAATCATCTTATCCATTCACCGATGAATAGCATACATACAAAATCTCGCAATTCTAGAAAGCTGGCGAATGCTTAATCTCCGTCCAAGACATTCATGGAGAGACTTATGACAAAATCAGTATTGATCCTTGGCGCATCCGGCAAAATCGGGACACATGCCGCTCGCGCCTTCGGGGCTGCCGGGTGGGACGTCCGACGGTTTAACCGCGACAAAGACGATATGTCGGAGGCCGCGCATGGGTGCGAGGTGATCGTGAACGGGATGAACCCGCCGAATTATCACGACTGGGCGGGCATCCTTCCGGTGATTACGAGGCAGGTCATTGCGGCTTCCAAGGCTTCGGGAGCAACCGTGATATTGCCGGGCAACGTATACAATTTCGGAGATACACCGGGGGAGTGGTCCGAGGAAACCGAACACCGGCCCGTTTCGCGCAAAGGCCGCGTGCGGGCCGACATGGAACGTGCCTACCGCGACAGTGGCGTCCCGACAATTATTCTGCGTGCGGGCAATTTCATAGACCCCGACCGCGATGGTGATGTCATGTCCGTTATCGTTCTCAACGCGATACAACGCGGCAAGATGATTTATCCAGGGCCAGGTGACGTGATGCAGCCTTGGTGTTACCTGCCCGATTGGGCGCGCGCCGCAGAGATGCTTGCGTCGCGGAAAGCCGGGCTTCGCCAGTTCGAGGACGTGCCCTTTCCGGGCCATGCTTTGACGATGAACGAGTTGCGCGAGGCCGTCGAGGCCGAACTTGGCACGACGCTTCGGGTAGGGCGGTTTCCGTGGTGGGCCATGCGCGCGGCTGCGCCGTTCTGGGAGCTTGCCCGCGAGTTGACCGAGATGCGGTATCTCTGGGAGACGTCGCATTCGCTTTCGCCACATCGCTTGAACGAATTGCTGCCTGACTTCCACGAGACGCCCTTGAGGATCGTGATCCGGGACGCCTTGCCTGACCAGCTTCGTGCCCCGGAGGTCAAACGCATCGCCGCCTAAGGCAGAAGAACATCCACCCAGACCAACCGATGACGGCTCGCCATCGCCACGACCTGGGCCATGGGATCATCCGGCGTGGGCCAATAGACGCCCGCGTCGGTCACCTTCAGCCCCGCGTCGGGCAAGACGTAATCCACCCGCAAATTTCCCGGCTCAGGGTCGTCGAAGTCCGCCGTGTCGAGCGCCGGATTGCCTTCGTGTTCGGGGTTCAAGGCATCTGTTCCGCCCGCGCTGGAAGGCTTCGGGTCCGTCAGCCTCGGATCATCCAGAAGCGTCTGGATCGCGGGGTGCCGCCCGTCGCCATCCACCGGGTCGATATTGGCGACACCGGCAAGGACCACGGGGCGGTTTGGTTTGTCGAACGGCAGGTCGCCATCCAGAAGCATCCGCCAGAACCGCGCCTCGTCCGCGCCGCGCCGACCGTTGAGATCCTCGGGGCCGTCGAACACGGGTGTTGATCCATGCCATGCCAGAAGCTCGACCTCACGCCCGCCGATGTCGATGGGAACCGCCCAATGGCCGACCGAAGACAATCGGCGGGCTTGAGCCGCCTCGGCCGATGGAAACGGTCCCTCGGTCGTTGTCGGGGCGATGTTGGCTGGAAGATCCTGCCAGAGAAACCCAGAGAAGTTGCGCGCTTCGCCCAGCGGCAATGCCGAGATCAGGGCCATGCCGCCCTGTCCTGTGAAGTCCCCATACCCAAAGGCGTCGCGCGGGCCGTCGTCGTAACCGTCCCCGTCCAGGTCGATGCCCGACGGCACGCCTGTGTTGGGCCGGGGCGCGTAGGCGAACGGGAACTCCTGACCTTTTTCGCTCAGGAGCGCGCGGAAGGCGGTGAGCGCGTGGTTGTCGTGGTCATGATCGAACCCGGCGATCAAAAGCACATCGGGCTCGGTCGCAGCGATCACATCGGCAACGGCCACGACCTGCGGGTCTCGGTCGAGGATATCGGCGAGCAAAAGGCCGGGGCCCTTGCGAGTGAGTTCGGTGTGGTAGGATGCAAACCGGATCGGGTCGCCATGAGCTGCCCCGGCGAGAAGACCAAGGGACAACCATAACGCACGTCCCAGCATCAGGCTGGCTGCAATGCGCCCGCTTCCGCCTTGGCGGAATTCCGGACACGTTGTTCCTGGATAAGTGTCGCCACACGTTGCATCGCGATCCCCCGCATGAAGAGCGAGGCGGGCAAGAACGCCCAGGCGGCGATGGTCCAGATCATCGTCTGATCATTGGTGATCGCGACAGAGCCGAACAGCCCCGAGGCCGCCTTGATCGCGGCGGGTGTGATGAACGGCAGAAGAAAGCCCAGGGTCACATTGAACCGGGCATCACGCTCCAGCCGCTGAACCACGTCACCGCCAGCGGTCGGGTCGAACATGGGCAGGTTGACCCAGACGTTGAAGCCACCCTTTTTCTTCGGCCAACCGGTAAGGCGCAGCGAAATGATGAAAATCGCCAGCGACGTCAATGAGATGAGATAGGCCATGCCTGCGGCCATCCGCAGCGTGATGATTTCCGGGGCCGTGGCCCCTTCCGGTAACATCAGAACGATCAGGCGGACAGGAGAATAGGGGAAGTCGATCGCGTTGCCGATCAACGTGCCGACGGCTGCGACGAAATGCGTGAACGTCGATTGTTCCACCGTACCACGCGCAACAGTGGAAAGAAGTATCACAGTCACGAACAGCGAGAAAAAGCGGATGCGGTTGAACGGGGGCGCATCGCGAAACTCCACGAGACCAGGATACGTGGAAGCGTATTCGAAAGTGGTCAGAGCAAAGGCAAAGATCGCGGCGAGCGCGACGATCTGGGTTGTCTCTTGGTGAATGCCTGGGAGCATCATGGACGGCGTAATGATGAGCAACACCATCAAAAACGCACGTACAAGCGCCCCTAAAACGCGAGAAGTCACTGCCCTATTTCCTCGTTCTGGCCGCGCGGGATACGATGTCCCGCTGCTTGTTCCAAACCGGGTCCGTCGATTGTGACGGCCTGCCTTATCATTGCCATAATCTTGCCCACTTCGTTGTCTTGCTGCAAGCAACGCTTTGTTTAGAGGAAAGATTCTTGGCGCTTTTGGGAGGGATGTGGTGCTTTTGTGCACCGATCTTGGGGCAGGAATGAGGCAGGCTTGTAGGCGGCACCAACATGATGCCCTCCGCTCAGGAAGACCTACAACATACAGAATTAGTGGAAATTCGACCGGGCGTAATCGTGAAAGCTACGGCGATCACGCCCAAACATATCGTTTTGTACGTGCCATAAACCCTCCAAGGCAAGCAACTTGGCCGTTCGAGCCCTGCGCCAGGCAGGAGACCGCTTGGCAGACGACGGTCGGAAATCCAGCTTGCGACGAACCCAGAATTCGTTGAGGCCGCCTTGCAGCGCGAGCGAGACGGTCTTGTCGAGCAAACCCCATTTCTTGATCCGCATCGCAACCGTGTGGTGGGCGCCGGGCGCGAAGAAGACCTTCGCTTTGCCATCGGCCTGGTAGAGCGCCGCATGCTCCCGGTCCCGTCCCAAGTCGCCATAGATGATGGTGGTATCAGTGTTGGACCAAAGCCTGCTGCCCAGCTCGGGCAGATGCCATTGGGTGATCCTGGAGCGATACTCCTGCCAGCGCTCGTCTTTGACGATATCGGGGTGGACGGAATACTGCGGTGCGAACGCGACGATCTTCCGGATCGGAATGATGGACGAGGAGGCAATCGCCAGCGCGCCGCCCATGCTGTTGCCGATCGCGGTGATGTCGCCGGTTCCATGAACGGAACGGACGATGTCGCCCAGATCCTCAAGGTCGAATGCGTTTCCCCAGCTTCGCGTCAGGTCGAAAATGAAAAGGGTTCTTCGATATTCCCGGCCAAACCCGAAAAACTCGAGCTCCTGGCCTTCCTTGCCAAGCCAACCAAAACCGACCCCGGTGAAAGACAACAGGGTGTCGTCGTTGTCCGCGTGTCGGTTTTCGCGCATGACCACGCGGAGTGTTTCACTTTCGAACAGGGTTCTGGGTTCCATCGAAATTCACCCTAAGGCGGCATAACTCCTCAAAAATCAATTAAAAGATGTAGTGCCGAATGCCTACCTTTTTCTCCATGAATCCAAGCTGACCGGGAAATTGGTCGGGTTGGTTGATACGGCTGGTGCTGTGGCGCTCAGGCGCATTCGACTTTCTCCGGCCACGATCTCGGGGTATGCGCAGCGCATGTTTACCTTTCTTACAACCAATGCCCGGTGGCTCGCGACCGGACTTCTGCTCACCTTCGCCTCGTCGTTCGGTCAAACATGGTTCATCTCGCTTTTCGCCGGCGAAATCCGGGCGGCGCATGGGTTGTCGAACGGCGCTTGGGGCGGGCTCTACACGATCGCCACCCTGGCGTCGGCGGCGCTTTTGTTTTCCCGCGGTGCGCTGGTGGATACGATGAAGCTGTCGCGGCTGGCGATTGTCATCTGCCTGCTGTTTGGCGTTGCCTGCCTCGGTATGGCGCTGTCGGCGCACGTGGTGATGCTGGGGCTTTCAGTGTTTCTGCTTCGGTTTTGTGGGCAGGGTATGATGCCGCATATGGCGGTTACGTCGATGGGGCGTTGGTTCGTCGCGACGCGGGGTCGGGCGGTGGCGATTGCGTCGCTGGGCCACCCCATCGGGGAGGCAATCCTGCCGATGATCTTCGTTGCCCTGATCGCTGCACTGGGGTGGCGTCTATCCTGGGGCGTGGCAGCAGGCGCGCTTCTTATCGTCGTGCTTCCGCTTCTCATGCTTCTGCTCGCGCAGGACCGGGAACCCACCGGCGACACAACTTCGCCAGAGGCGAGCGCGGGTCTGGGAGGTGTGCACTGGATGCGCCGCGACCTCGTGCGTCACTGGCTGTTCTATGCCATCGTGCCGCTCTTCTTGACGCCGCCCTTTATCGGAACTGTGATCTTCTTCCAGCAGGTGAACGTGGCTGAAACAAAGGGTTGGACGCTGGCTCAAATGGCACCGGGTTATGTGATCTGGGCGGCCGTGTCGGTGACCTTCGGGCTGATCGCGGGCTGGGCTTGCGACCGCTTCGGACCCGAACGTTTGTTGCCCATTCTGCTTCTCCCGATGGGCCTGTCGCTGTTCATCCTCGCGCCTGCCGAGAACCATGTGATGTGGTTCGCGGTGCTTGGCGTGATGGCGATGACCCAAGGGGCGGCGTCGAGTTTCCTGGGGGCGTTCCTGCGGCGCGTCTACGGCACCCGGCACCTGGGTGCAGTCCGGTCGCTACAGACGGTCATCATGGTGGTTTCGACGGCCATTGGGCCGGGGATCACCGGCGTTCTGATCGACGCCGGGATCAGCTTCCCAATCCAAGGGATCGGGTTCGGGACCTGGTGTCTCGTGCTGAGCGTGCTGATGCTTCCGGTCATGGCGCGGCTGCGGCGCGAACTGGCCTGAGCATAAATGGGCGGAGCATGTGCCCCGCCCGTAAGTCTTAGACCCAGGGACGTTCCTGGGCAGCCTTCGCCTCGAACGCGTCGATGGAGGCCTTCTTCTCCATCGTGAGGCCGATGTCGTCGAGACCGTTCAGCAGGCAATGTTTCTTGAAGCTGTCCACCTCGAAGGAAATTTCGCCGCCATCGGGGCCGGAGATTGTCTGGTTTTCAAGGTCCACGGTCACCTGGGCATTTGCGCCGCGCTCGGCGTCGTCCATCAGCTTGTCCACGTCTTCCTGCGGCAGAACGATGGGCAGGATGCCGTTCTTGAAGCAGTTGTTGTAGAAGATGTCGGCAAAGCTCGTGGAGACGATGCACTTGATCCCGAAATCGGCGAGCGCCCATGGCGCGTGTTCGCGCGAGGAGCCGCAGCCGAAGTTGTCGCCCGTGACGAGGATCTGCGCGTCGCGATACTGCGGTTTGTTCAGGACGAAATCGGGGATCTCGTTGCCCTGACGGTCATAGCGCATCTCGTCAAACAGGTTCACGCCAAGGCCGGAGCGCTTGATCGTCTTCAGGAACACCTTGGGGATGATCATGTCGGTGTCGATGTTGACGAGCGGCATGGGGGCGGCGATGCCGGTGAATTTTTCGTACTTTTCCATTAGGTCATACCATATCTAGATGTGTTAACGAACGAGAGCCGCCACTGGCGCGATGCACCGGGTGTGCACAACCTGTGCACAGTTTGTGCAGACGATTGTGCAGACGCGGCTCTCTCCGGCATCAGTTAAGCGTGCGCACGTCGGTCAGGTGACCGGTGATCGCAGCGGCTGCCGCCATCGCCGGGGACACGAGGTGCGTGCGGCCTTTGTAGCCCTGACGCCCTTCGAAGTTCCGGTTCGACGTGGAGGCGCAACGCTCCCCCTCGGCCAATTGGTCGGGGTTCATGGCGAGACACATGGAGCACCCGGCCAGTCGCCATTCGAACCCGGCGTCCTGGAAGATCTGGGCGATACCCTCTTCCTCGGCCTGGGCGCGGACCAGACCGGAGCCCGGCACCACCATGGCGCGAAGGCCGTCCTTGATCTTCTTGCCTTTGAGCACTTCGGCAGCGGCACGCAGGTCTTCGATCCGGCCATTGGTGCACGACCCGATGAACACGGTGTCGATTTCGATGTCGGTCAGCTTCTGACCGGCGGTCAAACCCATGTATTCGAGCGCACGTTTGGCCGCGTCGACCTTGCCGCCCGAGAAGCTTTCGGGTGCGGGAACGACGGCGGAGATCGGCAGCACGTCTTCGGGCGAGGTGCCCCAGGTGACGACCGGCTCGATCTCTTCGCCCTTGAGCGTGATGACCTTGTCCCAATGGGCGTCGTCATCCGAGTAGAGCGTCTTCCACCAGTTCATGGCGGCTTCCCACTGTGCCGCTTTCGGCGCGTGCGGGCGGCCTTTGACATACTCGAAGGTTTTCTCGTCCGGCGCGATCAGGCCGGCGCGCGCGCCGCCTTCGATGGCCATGTTACAGACCGTCATGCGGCCTTCCATCGACAGGTCGCGGATCGCTTCGCCGCAGTATTCGATCACGTAGCCAGTGCCACCTGCCGTGCCTGTCTCGCCGATCACGGCAAGCGTGATGTCCTTGGCGGTCACGCCCGGCTTCAGCTTGCCGGTGATTTCCACCTTCATGTTCTTGGACTTCTGCTGGATCAGCGTCTGGGTGGCGAGCACATGTTCGACCTCGGAGGTGCCGATGCCATGGGCCAGCGCACCAAAAGCGCCGTGGGTGGCGGTGTGGCTGTCGCCGCAGACCACGGTCATGCCGGGAAGCGTCCAACCCTGTTCCGGGCCGACGATGTGCACGATGCCCTGGCGCACGTCGGACACCGGGTAGTAATGCACACCGAAATCCTTGGCATTCTTGTCGAGCGCGTCGACCTGGATACGGCTTTCTTCGTTTTCGATCACGCCGCCGATCCGATCGAGCGTGGTGGGCACGTTGTGGTCCGGCACGGCGATGGTTTTGTCCGGCGCGTGGACCGTGCGTCCGGCCATGCGCAGACCTTCGAAGGCTTGCGGCGAGGTCACTTCGTGGACGAGGTGACGGTCGATATAGAGCAGGCAGGTGCCGTCTTCGGCTTCATGGGCGACGTGGGCGTCCCAGATTTTGTCGTAGAGTGTTTTCCCGGCCATGGGGTTTTCTCCTAGGGGAAATGTGTGGATTCAGAAGGTTGGACGTGCGGAGGCACTCGCACCGATCAAAGTCGGGCGAGGATCGTGAGAGTCGCGCCGAAGAACCGCCAAGGCAGGCGGGCGCGGTCGTCCATATCGAAAATCCGTGTCATGCCGGGTGAGATACGCCTTTGGGGTGAGTCTCGCAAGGGTTTCAAACTGTGATACGCTGGTGTCGGGCCGACGGGAGAATGCCATGCACGACACGGACGATCCATTCTATGGCGACGACGCGACACGCTTGCTTCAGCAGAGGCGGGACGCAGAAGTCGAAGAGATGATGAACACACCGGGAGCGGTCGGACATGCCCGTGCGTTCACTTCGGATGATCCCGAAACGCTGGGTTGGGACAAGATCCGCGAGGTGTTCGTGCGGGAGGGCTTCGTCAGCCTGCGGGGCATAGATGAAGAGATGTTGCAGGAGGGGCTGGACCAGCTCGCCGATATGGGTCCGGTCGCGCATCGTTGGGATATTTTCCTCGGCACGGCCGAGGAGATTCGCGCCTCGTCGACACCAATGGTGGCGCGCGGGTTGCCCGCGGGGATCACGCGCCAAGTGGACGAGACGATCGACTGGTCCAGCCTTCACGAGATGCAGGCGTTCCTGTCCGAGCACGGCGTGTCGCCGTTTTCCAAGCTGGCCCTGTCAGGCGAGTTGTTTCCGGCCAAGCCTGTCATCCTGCGAAAACCTGACGGCGCGATTGCCGCGGCGGCCTTTGCCGGGATCACGCACAACGCCTATTCGTGGCTTCACGATATCGCGTGGGTGGGGCTGGTCGCGGTGGACCCGGAGCTTCGGGGTTTCGGGTTGGGAAAGACGGTCGATGCGATGGCCAACCTGGTTGCCGTGGACGAATTGGGGGCGAAGGGTGCGACCGAGTTCGCGGCCCCGGACAACGCAGCCTCCCGTGCGGTTCTCATGGCGTGCGGCCTGACACACACCGGACGAAAAGCGATCATCTATTCCCGCTCGACCCAGCGCATGACCCGTTAAAACGCCGCATTTTTCAAAGGTGAGGCACCACAGAGAGAAGGCGGAAAGGAAGCATTCACTTCCAATTCACTGGACCGAGGCCCTCCAATTTGCCAACCTCCTGATAAAGGAGACGAAATGGCGTCACACGACCAGACTACGACCGACCCCGGCGCCGCGGAGGCGCAGGCCGCGCGGGATGGGTCCTCGGCGGCGTCCACGGCCTCTCCGGACGGGGCGACGGGCATTGATCCGAACGTCACACCGGCCACGAACCCCTCGGATTCCCTGCCCAACGAAAACCTGCCGGCACCCGAAGAGGTCGCGCTCGACCTCGCGGGTCAGGCATGGGATTTCCTGACCGGGCTGATGCGGACGTGGAACCTTTACCAGGTCATCATCGCGCTCTGTGTTGCCGGTATTGCCTTTGCCTTCGCGCATATTTTCGTTCCGCGTTACCGCGCCTGGCTCAAGACGCGAGAAGGGTGGCCGACCTGGCGCATCCGGCTTGCCCTGATCCTGCAACGGCGGATGCGGCTAATCCTTTTCGTCGTGATCATCTGGCCGATTGTCTGGATCATGCGGGAGCTGACCTGGCCATCGCGGTCATACCTTTTGGCGATCATTGCCGAACTGGCGCTGGCGTGGCTGATCATCGCGCTTTTGACACGGTTCATCGCGAACGCCTTTCTGCGTGGGATCGTGCGCGCGGCCGGTTGGGCGTGGGTCACGGTTTCGATCCTGAACCTTGAAGACGAAAGCGTCAGGCTGCTGGACAGTATCGCGATTTCGACAGGTGATATGCGTCTGTCGCTTTGGACGGTCGTACAGGCCGCCACGATCGTCGGTGCCCTGATCTTCGCCGTGCGCTTCATCTCGAAAAACTCGGCGACTCGCATCCGGCGGAACGAAGACATCAGCCCCTCGATGCAGGTGCTGGTGATCAAGTTTTTGCAGCTTATTTTATACGGTGCCGCGATCTGGATCGGCTTGCGGGCCGTGGGCGTGGACCTGACCGGGCTTGCGTTCCTGTCCGGTGCGATCGGTGTGGGCCTGGGTTTCGGTCTGCAAAAAGTGGTCTCCAACCTCGTCTCCGGTGTCATCATCCTGCTCGACAAGTCGATCAAGCCGGGCGACGTGATCAGCCTTGGCGACACCTTCGGGTGGATCGAGCAACTGGGCGCGCGCTATGTCTCGGTGGTGACGCGGGACGGCAAGGAATACCTGATCCCGAACGAAGACCTGATTACCGGGCAAGTGGTGAACTGGTCCCATACCAATGCCTTCGTAAGATTGGATATTTACTTTGGCACCGCCTATGGAGACGATCCGCACAAGGTGCGCAAAGTCGCCATCGCCGCGGCCCAGAGCGTGGACCGGGTGCTGGCGTTTCGCCCGCCCGTTTGCCACATCGTCGGGTTCGGCGACAGCTCGGTGGATTACATCCTGCGGTTCTGGATCGACGATCCGACCGGGGGTCTGACCAACATTCGCGGGAACGTTTATCTCGCACTCTGGGACGCCTTCCGGGAGAACGACATTTCCATTCCCTTCCCGCAGCGGGAGGTGCGTCATCTCAACGATCCGCAAAAAGTGGCCGATCCGGACGAAAGCGAGAATTGAAAATCGCAAAAAGGGTGCTACTTTCAGGATATCCCAGCGCTGGGGACGATGCAGCGTGCAACGAAGGAGGACTATGTCCTGTCTTATCATCCAGACGCGGTCGAATTGTCGGCCGCAGGATCGGGCGGCATGATGGCGCCCAAGAGCTACACGAGCGAACAATTGCTCGCGGAAATCCTCACCTCACTCGACGACGACAAGGCGGAAGAGGTCGTGTCCATCGACCTCGCCGGGAAATCGACGATGGCCGACACGATGGTCATCTGCTCGGGTCGTTCGACGCGGCAGGTGGCTGCGATCTCGGAGAAACTCACCGACCGGCTCAAACAGAAGTTCGGCGTGATCTCCAAGGTGGAGGGCAAGGATCAGGGCGATTGGGTTCTGATCGACACCGGCGACGTGATCGTTCACGTTTTCCGGCCCGAAGTGCGGGAGTTCTACCAGCTCGAAAAAATGTGGATGACGCCGCCGGTCGTGGCGGACGCCAAAGCCTGATTTGGGGGCGTAATGCGGGTCCACATCGTCGCGGTTGGTCGTCTTCGGGCGGGCCCCGAGCGTGACCTGATCGACGACTATGTCACCCGGTTCGATCGCACCGGGCGGAGCTTGGGTCTCGGTCCACTCACCATCCATGAAGTTGAAGACAAGAAGGGCGGCGGCATGAAAGCCGAGGCGCCCCTTTTGGCACGGGCGGTTCCCGACGGGGCCGTTCTGGTGGCACTGGACGAGCGCGGCAAGGTGATGACCTCGCCCGAGTTCGCGGATCAACTGGGCGGCTGGCGCGACCAGGGTCGCGGCGACGTGGCTTTCGTCATCGGCGGTGCGGACGGCATCGCGTCGAACCTGCGCGCGCAGGCGGATGCCAAGCTTTCCTTCGGCAAGATGGTCTGGCCGCATATGCTGGCCCGCGTCATGTTGACCGAGCAACTCTACCGCGCGGCCTCGATCCTCGCAGGGTCACCATATCACCGGGTCTGAACCGGCGCTTTACCGGGGAGCTTTTGTCGCCCAAAGTGGCCTCGGGGATCAGCGCGAGGGCGACATATGACCGATTTTCTACTCTTGGCATTCGTTTTCCTGATCGCCGGTGTCATGGCGGTGCCCATTGCCTCGCGGCTCGGTCTCGGGTCGGTTCTGGGATACCTTATCGCCGGGATCGTGATTTCGCCCATCCTCGCGTGGCTGCATGTGGACGTGGTGTCGATCCAGCATTTTGCCGAGTTCGGCGTGGTAATGATGCTGTTCCTCGTCGGGTTGGAGCTGGAGCCGAAAGCGCTCTGGTCGATGCGCGCGCGGCTCTTGGGGCTGGGTGGCGGGCAGGTGGGTCTGACCACGCTCGCCGTCATGGGCGTTGCGATCCTGTTTGGCCAACCCTGGACCGTGGCGCTCGCGGTCGGGCTGGTTCTCGCGCTCTCCTCGACCGCGATCGTGCTCCAGACGCTGGGCGAGAAGGGGTTGATGAAAAGCGACGGGGGGCAGGCGAGTTTCTCGGTCCTTCTGTTCCAGGACATCGCGGTTATCCCGATGCTGGCGCTCATTCCGCTCCTGGCGATGCCGGAGCTGGTCGAGACCCTTTCGCACGGCGCAGATCGTGGGGAGGGGGACCATGGCGCGGGGCTGAGCCTTGTCGAAGGTCTGCCAGGTTGGGGTGTCGCATCGGTAACGGTCGGGGCGATTGGCGTGGTGCTTGTCGCTGGCATTTACCTCGTCGGTCCGGTGTTTCGGTTCATCGCGGCGGCGCAGCTTCGCGAATTGTTCGTGGCGACAGCCTTGATGTTCGTGATCGGGATCGCGCTACTCATGTCGCTGGTGGGTCTGTCGCCCGCGCTGGGCACGTTCCTTGCCGGTGTCGTGCTGGCGAACAGCGAATATCGCCACGAGTTGGAGAGCGATATTGATCCGTTTCGGGGGCTTTTGCTGGGCCTGTTTTTCATGACCGTCGGAGCCGGGATCAACTTCGCACTGCTTTGGAACGACTTCGCTTTGATCCTCGGGCTGACGCTGGGGTTGATCTTGTTGAAAACGCTGGTGCTTTTCGTTCTGTCCCACGTGTTCAAGGTGGGCGGCGCGGATCGTTGGCTTTTCGCGCTGGGGCTGGCGCAGGCGGGGGAGTTCGGTTTCGTGCTCCTGTCCTTCACGGTGGCGAACGCCGTGATCCCGCAGGCATTGGCGGACCAGCTTTTGCTTGTCGTCGCCTTGTCGATGCTTCTGACGCCGGCGCTTTTCATCCTTTACGAACGCGTCATGGCGCCGAAATTCATCGGGTCGGACGGGCGCGATATGGATCATATCGAAGAGAAAAGCGGGATCATCATCGCGGGTCACGGGCGGGTCGGCGGGATCGTGGCGCGCATGATGCGCGGTGCCGGGCTGTCCCCCACGGTCATTGATTTCTCGGCCAAACAGCTGGACATGCTCAAACGGTTCGAGGTTCAGGCCTACTACGGGGATGCGACCCGGCCCGATTTGCTGCACGCAGCCGGGATCGACGAGGCGAAGCTTCTGGTCATTGCGATCGACGACAAGGACCAGATCACGGAGCTTGTGCGCTACATGCAGAAGCATCATCCGGACGTGCATGTTCTGGCCCGCGCGATGGATCGTCCGCATGTCTATGACCTCTGGTGGGCGGGCTGTCGCGACATTATCCGTGAGACCTATGACAGCAGCCTGCGCATGGGACGCTCCGCGTTCGAGGCGTTGGGGTATTCGCGGGAGCAGTCCGAAGAGGTGGCAGGCCTGTTCTCGGATATGGACCGTGAAACCATGCTGACCGCCGCAGAGAATTACGACCCGACCGTGCCGATCCTGGAAAACCAGGCCTATATCGCGGGGCTACGGGAGGCGCGGGGCGATCTGGAGGCGGAGTTCCTGCGCCGGACGCAAGCGGTTATGGCCGATCGTCGTCCCGGGGCGGATAGGGCGTAGGGGGCGCTGCCCCCAACGTCAGCGAGCTGACGTTTCCCCCGAGGTATTTATGGAACGATGAAATGGACAGGGTTTGGGGTCCACCCCCCGCTCACGCGCGGGGGGCTTCACCGTTCACGGTCATCGGCACCTCTGCCTGTACCGCCCGTCGGTGATGGCACGTTAACCTTAATCAAATATGAACCCGGTTTGGTTTGTTGGTCGCGACATGTCACGGCGTCACTGTCCGCGGCGAAAACCCTCGTGCATTGCGCCTTTACCTCTGTCTGGTAAAGCGTCCCGCCCAAAACCGGTGTTGCAGGTTTTGGACGGAACGCTTTAGAACGAAGGGAAGCAAGAGCGAGGCAGACCCATGACCACTCCGAAACCGGTTGTTCTGTGCATTTTGGACGGTTGGGGGCTCCGCGCGGAATCCAACTACAACGCGGTCGCCCTGGCGGAGACGCCGGCGTTCGATGAGTTGATGATGATCTGCCCGAACGCGACGCTGATCACGCATGGGAATGACGTGGGTCTTCCGACCGGACAGATGGGCAATTCGGAGGTCGGGCATACCAACATCGGCGCCGGACGGGTCGTCGCCATGGACCTGGGACAGATCGACCTTGCCATCGAGGACCGGAGTTTTTTCCAGAAGCCTGCGCTGATGGATTTCATCGACGCGATGAAAGCTTCGGGCGGCACCGCGCACCTGATGGGGCTGGTGTCGCCCGGTGGGGTGCACAGCCACCAGGACCATATCGTCGCGGCCGCCAAGGCGCTACGCGATGCGGGCGTGGCGGTCGTGGTTCACGTGATCACCGACGGGCGCGATGTGGCGCCGAAGTCGGGGCAGGGTCAGGTCGCGAAGTTCGTGGAGGATCTGCCCGACGGTGTGACCATCGGGTCCGTGACCGGGCGCTATTTCGCGATGGATCGCGACAACCGCTGGGACCGGGTGCAGCGCGCCTATGACGCCTCCGTCAAGGCGATGGGCGAGACAGCCGACAGTGCCGATGCGGCCATTGCGGCCGCCTATGCGCGTGGTGAGACGGACGAGTTCATCCAGCCCACCGTGATCGGCGACTACGACGGTCTACATGACGAAGACGGTCTGTTTTTCCTCAACTTCCGGGCCGACCGCGCGCGGGAGATCCTGCGCGCCATCGGTGAGCCGGGGTTTACCGAGTTCGATGCCGGGCCGCGCCCGAAGCTGGCGGCGCTTCTAGGGATGGTGGAATACTCGACCGGGCATAACGCGTACATGACCACGGTCTTTCCCAAGGAGAACATCGAGAACACGCTGGCCGAATGGGTTGCCAAGAAGGGCAAGACCCAGTTTCACATCGCGGAGACCGAGAAGTATCCGCATGTGACCTTCTTTCTCAACGGCGGCAAGGAAGAGCCGGTCGAGGGGGAAGAGCGCTATATGGCGGCCAGCCCCAAGGTTGCGACCTACGACATGCAGCCCGAGATGAGCGCGCCGGAGGTGGGGGCACATCTGGTTGAGGCGATCCATGCGGGCTACGATATGATCGTCGTGAACTTCGCCAATCCGGACATGGTTGGTCATACCGGCGATCTGAAGGCGGCGATTGCCGCTGTGGAAGCGGTGGACGATCAATTGACCGAAGTGATGATCGCGGTGAAGGAAGAAGGCGGAGCGATGATCGTGACCGCCGATCACGGCAACTGCGAACAGATGTGGGATCCGGAGACCAACGGGCCGCATACCGCGCATACGACGAACCCTGTGCCGGTGGCGTTGTTCAACGGGCCAGAAGGCGCGCGGATCAGGTCCGGGCGGCTGGCTGATCTTGCGCCCTCGGTGCTCGACCTGATGGGGATCGAGCAGCCCGAAGAGATGACCGGCGAAAGCCTGATCGTCCGGTGAAACGGCTCGCGCTCCTTCTCGCCTTCGCCGCGGGGCCGCTTTTCGCGCAATCGGACCCGACCGAGACCGCGCGGGCGGCGATGGAGCAATTAACGGCGGCCTCCGAGGCACTGGACAGTGCCGAGCGGTCGTCGGACCGGGTCAAGGCGCTCACGCAGACGGTGCAAGCCTATGAGACGGGGCTGGCGGCGCTGCGCGAGGGGTTGCGGCAGGCGCGGGTGCGGGAGGCGGCCATCCAGGGTGTCTTTGCCGCCGAGAGCGAGCGTC
>DOUP01000211.1 GCA_003520545.1 Maritimibacter sp. | reverse complement strand
ATCACGCGCGAAAGCCCGAATTACCGGATCGGCTAGGGGGTGGCGGGGCAACCCGCCAATCCCTCACCCCACGGCCCCGCGCAGAATGACGAGCGCAAGGATGACGAGCGCAACCAGCGCATAGCCGAAGGTCACGATCACCCCATCCCGGGCCAGCAGCCCGAAGGCAAAAACGGCGATCGGCAGTCCAACCAAAGGCGTGGCCACGGGGATTGCACCGAGAACCAGAAGCGATCCGCCGCCGAGGATCAGGATGACGGCGATGATCGAGACCGAGACATTGCCGCCCGCCAGCGTTTCCCACCGCATCGCCATGTGGCGTTCGAGCCAGAGCGAGACAGGTTTGACCTGTTTGTCGAGGCGTTCCACGTCGTCGGCGGATAGTTCGCGTTTGCCGTAGAACGGCGGAACCCAGACGCCCTCTCGCCCCAACAGCATTTGCACCCCGATGATCGCCACAAGAACCCCCAGCGCACCTCCGACGCCCGGGATCATCCCCGTGGGCAATACCATGAAAACCGCCGCCACCATGAGGAGCGGCGCGTGGCCCTGGGCTCCGATGGTCTCTGCAAGCCGGGACACCGTGATGACCTCTTCGCCCTCCGACAAGCGCTTCAACCGGTCAAACAGGTGCGGGATCGCGTGCGGGCCCTCGGTGTCCCGCTCGGTTGGCATGTCGGGTGTCTGGGCCGTCATCAGAAGGCGTCCTTTCATGGGGTGCGCGGGTTTCTTTTGCGCCGTGGGGGCTTGGTCCCAACATTTGAGACGGTAAGCTGTTCCACAGGCCGTGGACTGGCACCGTGCTGGCAACCGGCCCGCGCTTGACGTTCGGCGTCGGGGGTGGATAGAGCGGGGCGAATTGCCGGGCGTGGCGTGTTGCGGGCTGGCGCTCGGGGACAGCCGCAACACACTGAAAAGGACGCGCAAATGACGATGGACAAGGATACCGGGCGGGAGCGGGCAACATGACGCCCGCGGCGCGCCAAGCGGCGGCAATCGCGATTCTGGACGATTGGTGTGCAGGTGCCGCGCCGGAACAGGCCCTGACCCGCTGGGCGCGTCGGTCGCGATTTGCCGGGTCCAAGGACCGGGCGGCCGTCCGCGATATCGTCTACGACTGCGTGCGCGCGGCCCGGTCCTTCGCGGCGCTTGGCCAAGGCGAGGATGGGCGCGCGATGGTCCTGGGACGGCTGCGGGCCCTGGGCGACGATCCGGACCCGGTCTTCTCCGGCGAACGGTTCGCGCCGGACCCGTTGACCGAGAACGAGCGCCGCGAAGTGGACGTCAGCAGGCTGTCCGATGCCGTGCGTTATGATCTTCCGGACTGGGTCGTGCCGCTGTTCGAGGCATCGCTGGGCAACGATTGGCGCGCGGTGGCGGAGATCCTGAAGACCCGCGCGCCGGTGTTCCTCCGGGTCAACGTGGCAAGGATCGAGCGCGCCGAAGCACAGGCGCGACTCGCGGATGAAGGGATCGTGACCGTGCCCCATCGCCTGAGCGAGACCGCGTTGGAAGTGACAGAGGGCGCGCGCCGCGTTCACCTGTCCAAGGCCTATGAACAGGGTCTGGTCGAAATCCAGGATGCCGCCAGTCAGGCGATCCTGGACGTCCTGGGTATCGTGCCGGGCGTGACATTCCTGGACTACTGCGCGGGTGGCGGCGGCAAAGCCCTCGCCGCGGCGGCACGAGGCGCGAAGGTAAGCGCGCATGACATCGACGCCGGGCGGATGAAGGACATTCCAGGCCGCGCATCCCGTGCCGGCGCGACGGTGGAGATCCTGTCGCCGGAGAGCGTGACACAAACCTACCAGGTGGTGTTCGCCGATGCGCCCTGTTCCGGTTCGGGGTCGTGGCGGCGCGCTCCGCACGGAAAGTGGCTGTTTTCGCCAGGGCGCTTGGAGGAGCTGACCGCGCTACAGGCGCGAATCCTCGATGAGATCACGGCTATTGTAGAGCCAGGGGGGCAGTTGGCCTACGCGACATGCTCGCTGTTGCGGGAAGAGAACGAAGATCAGGTCAGGGCGTTTCTGAACCGTCACCCAGCGTGGACCTGCGTCACGGAACGACGGTTAACCCCGCTCGACGGAGCAGACGGGTTTTTTATCGCGGTGCTTAGGAAAACAACTTAAGAGCGACAGAGACAACTCTGGATTGTAAAGCGCGGTTCAATTAATCTGGTCTTAAGATTAACGGCGTTCCCTAGGGGAGCTGTCGAATCGTGTGCGAGGAAGTTTTGTCACAATCCGCGTTGTCTCCTGGCCCGATGACCCGGGCGGCTCTTTCCCAGATGGGCCGGGTTCCGGCCTTTGCCGTGTTGGGCTTGGCGGCCAGCGTGGTTTCGCTCCTGGTTCCACACGACTTGGCGGCCGCGTTCCTTGGAGTGTTCGGATTGACGTTCCTGGCGCTCGTGGTCCTGACATATGGGTTGCGCTACCGCTACCAACGCTCTCGGCAAACCATGTATGAGACGGTCGCCTCCCTGGTGGCGGAGGATGCAGCACCCTCCCTCACGACGGATATCGACGGCGAGATCGGTTATGCCAACCGGGCCGCGCGGGAACGGTTCGGCGCAAGATCCGGCGGCACGATCGCGAGCCTTCTCGATGACAAGGTCGCGCAGCCCGCTTCGATCCTGTACCGGCTTCAAAACAAGGCCATGGCACTTGGGGCGGCGCGCAAGGAAATACCGGTCCGAGGCGACCGTCTCCTGATTTCCGTGCATCGTATCGGACGTGACGGATTTCTCTGGCGGCTTGACGATCTGGGTGCGCATTCAAACCCCGGACACGCAGGCGAGTCGATCGGCGTGCCGATGATGACGGTGTCGCAGATGGGGACGATCCTCTTCATGAACGATCCGATGCGGCGGCTTCTCGGGGGCCGCGAGACCAGCCTCGACCGCGTGTTCACGGACCTGCCTTTGAAAAGCGGCGAAATCCAGACCCTGCGCTCAACACAGGGCGCCCTGCGAATGCAGGTGTTTCAGGTGGCGCTGTCCGCCGGGCGTTGCGAAGTGTATCTCTTGCCGGAACCGGCCCGGCCCATAGTGGCGCAGTCCGAATGGGGCGTGGTAGAAACGCTCCCGGTTCCGATCCTCAAGCTCGATCGTGCTGGTCGGATCGCCATGTCCAACCTCAGGGCGCGTCGGCTTCTTGGGGTCAAGGGCGACGACGTGGGGCATTTGTCCGACTTGGTCGAGGGTCTCGGGCGTCCACTCGATGATTGGCTGAACGAGGCCTGGACCGGGCGAAACCTGGGGCGCACGGAAACCGTTCTTGCCTCGAAAAGAGACCAGGAGACATTCGTGCAGATCTCGCTCGAACGGGTTCGGGAAGAGCAGGGCGATGCGCTCATCGTGGTTCTGAATGATGCGACCGAGCTCAAGACATTGGAAAACCAGTTCGTGCAGAGCCAGAAAATGCAGGCAATCGGTCAATTGGCTGGCGGCGTGGCGCACGATTTCAACAATGTGCTGACGGCGATTTCCGGGCACTGCGATCTGCTTCTGATGCGGCACGAGGAAAACGATCAGGATTACGCCGATCTGACCCAGATTTCCCAGAATGCGAACCGGGCCGCGGCGCTGGTCGGCCAGCTGCTCGCGTTTTCACGCAAGCAACATCTGCGGCCTGATGTGATCGACCTGTCCGACAGCATGTCGGACCTGTCCCATCTGCTTGGGCGATTGGTCGGAGAGAAAATCACCCTTGATTTTCAACAGGATCAGGAGGTTCGACCGATCCGGGCGGACAAACGCAAGCTGGAACAGGTGATCATGAACCTTGTCGTCAACGCCCGCGACGCGATGCCCGAGGGCGGCAAGATCCGGTTGGACGTGCGTAACATCAATCTGGACGTGGCGTTGGAGCGCGACCATGTTCGGGTGCCGGACGGCGACTATGTGACAGTTCGGGTCGTCGACGAGGGGCAGGGCATTCCCGCCGACAAGCTTGAGCGGATTTTCGAACCCTTCTTCACGACCAAGGGCGCCGGAAAGGGGACCGGGCTTGGCTTGTCGATGGCCTATGGCATCGTCAAACAGTCCGGCGGATATATTTTCGTCGACTCGGTGGTCGGGTCCGGCACCACCTTTACGCTGTATTTTCCCGTGCACCGTGCGAGCGATGCGCCAATGGAACACGACGCGGTCCCGACCGAGCCACCGACCGGGACAGATCCTGAGCGACCCGACAAAGACGCGCCGAACGCAATGGCCGGCGGCGATGGGTCAGGCCAAAGGCTGCCCAATCCCACCCACGATCCGAGCGCCCTGCGCGGCGGGAATGTGTTGTTGGTCGAAGACGAAGCGCCGGTGCGGGCCTTTGCAAGCCGGGCTTTGCGGTTGCGCGGGTATAGCGTGATGGAAGCGGAAAACGCGGAGGCCGCGTTGCGCCTGCTGTCTGACCCGGAGGTCGAGGTCGATGTCGTCGTGACCGACGTGGTCATGCCGGGAATGGACGGGCCAACCTGGGTCGCCAAGGCGCTGGAAGACAGGCCGGGCGTTCGGGTGGTTTTCGTGTCGGGCTACTCCGAGGATTCGGTCTCCGAGCATCAAAAACGCATTCCCAACTCGGTCTTCCTGCCCAAGCCGTTCTCTCTATCCGAACTCACGGCCACGGTTTCCGCGCAGATCCACTAGCCCAACCCGCCGGATTTCGGCCGGATTTGGCCGTCGATCAACGGACGCTTGAACGTCAAAGGTTTGTTAACCTTCATCTGCGCAGGATCGGTGTATCGAATTTTACTTGAAATGTTCTCTTTTGTTCTTCATTAACGAAATAAGAACAAGAGGCGAACAAGAGCGGCAATTGCTACCCGGTTTCGGGTGTGGAATAAGGATGCAAGACATGGCAACGGCGAACCTTCTGGAACTCGATATGAAGCGCGACAGCGAAAAACAAAAAGCCCTCGATTCGGCTCTGGCCCAGATCGAACGTCAATTCGGCAAGGGCTCGATCATGAAACTCGGGGCCGACAACCCGGTGTCCGAGATCGAATCCACCTCGACCGGTTCCCTTGGCCTCGACATTGCGCTTGGGATCGGCGGCCTTCCGAAAGGTCGGATCATCGAGATTTATGGCCCTGAAAGCTCGGGCAAGACGACGCTCACGCTTCATGCGGTGGCGGAAGAACAGAAAAAGGGCGGCGTTTGCGCCTTTGTTGACGCAGAGCACGCGCTCGACCCGCAGTATGCCAAACGGCTTGGGGTCGATCTGGACGAGCTTCTGATTTCGCAGCCCGACACCGGCGAGCAGGCGCTTGAAATCGTGGACACCCTGGTGCGGTCGGGCGCGGTGAACATGGTCGTGGTCGACTCGGTCGCGGCCCTCACCCCGAAGTCCGAACTTGAAGGCGACATGGGCGATTCCAGCGTCGGCGTGCAGGCCCGGCTGATGAGCCAAGCCATGCGCAAACTCACCGGCTCGATCTCGCGCTCCAAATGCATGGTGGTCTTCATCAACCAGATCCGGATGAAGATCGGCGTGATGTTCGGGTCGCCGGAAACCACCACGGGCGGGAACGCGCTGAAATTCTATTCCTCCGTTCGGTTGGATATTCGCCGGATCGGGGCGATCAAGGACCGTGACGAAGTTGTCGGCAACGCCACGCGCGTGAAGGTCGTGAAGAACAAGGTCGCGCCGCCATTCAAACAGGTCGAGTTCGACATCATGTATGGCGAAGGCATTTCCAAGACCGGCGAACTTCTGGACCTTGGCGTCAAGGCTGGCGTGGTCGAGAAGTCCGGTGCCTGGTTCTCCTATGGAGATGAACGGATCGGGCAGGGGCGTGAAAACGCCA
>DOUP01000213.1 GCA_003520545.1 Maritimibacter sp. | reverse complement strand
CCACGTCGGCTTCGCGCATGGGCAGGTCGAGCACGCGCTCTTCCAGCATCAGGTCGATCCGCAGGTCGGGGTGCTTTTCGTAGAGCTTGGGGAGGCGCGGTGCGAGCCAGAGGGAGCCGAACCCGGTGGTCGTGGTAACGCGCAACTCGCCGAACACTTCTTCCTTCGAGTCGCGAATCCGGGCGACCGCCGCGTCGAGACGCTGGGTCATGGCGCGGGTGGCATCGAACAGGAGTTCGCCTTGTTCGGTCAGAATCAGGCCGCGCGCATGGCGGTGGAACAGAGTCGCATTCAGGCTCTCTTCGAGCCCGCGAATCTGCCGCGACACGGCAGATTGGCTCAAATTGAGCGTGTCACCCGCATGGGTGAGGCTTCCCGCGTCTGCGACGGCATGAAAGATTCTGAGTTTATCCCAGTCCATAGGGGTCCAATGTAACGCAAAACTGTGTGCTTATGTTAATGTCTTTCCCAGAACTTGTCGCGGATTGCCAGAGCGAGGGGAAGAGTTTTTACAATTTTACTTATACTTGGCATTCTCCTAGCCTGAACCTGCCCAATCGCTAATCGGAGGTGTGCGATGACACGGCAAGACGTGTCCCTCAGGGACCGGTTTGACCTCACGAAATCCCCGGTGCTGCTCAACGGCACTCAGGCAATGGTCCGGCTGATGCTCATGCAATCGGCGCGCGACAGGGCCGCCGGGTTGAATACGGCGGGTNNGGCGACGTGATGCGCCACGCCAATATGGCCGGGTCTTCGGCAAATGGTGGTGTGCTCATGGCGATGGGCGATGACCATACTGGCGAAAGTTCCACCGTGTTGCACCAATCCGACTGGGCCATGGTCGATGCCTATATGCCCGTGCTCAGTCCGGCAGGTGTGCAGGAAATCCTCGATCTCGGCATATATGGCTTTGGGTTGAGCCGGTTCTCCGGGCTTTGGGCTGGTTTGAAGTTGATGAAGGATACCGTGGAGGCGACGGCTGTCGTTGACGGGCGCGCCGAGCGCATGAACCTCGTGACGCCGGAGTTCGAAATGCCCGAGGGCGGTCTGAATATCAGGTTGGTAGATGACCGGATCGTTCAGGAAGCCCGGATGATCGACTACAAACGGTTCGCGGCCGAAGCCTATGCGCGGGCCAACAAGATCGACAAACGGGTCTGGGGCAAGCCGGGGGCCAAGATCGGGTTCGTCGCGGCGGGCAAGAACTGGCTCGACCTTGTGCACGCCCTGTCACTTCTCGGGATTGACGAGGCGGAGGCAGAGCGGCTCGGGATCACGACCTACAAGGTCGCCCAGACCTGGCCGCTGGACATGGAAAGCTTCCATGAATTTGCCGAGGGTCTCGACCTGATCGTCGTGGTGGAAGAGAAGCGCAAGTTGATCGAAGTGCAGATCAAGGAGGCGATCTTCGACGATCGCCGGGGACGGCGTGTGTATGGCTGGCACAAGGGTGATAGCTGGGAACACGGGCGTCAGGTCGAAATGTTCCCGACGCGCTATGCGCTCGATCCGATGTTCATCGCCGAAAAGATCGGCGGTGTCCTGATCGAAGAAGGGCGCGAGACCGAGGCGATCCGGGGCGGCATGGCCAAGGTGCAGGAGGCCCAGAAAGCCGACAATGCCGAAGCGATTGCCGCGCGGCTTCCGTATTTCTGTTCGGGCTGCCCGCATAACACCTCGACGAAACTGCCAGAGGGTAGCCGGGCCTACGCGGGGATTGGCTGCCACTACATGGTCCAGTGGATGGACCGGTCAACGCTCGGGTTCACCCATATGGGCGGCGAGGGTGCGAACTGGATCGGGGAAGCGCCGTTCTCGACGCGCAAGCATGTGTTCCAGAATTTGGGGGATGGCACCTATAACCACTCGGGTATCCAGGCGGTGCGGGCCGCGATTGCCGCGGGCACCAATATTACCTTCAAGATCCTTTATAACGACGCTGTCGCTATGACCGGCGGACAGGCCAACGAGGGTGGCTTGGATTCGCTCAGGATCGCCAGGGAAATGGTCGCCGCCGGGGTGAAAAAACTCGTGCTCGTGCATGATCCCAAGGAAGGGTTGGACACGAGCGAGTTTCCGTCCGAGGTTGAAGTGCGCACGCGGGACGAGTTGATCCCGGTTGAGGAAGAGTTGCAAAAGGTGCCGGGCACCACGGTGCTCCTCTACGTGCAGACCTGCGCGGCGGAAAAACGGCGGCGGCGTAAACGTGGCACCTTCCCGGACCCGGATCGTCGGGTGATGATCAATACGGACATTTGCGAAGGCTGTGGCGATTGCGGGGTGCAGTCGAACTGCGTGTCCATCGTGCCGGTCGAAACGGAATTGGGCCGCAAGCGGGCAATTGACCAGTCATCCTGCAACAAGGACTACTCCTGCCTCAAAGGCTTCTGCCCGAGCTTCGTCACGGTCGAAGGGGGAACGCCCAAGAAACGGCAAGCCGCTGATGTCGACCTGCCAGAGATACCAGACCCGGCTCTGCCCGCGATCCAGGGCACGTGGAACACGGTGATTACCGGGGTCGGTGGCACCGGTGTGGTGACCATTGGTGCGATCATGGCGCAGGCGGCGCATATCGACGGCAAGGGTGCCGGAATGATGGAGATGGCGGGCTTGGCGCAGAAAGGCGGCGCGGTGTTGGTCCATCTGCGGATCGCCAACGATCCGTCGGACATTTCGGCGATCCGTGTCGCGACCGGCGAGTGCGATGCGCTCATCGGGGGCGAGTTGGTCGTGTCGGCCACGCCGCAAACGCTGGGCCTGACCTCGACCGGGCGCACGGGTGCCGTGGTGGACAGCCATGAAACGGTGACCGGTGATTTCACGCGGGATACGGAGTTCACCATTCCCGGCGACCGGTTGGCGCTCTCGCTGGAGGCGCGGATGAAAGACAAGCTGGCCATGTTCGACGCGACGGAGATGGCGGAAGCCCTGCTGGGTGACTCTATTTTCTCAAACATGATGGTGCTGGGCGCGGCCTGGCAAAACGGGTTGGTGCCGATCAGCCACGAGGCGTTGATGGCGGCCATTGACCTGAACGGGCAGGCTCCGGACCGAAACAAGCGGGCGTTCGAGACCGGGCGCTGGGTTGCCCATGACCAGGACGCCGCGACGCGGGCTGCGAACCTCGACAAGGTTGTCGAGAAGCCGAAGACCCTGCACGAGAAGATCGCGTTCCGGGAAGAGCATCTGACCGCGTATCAGAACGCGGCGCTGGCCAAGCGTTACCGTGCGCTTGTGGACCGGGCGCCGACGGAAGAGATGCGCGAAGGGATCGCGTTGGGCTATCACAAGCTGCTAGCCTACAAGGACGAATACGAAGTCGGGCGGCTCATGCGGGACACGCGGGCCAAGGCCGAGAAGGCCTTCGAAGGGGATTTGAAGCTTTCCGTTCATCTCGCGCCGCCGATTTTCGGCACCGAAGGCCCGAACGGGCGACCGGTGAAACGCAAGTTCGGCGAGGGTATGGTCAAAGCGCTGGGCCTCTTGCCGAAGCTCAAAGGGCTGCGCGGTACGGCGCTGGATCCATTTGGCTACTCGGAAGAACGCAAGTTGGAGCGCGCCCTGATTGCTCAATACGAAGCCGACATGGACAGAGTGCTCAGCGACTGGGGGTCGGGCGATCCCGAGGCTGCGGTCGCGCTTGCCAAGCTACCACTGGAAATCCGTGGCTTCGGGCCCGTGAAGATGGCCAACGCCGAGAAAGCCGCCAAGCGGCGCGAAGAGATCTTGGCGGCGTTCAGACAGGGAGGTCGGGCAGAAGCTGCGGAGTAGTCTTTTAGCGTGCCGGTTTTTGCTGTCCATCGAAAACGCGGTGGATTTTCCGTGGCAAGGTGCCTAATGGTTTCCGGCAATGCCAGGGCGCACGGTGCGCCCGCGCGGAGACGGGACAGACACCATGGCGGTTGGGATTTTTGATAGCGGTTTGGGCGGTTTGACGGTGTTGGACGCCGTGTCGAAGCGCCTGCCGGACGTGCCATTCGTCTACTTCGGCGACAATGCCAACGCGCCCTACGGGGTGCGCGACGCCGATGACGTCTACGACTTGACCACCAAGGCCGTGTCGCGCCTCTGGGAAGAAGGCTGCGACCTTGTCATCCTTGCCTGCAACACCGCGTCCGCCGCTGCGCTGCGCCGGATGCAGGAAAGCTGGCTGCCGTCGGACAAACGCGTTCTGGGGGTGTTCGTGCCGCTCATCGAAGCCTTGACCGAGCGGTCGTGGGGCGACAACTCGCCGCCGCGCGAAGTGGCGGTCAAACATGTGGCGCTGTTTGCCACGCCCGCCACCGTGGCAAGCCGCGCGTTTCAGAGGGAGTTGGCGTTTCGTGCGATCGGTGTGGACGTCGAGGCGCAGGCCTGCGGTGGGGTCGTCGATGCCATCGAAGAGGGCGACATGATCCTGGCCGACGCCTTGGTGCGGTCCCATGTCGATGCTTTGAAACGCAAGATGCCGACGCCCGAGGCGGCAATCCTCGGCTGCACGCATTATCCGATCATGGCAGAGACCTTCCAGGAGGCGCTGGGACCGGACGTGGCGGTGTATTCGCAAGCCAACCTGGTCGCCGCCAGCCTTGCCGATTACCTGGAGCGCCATCCGGCGATGCTTGGTAGCGGGTCGGAGACCAAGTTCCTCACCACCGGCAACCCCGAAAAGGTATCAGCAGGGGCGACGCGCTTCCTGCGACGTAAAATCACGTTTGAAGCGGCGTGAATTGCGCGGGGGCGCAAGAACGCCTACATAGCGTTGCGGAACAGGATACGGACTAATGACCCATAAAATCGCCATTCTGGGCGCGTCGGGCTACACCGGCGCCGAGCTTGTCAGGCTCATTGCGACCCATCCAAGCTTTGAGATCGTCGCGTTGTCGGCGGATCGCAAGGCCGGGATGGAGATGGCGGACGTCTATCCGCATCTGCGCGCCTATGATCTGCCCAGGCTGGTGACGATGGAAGAGATTGACTTTTCCGGCGTCGATTTGGCATTCGCGGCGCTCCCTCACGGATTGAGCCAGGCGCTGGTGCGCGACTTGCCTGAAACGGTGAAGGTCGTGGACCTTGGGGCGGACTTTCGGCTGCGCGATCCGGCGGAATATGAAAAATGGTACGGCGCCGAACACGTGGCCGTCGAGCTCCAGAAACAGGCGGTTTATGGGCTGACCGAATTCTATCGCGATGAGATCCGCGATGCGCGTTTGGTTGCTGGCACCGGGGGTAACGCGGCAACCGTGCAATATGCGCTGCGGCCGTTGATCGAGGATCAACTTGTCGATCTTGACCGTATCATCTGTGACTTGAAAAACGGGGTCTCCGGGGCCGGACGCTCGCTCAAGGAAAACATGCTGTTTGCCGAGCGGTCCATGGATGTGCTTGGCTATGCGCAAGGCGGCAAACACCGCCATCTGGCGGAGTTTGACCAGGAATTCAGCGCCATTGCGGGACGTAAGGTCGAGATCATCTTCACGCCGCATCTGGTGCCGGTCAATCGGGGCATCATCGCGGATTGTTACGTGGAAGGTGATCCCAAAGCGATCCACAATAGTCTTGTCGCACGCTATGAAGCGGAACCTTTCGTGACCGTTCTGCCCTATGGGCAAGCGCCGGGCATGGGACAGGTGACCGCCTCCAACCAATGCCATATCGGCGTCGTGGGCGACCGTGTGCCGGGGCGGGCGCTGATCGTGTCCACGCTCGACAATCTTGCAAAAGGGTCGAGCGGGCAGGCGATGCAGAATGCCAACTTGATGCTGGGTGAAACTGAAACGGCGGGGCTCATGGTCGCTCCGGTGTTTCCCTAAGGGAGAGTGACATGGCTGGTATGAAGGGGCTGAAGAAGCGGCGTCGGGTGCAGATTATTCTATTCGCCTTCGTGGCGTTGATCATTGCCACCGGTTTGATCGGTTTCGCGTTCCGCGATGGGATCAATTACTTCCGCGCGCCAAGCCAGATCATCGCCGAACCGCCAGCAGAATCCGAGGTTTTCCGGATCGGCGGGCTGGTTGAAGAGGGAACTCTGGTTCGTGGCGAGGGCGAAGAAGTGCGGTTCAACGTGACCGATGGCGGGGCGTCGATCCCGGTGACCTTCACCGGCGTTCTGCCGGATCTCTTTGGCGAGAACCAAGGCATGATCGGCACGGGGTCCTATGTGAACGGCGTTTTCCAAGCTTCTGATATTCTTGCCAAACACGACGAGGAATACATGCCCAAGGAAGTGGTCGACAGCCTGAAGGAACAGGGGGTCTATCAGGAGCCGAACTCCTGATTTCACCGACGTTAACCATTTGAGAAGAACCTCTGTCTTGCAACCAAACGCGAGGCAGAGACATGGCATCGGTTCGAGAGATCGCTGAGGCGATTGTCGCCCGTGAGGGCGGATACGTGAACGATCCCGACGATCCGGGTGGCGCGACGAAATACGGCGTCACTATCGCAACGATGCGTCGATTGGGGCTCGATCTGACGGGCGATGGCAAGGTCGACACCGCGGACGTGAAGGCCCTGAGCCGGGACACCGCGACCGACATATTCATTCATCACTACTTCAAAGGTCCGCACATCGACGCGCTGCCGGAGATGCTGCAGCCGAGTGTCTTCGACATGTACGTGAACGCGGGCGCAAACGCGGTGAAATTGCTCCAGCGCCTGTTGGGCAAGATGGGATTTCCCTGTTCGGTCGATGGCGCCATCGGACCGCAAACCATCGGCGCGGCGCAGGCCGCTGCGGCGAAAGCGCCGGATCACATCGCGGATGCCTATGGGATCGAGCGGCGGAACTATTACTACCGCTTGGCCGACCAGCGCCCGAAAAGCCGCAAGTATGCTCGGCGGCGTGACGGGGGCAAAGGCGGCTGGATCAAGCGCGCCGAGGCGTTCATTTCCCCGAAATATCATCTGACGGAGGCCGAGCATCGTGCGCGGGTTGCCAAATGGGTGTGATCGAGGGGGCGATGAACCTTGTCTTCGGGGGCGGGCGCAATGTGGTCAAGGAGACCGCCGGCGTGTTCTGGGAGAACGCGGAAGCCGGAGCGCAGCGTGAAGCGGCGGCACAGGCGGCAGCTTTGGCGCAGTTTGGCGCCGAGTTTGCTCTGCCCAAGAAAGGGCTATGGGATCGCTTCATCGACGGTTTGAACCGCGTGCCGCGTCCGGCGATGGCCTTGGGCACGCTCGGATTGTTCGTCTCGGCGATGGTGAACCCGGTCTGGTTCGCCGCTCGGATGAACGGGATCGCGCTGGTGCCGGAACCGCTGTGGTGGCTGTTGGGCGCAATCGTCAGCTTCTATTTCGGCGCGCGACACCAGGTGAAATCCCAGGAATTCCAGAGGTCTATCGCGACGACGGTGGCATCGACGGGCGCGGTGGTCCACAATCTGGACGTCCTCGATGCTCTGCAATCCGGGGCGAAGTCATCGACGTCAGACGGCCCGAACCCTGCACTCGACGACTGG